>NZ_FOQW01000006.1:0-370504 GCF_900113845.1 Methylobacterium brachiatum | reverse complement strand
CGTGCCCAGAACCCGATCCCATCTCGAACTCGGCCGTTAAACACGCCAGCGCCCATGGTACTGTGTCTCAAGGCACGGGAGAGTCGGTCGCCGCCAGACCCGCACAACGCAATCACACCCTTCCCTCAGCACGATCACCGCGATCGGCCCCGGAGCCCGCCCCACAGGCGATCAGCCAGCCCGGACCAGCCGCACAACCTTGGCGCGGGGTGGAGCAGCCCGGTAGCTCGTCAGGCTCATAACCTGAAGGTCACAGGTTCAAATCCTGTCCCCGCAACCAAATCTCTTTCGACCACTCGACCCATCAAAAACCCGGTTCGCTAACGCGAGCCGGGTTTTCTGCGTTCGGGGCTATGCTTGCCAAACGGGCCGATCGAGGAGACGGTTCAGACGTGGGATGATCCTGCATCCTCGCGTAAAGCTGCTCCCATGCCCCCGACCTTGAACCTGCCCCAGGCCGCCCGACGCTCCCTGGTCGATTCCGCGATCGAGCTCATCCGCACGCAGATCGAGACCGGCCGCTGGAAGGTCGGGGCGCGCATCCCGAAGGAGGCGGAACTCGCCGAGATGCTGCAGGTCGGCCGGAACACCGTGCGGGAGGCCGTGCGGGTGCTCTCGCATGCCAAGGTCCTCGAGGTGCGACAGGGCGACGGGACCTATGTCCGCCTCAACGTCGACCCGGCGGAGGTCATGCGCCGGGTCACCCATGCGAGCCTGCGCGACCATTTCGAGCTGCGCGCGCTGCTTGAGACCGAGGCCGCGCGCCGGGCCGCGACCCGGCGGGACGCGGACGAAGTGCGACGGCTCGAGGAACTGCTGGATGCGCGCGGGGAGCGTCCCCAGGACGGCGATCTCGCGGGCTTCATCGAGCGCGACATCGCCTTCCATGTCGCGGTCGCCCAAAGCGGCGGCAACGCCGCCCTCGTGGAGCTCTATCGCTACTTCGCGCTGGCCTTGCACGGCAGCACGAGCGCGGCGCTGGCCGACCGGACCTTGCCCGAGCCGGACCTCGCCGCCCATCGCCGGGTCGTCGATGCGATCCGGGACCGCGATGAAGCGGGTGCCGCGGAGGCCGCCCGGGCGATCGTCAGCCCGATCCTCGACGCGCTTGAGCGTGACGGGCCGGCTGCCGCCGATCGCTGATCGCGCTCCGTTCAGCCGGTCGCGCGCAGGGCCTGCCTGGCCAGCGCGACCGCCTCCTCATCGGTGGCGCAGGCGGCCTGCGGTGTACCGAAAGCGCGGACCAGGCTGGGGAAGGCCGCGTCCAGAGCCGCGCGCCGATCTCGGTCGGGCTCGACGATGATCAGGGCGCGGCAGCGCTCCGCCAAGGCGTCCTTGTTCCGCTTCAGCCACAGCCCGCGGGCGACCCGATCGTCGTGCGGCTCGTCGTTTCGGCGCCCCTGATAGATGAGCACGAAGGGGGTGTTGCGCCCGAGAAGCGCGTCCATCTCCCGGCACCAGGCCGGTGCGTAACCGGGCGCGCAGGCATCCCCATTCCGCATCCGCACGACGGGAAAGGCCGAGACGTCGTGAAGGGTGAAGGCCGCACGGTGCATGCTCCGGACTCCTTGGAATTGCGCTAAAAGATAGTTTCATCCAATCATCCTACCTTTGTTGACCGGCGGCAGCAATCGCCGTAGCGCTGGGCTCCCCAGACAGGAGCCCGACCATGTCTCCGCGCCCGCAGGATCCGCACGCCGTCGCCCCAATCGGCCAGAAGCCGCGCGCGAACCCCCGATCATCCAAAGCTACATGCGTGCTGGCCGTGATCCTGTCCGGCTCCCCGGCGGCCCTCCACGCCGAGGATTACGTGCCCGGCGCGGGCCGACCCGGCGTCGCGTCGAGCCGCACCGCGGCACCCCGCAACCGAGCGGGCGCGGCAGCCGAAGCGAAGAGGGCAGTCGGTCACGAGGGCCCCGGGACCGATGCCGCCATCGCCCTTCCGGCCCTCACGGTCACGGGCCACGGGATGACCGGGACGAATCCGGTCCCCGGCCTTGTGGCGCGGGTCTCGGCCACCGGGACGAAGACCGACACGCCGCTCCTCGCGGTGCCGCAGGCCGTGTCGGTGATCCCCCGGGCGCAGATCGACCAGCAGGCGGCCCGGAGCGTCGGCGATTCCTTGCGCTACACGCCGGGCGTGTTCGCCGACACGCGGATCGGCGGCGTGCTGGAGAGCGTGTTCCTGCGCGGCTTCGGGGGCTTCGCGGCGGGCGCGACCAACCCGCAGATCCTCGACGGCCTGCCGCTCGCCAAAGGTGGCAACTGGGCCGCGCAGGTCATCGACCCGTCCGTGCTGGAGCGCGTCGAGGTGCTGCGCGGACCGGCCTCGGTTCTCTACGGGCAGGCGAGCCCGGGCGGCATCGTCAGCATGGTCAGCAAGCGGCCGACCGAGCAGCCTTTCCGCGCGGTCGCGCTCACCACCGGCAACCGCAATCGGGCCGAGGCGGCCTTCGATCTCGGCGGGCCGATCACCGCGGACGGACGCTGGGCCTACCGCCTGAACGGCCTCGGCCGGCGGGTCGACACGCAGGTCGATTTCTCACGGGAGCAGCGGCTCGTGCTGGCGCCGGCGCTGGCCTGGCGGCCGGACGACGACACGCACCTCACCCTGCTGGGCTTCTATCAGAACGACCCGCACAACAACTTCGCGGGTTGGCTCCCGGCCGAGGGGAGCCTGTTCCCCAGCCCGGCCGGCCGGATCCGGCGCCGCTTCTTCCCGGGCGAGCCCGGCTTCGATGCGTACGACCGTCAGCAGGCGATGATCGGCTACGCCTTCGAGCACCGCTTCGACGAGACCTGGACCGTCCGCCAGAACCTGCGCTACGCCCAGATCGATACGCGCTTCGAGGGCGTGGCGATCAACTATTTCGCCCCGTTCGGCGCGACCGCGCGCCTGCTCGAGCGCTCGGCCTCCTGGTCGCGGGAGGCGGTCGACGGTGTGTCGCTCGACAACCAGGCGCAGGCCGATTTCGCCACCGGACCGGTCGGCCATACGATCCTGCTCGGGCTCGGCTACCAGGGCTCCCGGGCGGACGTGAACGCCTCGGGCTTCGGCCCGGTGCCGCCGATCGACTTTGCGGCGCCGGTCTACCGCCGGCCCTTCGCGCGTCCACCCGCCGCGCCGAGCACGCGTCAGGACTGGAGCCGCGTCGGCCTCTACGCCCAGGACCAGATGCGTCTGGACCATTGGGCGGTCACGGTCGGGGGCCGGCAGGATTGGTCCCTGCTCGATACCGCCAACCGCCTGACGGCGGGGAGTTCTCGCCAGGACGACCAGGCCTTCACCGGCCGGGTTGGCGCGGTCTACCTGTTCGACAGCGGTCTCGCGCCGTATGCGAGCTACGCGACGTCGTTCGAGCCGACCCTGGGTACCGGCTTCTCGGGCACCCCGTTCAAGCCGACCCAGGCGCGGCAGACCGAGGTCGGGGTGAAGTATCAGCCCCCCGGCCTGGACAGCTTCGTCGCCGTCTCGGGCTTCGACATCACCCAGGACAACGTCGCCGCCGCCGATCCGGCGCATCCGTTCTACAGCGTCCAGACCGGCGCCGTGCGCTCGCGCGGCATCGAGTTCGAGGCCCGGGCGACCCTGTGCGACAGCCTCGATCTGATCGGGGCCTATACCTATCTCGACACCACCGTGCGCCGGGACAGCAACCCGGCGCTCGTCGGCAAGCGCTTCGTCGCCGTGCCCGACCAGCTGGTGTCGCTCTGGGCGCATTACCGGTTTCCGGGCGGGCCGCTCGCGGGCCTCAGCCTCGCCGGCGGGATCCGCGTCATCGGCCGGAGTGCCGGCGATCCGGCCAACAGTTTTTCCGTGCCGGCCGTGACCCTGGTCGATGCGGCGATCCGCTACGATCTCGGCGCCGCCGATCCGGGGCTCGCGGGCTGGCAAGCCTCGATCAACGCCGCAAACCTGTTCGACCGGACCTATGTCGCCTCCTGCTTCGCGGCGGGCGGCTGCTTCTACGGGAACGGCCGGACCGTCATCGCCAGCCTCGGCTACCGCTGGTGAGGGGTTAAGTCTCGATGGTGCATCATCCCGAAAGCCGGCAACCGCCTTTCGGGATGATGCGCTACCGGGTGCCCGCCCGGCGGGTGCGGCGCTCGGCCTTGCGGGTCGCGGTCTCGCGCAGATGCTGCTCGATGGCGTCGTTGGCGCGGCCGCGCATGTGCCGGATCGCCTCGACGTCGTCGAACGTGTCGGGGAAGCGACGCGACAGCCACAGATAGGCGCTGGCGAGACGGACGGTCCGCTCCTGGTAGTCGAGTTCCCCGGTCAGGCTCGCCCGCAGGGCCGGGACCGTGGTGCGCGCCGCCCGGGCCTGGCTCCAGCGCTCGAGCATGCCCATGGCGATCTCGTCGCGCCGGTTGATCGGGCAGACCGAGAAGGCGAACTTTTCCTCGATCGGCAGCCGCGCCCGGTCGATGACCCGCGCGACCTCCAGGATCTCCTCCAGGGCCGAGGGCTGGAACGGCGAGCCGGCATAGAAGGTGGCCCGGGCGAAATGCGTCAGCACCTCGTGGAGGCTCTGGGTCTGCATCTCCTCGGCGACCGAGCGGATCGCGCCGAGATCGGGCCGGACGAAGAAGCGCGAATCGGCCGCCGGCGCCGTGGGGGCGCCCGACAGCGCGATCCGGATCGGCTCGATGGCGACCGCGTCCGTCGCCGCCACGTAGCCGACATCCTGGTGGCCGTAGCGGCCGGCCCGGCCGGCGATCTGGCGGATCTCGGAATTGGTCAGGCCGCGCTCCTTCGTGCCGTCCCACTTGCGCACGGTCGAGAACACGATCCGCCGGAGCGGCCCGAGATTGAGCCCCATGCCGATCGCGTCGGTGGTGACCAGCACGTTGGCCTCGCCGGTGCGGAAGCGCGTGGCCTCGGCCCGGCGCACCTCCGGCGACAGGGCGCCGTAGATCGTCGCCACCCGGTGCCCGCGGGCGACCAGGATCTCGCGGTTCTCGTGCACGGCCCGGCGCGAGAACGCCACGACCGCGTCCCCGGGCTCGACCTTCTCCAGGGGGACCGGCGCGTCGAGCAGCAGCAGCGGCGACTTGCGGGTGAACGGGATCACCTCCAGCGACTCACCGGCGGCCTCGGCGGCGCGGCGGACGTAGGACAGGGCGTCGTCGGAGCCGCACACGACCACGGTCCGGGCGGGCACGCCGAACAGGGCGTTGGTCCAGGCCCAGCCGCGATCGGGATCCGACAGCATCTGGATCTCGTCGATCACCGCCACGTCGATCGGGCGGGTCAGGTCGGCGGTCTCGATGGTGCGGGCGGTGTGGGTCGGCTCCGGCTCGCCCAGGACCTCCTCGCCGGTGACCATCCCGGCCCGGAGCCCGCGCTCGCGCAGGGCCTCGTAATTCTCCAGGGCGAGCAGCCGCAGGGGCGCCAGATAGGTGCCGTTGGCGGCCGCCGTCAGCATCTGCAGGGCCGCGTAGGTCTTGCCGGAATTGGTCGGTCCCATGTGGAACAGGATCCGGCGGTTCAGCCGGCGGGCGGCGGCGAAGCGCTCGATATAGGCGCCGAAGCCGACCTGATCGCGCAGGCGGCGCAGGCGCGAGCCCTCGCTCGCCACCGCCTTGGCGTGGCGCCGGACGGGGGTGAGGGTGTCGTTCAGGGAGCGCGCCAGCTTCGGCCCGTAGGTGAACACGCGGGAGCGCAGCGAACGGTCCAGATGGGCGATATAGGCGGCCGCGTCGGCCCCGACCTCGCGCAGATCCTGGATGATCTGTGCCCGCAGGCGCTCGACCGGCTTGCTCAGGGTCCGGGTGACCTCGCCGGCGCGTTCCGCCACCGCCGCCCGCAGGGTCTCGAGGCGGTGCGCCGGATCGTTCCGGGCCGCCATGCGGGCCAGGATCTCGGCCGCCGCCGGGTCCGGGGCGCTGTCGATCCGCAGGTCCAGGCGGCCATTGTCGAGGAGCGGGATCTCGGTCCGGATGGTCCAGATCACCCGGCGGTCCCGCAGGATGGCGGCCCTGAGCGCGGGGATCGCCTGTCGGACCGCCGGGACGCCGGTCTCCGCGAAGGCACGGGCCTTCTGGCGGGCGCGCAAAACGTCGGCGACCCGCTCGTCGTCGACCTCGGCCCCGAATTCCGGCAGTTCGAGATCGGCGCGCAGGGTCTCCAGATCGATGGAATCCGGGGAAAGCCCGAGCCGCGCCACGGCCTCGGACAGGTAGACGGTCGTGGGACGGAGACGCTTGCGCGCCATGAGCTCACCTTCGGCCGCGGCGCTCACCGGTCGGCGCTGGACCCCGCCGTCGAACGCGTTCCTGACAAGCATCCTTGCCCGACAACCATCCTTGCGCCAGTCCGACCCCCGACGCCATCCCCGGCGCGTCAGGCTTCGTGCGCCGCCTCGGTGAGCCAGGCGCAGAAGGCGCGCACGGTCGGATCCTCGGCCCGGGCCTCCGGCACGTAGGTGTAGTAGCTCCGCGCCGGCAGGGACGGGCCCGGGAACGGGCAGGTCAGGCGGCCGGCGGCCAGGTCGTCGGCGATCAGGCGCTCTGGACCCATCGCCACGCCGAGGCCGTCGAGGGCGGCCTGCAGGGTCAGATAGAAATGCTCCAGGGTCACGGAGGCCTGCGGGATCAGGTCCGGCACCCCGGCGGCGTGCAGCCAGTGCGGCCACACCTGCGGGAGCGTCGCCGCGTGCAGCAGGGTGTGGTGGCGCAGCTGCTCGGGCGCCTCCAGGGGCAGGCGCTGCAGCAGGGCCGGACTGCAGACCGGCCTGCGCCGCTCGGTGAGGAACGGCTGCGCGACATGGCCGGGGCGTGTTTGCGGCCCGCCCCGGATCGCCACGTCGAACGGGTCGGCGAGGTTCGCCAGCGGCACGTTGGAGGTGGTCAGCCGGACCTCGATGGCGGGATGGGCGACCTGGAAGCCGGACAGCCGCGGGATCAGCCAGCGCAGGGTGAAGGTCGCGAGCGCGTTGACGTGCAGCAGGCGCGGCCGGCCGCGCTCGACCTGGCGGGCGGTCGCCAGGGCGACCCGGTCGAGGGCGGCGCCGATCTCGGCGGCGTAGCTGCGCCCGGCCTCGGTGAGCACCACCCGCCGGTTGTGGCGCTCGAACAGCGGCACGCCGAGCCAGCCTTCGAGCATCTGGACGTGCCGGCTCACCGCCCCGTGGGTCACGCGCAGCTCCTCGGCGGCCCGGGTGAAGCTGGCGTGCCGGGCCGCCGCCTCGAAGGCCTTCAGCGCGTTGAGCGGCGGCAGGCGGCGGTGCATCGCTGTCAGGTTTCCTCACGCGAGCGTCAGCATAAGGCGTTTGTCAGCCGGGCGCGAGATCCGCATCCTGTGGTGGACGCACAAGGATCCCAGGATGGCCCGCGCCTCGGACTTCACCGCCCCGCTCGACGACGCCCCGGACCGGGTGGCCAAGCGCATCGAGGACAAGCGCACCCTGGTGATCGCCGGGATCAACCACGCGCTGCACGACGGCTACACCGACCTGATCTACGTGCTGCTGCCGGTCTGGCAGGCGGAGTTCGGCCTCGACTACGTCGCGCTGGCGCTGCTGCGCTCGCTCTATAACGGCGCGCTCGCGGCCCTGCAGATGCCGGCGAGCCGGCTCGCCCAGGCATTCGGCGCCCGCACGGTGCTGGTGCTCGGCACGCTGCTCAGCGCGGGCGGCTACGCGCTGGCCGGGGCATCGGGCGGCCTGATCGGTCTCTGTGTCGGCCTGCTGCTCGGGGGCGCCGGCAGCAGCACCCAGCACCCGCTGGCCTCCACGGTGATTGCCCGGGCCTACGGGGCCGCGGCGCGCGGTCCCCTCGGCACCTACAATTTCGCCGGCGATCTCGGGAAGGCGGCCGTGCCGCCGCTGGTCGGCTTCCTGCTGACCCTGTCGGGCTGGCGCACGGCGCTCTGGGTGATCGCCGGGCTGGGCGTCGCGGTCGCGCTCGGCGTCGGCCGCTGGCTGCCGCGTGAGGCCAGATCACGCACGGAGCGGGCGAAGGCCGCAATCGGCACCCGTGATGGGGCCGGCGCCCGGCCCGGCTTCGGCCTCCTCGTCGCGATCGGCATCCTCGACAACGCCGCCCGCCCGGCCTTCCTGCTCTACCTGCCGTTCCTGCTGCAGGAGAAGGGCGCGGCCCTGACCACCGTGGGGCTCGCGCTCTCGCTGGTGTTCATCGGCGGGGCGCTCGGCAAGGCCGTGTGCGGCCGGCTCGGGGAGCGCCTCGGCGTCACCCGGACCGTTCTGCTCACCGAGACCGGGACCGCGGTCGCGATCCTGGCGGTGATCGCCCTGCCGCTCGCCCCGGCGCTGATCCTGCTGCCGCTGCTGGGCGTGATGCTGAACGGCACCTCGTCGGTCTTATACGGCACGGTGCCGGAACTGGCCCCGGGCGGCCGGGTCGAGCGGGCGTTCGCGGTGTTCTACACCTGCACGCTCGGGGGCAGCGCGCTCGCGGCGCCGCTGCTCTACGGCCGGCTCGGGGATGCGGCCGGCCCCCGCTGGGCCGCCGTGGCGGCCGCCGGGACGGCGCTCGCCGTGGTGCCGCTCATGCTGGCCCTGTCCCCGCATCTGGCCCGGGGGAGGGAGGCGCGGAGGTTCTGACTCCGGCGGGGCGGGCCATCCGACCCTGCTTCCATCCGTGTGTGCAGCCGATGTCTTCGGGAAACCGTATCCATCACGGCGCGGCGGGGCAGAGCACCCCGAGCGTGCTGACCCGGACCGGCTCGGACCGGCCCTCGACCGGGATCTCCCGGATCGCCGTCGGCGCGGTCTTGGCCGCGCGATAGACCGCCTCCGAGATCACGGCGACGCAGCCAAGGACCTTGGTCAGGCCCTGCAGGCGCGAGGCGACGTTGACGGTGTCGCCGAGCGCGGTGAAGCGCGCATCGGTGGCGTCGCCCATCTCGCCGACGATCGCCAGGCCGGCATGGACGCCGATCCCGTACCGGAGGGTGTGCTCCAGGTCGGCGGCCAGAAGCTCGTTCAGGGTGGCGACGTGCTCGGCGATCAGCTCGACCGCCCGGAGCGCGTCGCGGGCCGCCGGCTCGGGGTCGGTCTCGAGGCCGAACAGGGCCAGCAGCCCATCGCCGAGGAACTGGTTGGTCGAGCCGCCGGCGTCCCGCACCGCGTCGCCGACCGCCCCGAGGAACCGGTTGATGATGAACACCGTGTCGTAGGGCAGGCGCTCCTCGGCGAGCCGGGTCGAGCCGCGCAGGTCGACGAACATCGCCACGATGAAGCGCTCCTCGCCGGATTGCGCCCGGTCGAGCAGGTCCGCCTGCCGCACCCGCGGCGGCAGCGGGAACAGCGGCACCACGGCGAGGTCGGCCTCGGGCCGGAACTGGCAGGCGAGGCGCACCCCGGGCCCGGCGGCGATCCGCTCCAGCACGGCGCGCTCGGCCCGGCCCGCCGGGGGCGTGTCGGCGCTGCCGTCGAGCACGCGGATCCGGCAGGTCGAGCACCGGCCGCGGCCGCCGCAGACGCTGGCATGGGGGATCCGGTTGCGCCGGCTCGCCTCCAGCACGCTGGTGCCGCGGGGCACCCGGACCACCTTTCCGTCGGGATAGCTGAGCCGGATCGTCCCGCGCTTGACCTCCGCCAGGGTCCGGACGCCGCGGGCGGCGATCACCGCGGCGACCAGGCCGGCATAGGTCAGCAGCATCCCGTCCCGGATCGTGCCGAGCCGCGCCACCTGGTCGGGCAACCCGACATGGACGGGCTTGAGCGCCGCGACGCGCCAGGCCGAGTCCTGCGCCAGGGCGAGGATCGCCCGGCCGCCCTGCACGAAGCCGAGCAGCGCCAGGACCGGCACCAGCACTGCGACCGCCAGGAGCCAGGGCGCGGCGCGCCCGAAGGCGGGCTTCAGCCGCAGCCAGAAATACAGTCCGGAGCAGCCGTGAATCCAGGCGATGACCAGCATCGCCGCCTGCATCGCGCCCTGATGCGGCGCCGCGACCCAGAAGGCGTAGAGTTCCTGCGCGTAGCCCTTCTCAAGCCCCTCGGTGGCGAAGGCGATCCGGGTGCCCGCGACGTGGCTGACCAGCAGCGGCGGGATCAGCAACCCGGAGACCATCTGCACGACCTCGCCGGGACGCCAGCGGAAGTAGCGGGCGGCGTAGAGCGCCTGGAGCCCGAGCAGCAGGTGGATCACCAGCGCGCCGTAGAGCAGGGTCAGGCCCAGCGGGTTGAGCCACAGCGCGGAGGCGACGCCGAGGCCGTCCTCCATGGCGTCGAGGGAGACGTTGCCGAGCGCGTGGTTGGTCAGGTGGGTCAGGATGTAGGCGAACAGGACCAGCCCGCTCCAGAGCCGGAGGCGGCGCAGGGTCAGGCCGGGCCGGATCCGGGCGCGCAGCGGGATCGGGGCGGCCTGCGAGCCTCCGGCGGAGGTTCGGAGCGTCGCGATCGACGAGGTGCGCGTCATGCTGGAGGTCCGACGAGATCGGCAGCGGGCCCGGTCTGGCCGGCCTGTCCTACCAGCAAACCGCACCCGCGGCCTCCGTTGTATTTCTACTTGCCGGCGAGTTTCGGGCCGGGACCGGCCTCGGCATCCGGCGTGATCCCTTCGAAGAGACGGAATGGAGCCGCGCCGTATGCCGGGTCCCGTCGGCGGATCGCCCCGCCTGCCCGCCGATTCGGCGCCGGGTCCGGGGCGCCAGCCGCGCGTGCAAAAAGCCGTCACCCGAACCGCCCGCCGGGCGTTGCCCAGGCTGGATGACACCCGCCGCACGACACCCGGACAGACCCGATGCCCGACCCGTTCTTCGCCCGGAGCGCCGCCGCGGTGGCCGCGGACCTGATCGGGGCGGGGCTCTGGGTCGGCGAGGCGGGGGGCGTCATCGTCGAGACCGAGGCCTACGACCGGACCGACCCGGCCTCCCACAGCTTCGCCGGCCCGACGAAGCGCAATGCCAGCATGTTCGGGCCGCCGGGGCACGTCTACGTCTACCGGTCCTACGGGCTGCACTGGTGCCTGAACCTGGTCTGCGAGCCCGGCAGCGCCGTGCTGCTGCGGGCGATCGAGCCGAATGCCGGCCTGGCCGCCATGGCGGAGCGCCGGGGCACCGACGATCCGCGGCTGCTCTGCGCCGGGCCGGGCCGCCTGTGCCAGGCGCTCGGCATCACCGGGGCGATGGACGGCCTGCCGGTGGCACAGGCGCCGTTCCGGTTCGCGCCCCGGACGCAGCCTGTCACGGTCGCGGCGGATCGGCGCATCGGGATCACCCGCGGCGCCGAGACGCCCTGGCGATTTCTGCTCGCCGGCTCCCGGTTCGTCAGCCGGCCGGTGCGGCGGGTCGCCCGGAATGCGGGGTGAGAGGCGGGCCCGGGACGGGGCGCGCCGTGTGTCGGAACCGGACGGACCGTGGAAAGCCCTGCTCTGCGCTTGGCCGGCCCGGCAACCTCATGTATAGGTTTGTTCCGTGTGGACTGCATTTTTTGCAACTACAGGTCGGGAAGATTTCAGAAATACAAGCATTCGGACTTTCGGTGAGCCAGGACAGCCAGAAGGCTTTTGATATCGTCAGCCGCCTCAAGCTGGCGTCGAAGATTCCCGACATCCTTCGTGAGATGAGAGCGGCGGGCGCGTATTTCGGATACGACGCCTTCATCATCACCAACCTGCCGGCGGAGCACGAGATCTCCACGCAGGGCTGCGCGCTCGTGCCGGCCTGGCCGGAAGGCTGGCGGAAGCGCTATTTCGAGCGCGATTACCTGCGGATCGACCCGGTGGCGAACCACGTCAAGCGCACCACCGAGCCGTTCCTCTGGAGCGAGGCGCCCTATCGGTCCGACGAGGTCGCGGCCGCCCGGGTCATGGGCGAGGCGACCGAATTCGGGCTGTCGGAGGGGTTCTGCGTCCCGATCCACCACCTAGCCGGGCCGGGCGGCGGCGTCAGCTTCGGGGCGCGCCGGCTCGACCTGTCCGAGGAGGCCAAGGCCGCGCTGCATCTGGTCTCGATCTACGCCTACCAGCGGGCCGAGACCCTGATCCGTGAGGGCGGCCGGACGCCGCTGCGCAAGGCGCCCCGGCTCACCGCGCGGGAGATCGAGTGCCTGCGCTGGACCGCGGCCGGCAAGACCAGCTGGGAGGCCTCCGAGATCCTCAGCACATCGCAGCGGACCGTCGAGTTCCACCTCAAGAACGCCGCGCGCAAGCTCGATGCGGTGAACCGCGTCCAGTGCGTCGCGGAAGCCATGCGGCAGGGCATCATAGCGTAGCCGCGCGGCGGCTGCCGACCTCGTAATTTTACGAGGCTCATTCGGACCGGCGGCCCGGCATCACTCCCCCGACAGGGGGAATGATCCATGGTTGTGGTTATCGACGATGACAATATTTCCCAGCACGGGGCGTTGCTGGAGAAGATCTATCGGTTCCGGCACGCGCTCTTCGTGGAACGGCTCAACTGGGAGGCGTGCCGCCGGCCCGACGGCCGCGAGATCGACCAGTTCGACGGCCCCGGCTGCATCCACCTGGCCTATCTCGAAGGCGGCGAGATCACCGCCTATACGCGGCTCCTGCCGACGACCCGGCCGCACCTGCTGACGGAGGTCTATCCGCACCTGGCGCAGCGCGGGCCGCCGCCGCGGGGCGCCACCGTCTACGAGTGGACCCGCTGCGGCACGCTGCCGGCCCGGCGCGAGGGGCGCACCGGCCTGATCGACCCGGCCACCGCCGGGATCTTCACCGCCGCGGCCGAGGTGGCGCGGGCGCGCGGCCTCGACGGATTGCTGGCGCAGACCCACCCGATCCTGGTCAACCGGCTGATGTCCTGCGGCTGGGACGTCGAGCCGCTGGGGCTGCCGACCCGCTACAACGGCCACGCGATCCTGGCGGTGTACGCCCGGCTGATGCCCGACACGGTGGCGACCTCCCGCGCGTTCTTCGGCCTCCAGGCCTCGCCCTTGCACGAGACGTCCCTGCACGCCCCGCAGGCGCCGGCGGTCCGGCTGCCTGTGCCGGCCGAGCGGAGGCTGCACGCATGAGCGTATCCGACATCCTGAACCGGGCCTGCCAGAGCGAGGGCGAGGAGCCGGCGATCGTGCGCCTGGGCCACCACGCGATCGAGCTGTGGCGCGCCGCCGAGGAGATCGGCGATCCGAGCCTGCTCGCCGCCCTGCGCCCGCTGGTGGAGCATATCGGCCGCGCCCTGGCGCGCGACGTCGCGGACGAAGCCTGCATGGACGACACGCTGCACTGAGGAGCGCAGCCAAAGGGCATGCGGGGGAGGCCGACGGGAAGCGACGGATCCCCCCGCCCGCGCCGCCACCTCAGGATGCGGGAGCGGGTGGGGGATCCGGCCACGGCCCGCAGGGTGCCGGAATGACGGGCGCGCGCGAATCCGGCGGTGAAACACCCGAACATCCGTCCCCGGTGCGACAACCTAAGAGCCCCCGAGGGGCTTGCTGGTGCCCGGCGGGATGTGGTCAGAAATCCCGCTGTCCGGATCGCAGGAGCGAACGTGCGGATGCCACGGCCCTGATGCCCCTCGCCGACGAGCCTGCGCCGGGTCTACCGGGTGTGTCGCCGTTGCCGATGCTGCCGGTCGCGGACCTGTCCGGCCGGATCCTCGGGCTCGGCGCCGGGGAGCGGCTGGTCCTCGTCGGCATCGGCCTCGACGGAATCGGACCGTATCTCGACGCCTCCGAGGCCGCGCACAGCCTGCTGGTGCTGCGTATCGCCGGGCGCCGCAGCGCCGCCGCGATCCTCGACGGGCTGCTCGACGACCTCGCGGATCTCGCCCTGGCGCGCTGGCCGGACTGGCAAAGTCCGCCGCACGCGCCGACCGCCCCCGAGCCGCACGGCCCCTGGCTCAAGGCCGCGGCCAAGCACGCCGCCGCGGGGCGCCCGCCCCGGTTCCGCCGGGCGGCCCGGAGCCTGGAACTCGCGCAGCTGATGCGGGCGGTGGCGCCTTCGGGCCTCGTGCTGGTGGCCGAGCTCGATCCGGCCGCCCCGGAGCGCGCTGCCCCGGTCATCGAGGTGCTCGAATGGTGCCGCCGCCACGGCACCGCCGTCGCCGCCCTGTTCCCGAGCGCGCCGCCGCCGGTGCCGCCCTACGACCGCGTGCTCTACGGCGCCCACGCGGTCCAGCGGCCCCCGGCTCCCGTGGAGGCCCGGTTCCTCGCGCCGCCGTCGCGCGCCCATCCGGCGAGCGCGGTCGAGAAGCGCGTCGAGGCGGCCCTGCGGGCGGATGCGGAGCTCGGCCCCCTGTTCTCCGGCAACGCGACGGTGCCGCTGCCCCGGTTCGGCACGCGGCCGCGGGTCGACCTGCTCTGGGCGGCGGGCCGCGTCGTGGTCGAGCTCGACGGTCCCGAGCACCGCCTGGACCCGACATTCAGCGCCGACCGCCACCGCGACTACGAGCTGCTGGCGGCCGGCTACCTCGTGCTGCGCATCACCAACGCGCAGGTCGAGACCGACCTGCAGCGCGCGGTGGAGAAGATCCGCGACGTGGTGCGCCTGCGCCAAACGTCCGAGGGAGCGATGATCCGATGAGTGCGCCGACGCCTGCCCAGACGCTGATCCTGTGGTGCCTGCTGGCCCGGCACGGCCGGGCGCCGCAGGGGGAGGTCGTGCCGGCGGTCAAGAAGGCCGACCGCGAGGCGCTGGCCGCCGCCGGGCTGATCGCCGTCGAGAAGAGCGGCCGCTCCTTCGTCCTCTCCGTGACCGACCGGGGCTGGCACTGGGCCGGGGACCATCTCGACGCCGCGCTGCCGCCGGCCTTCCGGGTGATGCAGGACTGGCTGGCCCGGCTCGGCGGCCATCTCGGGCAGAGCGGGCGGACGCTCGCCGACTTCATCGGCGCCCCGCCCGAGCCGGCTGAGCCGCCCGAGACGGCTCCGAAGAAAGCGTCGGCCAAAAAAGCCCCCGCCAAAAAAGCTCCCGCCAAAAAAGCTCCCGCCAAGAAGGTTGCTGGCGAGAAGGCCACCCGGTCGCCCGCGACGAAGAAACCCGGCGCCGCCGCCCTGCGCGCCCGGATCGAGGAGGCCTATCTGGCCCTCACGGGCGGTGCCCGCGCCCGGGCCGTCCGGCTCAGCGACGTGCGGGCGCAGCTCGCCGAACTCGACCGCGCCACGGTCGATGCCGGCCTCGCCCGCATCCTCAAGGGCGACAAGACCGCCCGGCTGAGCCAGCTCAGCGACCCGAAGGCCCTGACGGCGGCCGACCGCGAGGCCGCCTACAGCCCGGCCGGCGAACCCTTCCACCTCCTCTGGATCCAGGCATGACCGACGCCCTCGACGCCCTGCGCCGGGTCGATTTCGACTGGGTGCGCACCCTCGACAGCGTCTGGACCGAAGCCGAGCCCACCGGCGGCCCGAACGAGGCTCTGGTGCCGCTGCTTGTCGCCGAGATGCATGACGAAGCCCGGACGGCCGGTCAGCGGGCACCCGCCCGCGTGCTCGTCGGCCAAGCCGGCATCGGCAAAACCCATCTCGTCGGCCAATTCCGGCACGCGGTCTGGAATTCGGGCGGCTGGTTCGTGCTGCTCGACGTGCTCGGGCTCACGGATTTCTGGCGCAGCGCGGCGCTCAGCTACCTCACCGCCCTGCTGCAGACCATGCCGGACGGGCGCCGGCAATCCGACGCGGTCCTGGCCGGGGTCGCCCGCCGGTTCAAGGTCGAGGCGCAGGTCGAGGCGGCGTTCAACACGCCCAACATGGATACCCGCCGGATCGTCGACCTGCTGGTCATGGCGCTGATGAAGGTCGATGCCGCACGCGCCTTGCAGCATCAGGACGTGTTCCGGGCGCTCTGCCTGCTGCGCGCCCAGGATCTCGGTACCATCGGCCTCGCCCATGCCTGGCTGCAGGGCTACGACGCCGACCCGGCCGAGCGGGCAGCCCTCGGCTTCAAGACGCCGCCGCCGGCTCCGGTCGATCTCGTGCGCGGCATGGCCTGGATCATGGGGCTCGGCGGCCCGACGCTGGTCGCCCTGGACCAGATCGACGGCGTCATCGACGCCAGCCGCCTCGCCGCCACGGACGACCTGGACGCCACCGTGAGCCTCACCGAGGTCTTGGCCGCGGGCATCCTCGAATTACACGAGGTTGGCGGCCGCGGCATGACCCTGATCAGCTGCCTGCCGGACTCTTGGTCGCGCCTGGAGGAACGTGGGCTCAAATCCTTCCGCCACCGCCTCAAGCCGCCGATCGCGCTCCAGGGGATGAACGACAAGGTCGCGGCCGCCGCGCTGATCCGCGGCCGTCTGGCCCCGGCCTATCGGGCCGCCGGCTTCGTGCCGCCGCACCCGGAATGGCCGTTCAGCCCGGCGGCGATCGCCGCCGCCGCCGAGGCCGGGATGATGCCGCGCACCCTGCTGATGCGCTGCGACGCCGTCCGCCGCGCCTGCCTGGCCCGGGGGACCGTGGAGGTCTGCCACGATCTCCTCCACACCGAGACCGGGCAGGCCAAGGCACCGCTGGAGAACGAGTTCGACCTCGACGCGGCCCGTACGCGCGCCGGGATCGACGGGCTGCTCGACGACGAGGGTGGGCTCGGCGACCTGCTGCGCGCCGCCTTCGACCTCTACGCCCTGGAGGACGACCCGGAGGATGCCCTGGATGTGGCGAGCAAGGGCGAGCCGGAGCAGCGGATTCCGCCGCTGCACGGGCGCCTGACCTTCATCCACCGGGACGAGAATGACCGCGAGCGGCACGTCTGCTACCGGGCGCTCCAGCACCAGAACGCCATCGCGTTCCAGGCCCGCCTGCGGGCGGCGCTGACGGCGTCGGGCATCTCCACCCGCATCCCCGACCGGGAGTTGCTGATCGTCAGGCGGGGCCCGGTGCCCGGGGGCGACAAGACCCGGCACCTGGTCGACACCTTCAAGGCCGCAGGCGGCCTCCTGATCGACCCGGACGAGGCGGATCTGCGCACCTTCGTGGCCCTGCGCGACCTCAAGGCCAAGGCCGACGCGGAGGACCGCCGCGACCGGTTCGAGGCCTGGCTGCGGGCTCAGAAGCCCGTGCGCGCCACCGCCCTGTTCCACCAGGCCGGCCTCGCCGAGCCCACGCAGAAGATCGACGGCCGACACGAGTTTGAGGTCCCATCGCGTATGTCGGATGCGACACTGCCTCTCCCTCCCCCCTCTGCGGGGGAGGGTGGCCCCCGAAGGGGGTCGGGAGAGGGGCAGCGCGACGACGGCGGGTTTCACTCCCGTCGCGACGTCTCTACCAGCGTCGCTCCCCTCTCCCGACCCTTGCTGACGCAGGAGCCACCCTCCCCCACAGAGGGGGGAGGGAGGCCCCCCGTCGCCGCTGAGGGCCTTTCATCCAGCCGGACGCCATCCGCCCCGGAGGCAATCCCGGTCGGGCGCCGGATCAACGCCGACGCCCAGCCGGTGACCCTGCCGATCCGGCTGCTGCCGCGGCACACGGCGATCATCGCGGGCTCGGGCTCGGGCAAGACCGTGCTGCTGCGCCGGCTCGTGGAGGAGGCGGCGCTGGCCGGCATCCCGGCCATCGTGATCGACCCCAACAACGATCTGTCGCGGCTCGGCGATTCCTGGCCCGAGCGGCCCGCCGCCTTCACCGACGCGGACGCCGCCCAGGCGGCGGCCTATGCCGAGCGGGTCGAGGTCGTGGTCTGGACCCCCGGGGTGAATGCCGGCAACCCGCTGTTCCTGTCGGTCCTGCCCGACTTTTCCGGCATCGGCGCGGATCCGGACGAGCGCCAGCAGGCGGTCGAGATGGCCGCCGAGACGCTTGGCCCGCTGGCCGGCGCCAGGAAGGGCCTGCAGCGGGGCGTGCTGGCCGACGCCCTGCGGGTCTTCGCCGAGCGCGGCGGCGGCAGTCTGGGCGACTTCATCACCCTGCTGGCCGACCTGCCCGACGGGGTGAGCGACATCGGCGAGGCCGCCAAACACGCGGCCAAGATGGCCGACGAGCTCCGGGCCGCGGTGGCGACCAACCCGCTGCTCAGGGTGAAGGGCGCCGTGCTCGACCCCAAGCTGCTGTTCTTCGGGGCCGATCCCGCCCGCACCCGGATCTCGGTGATCAACCTGTCGGGCCTCGGCTCGGAGGCGGCGCGCGAGGATTTCGTGAACCGTCTGCAGATGACGCTGTTCGGCTGGATCAAGCGGAATCCGAGCCCGCGCGGCATGCTCTACGTGGTCGACGAGGCCCAGACCTTCCTGCCGGCCCAGCGGGCGAGCCCCAGCCTCGGCAGCGGCATCAAGCTGGTGGCGCAGGGGCGCAAATACGGGCTCGGGCTCGTGGTGGCGACGCAGGTGCCCAAGGGCCTGCACAACCAGATCGTCTCGAACTGCACGACCCAGTTCTTCGGCCGCCAGAGCGCCCCGGCGACGATCGCGGCCGCCCAGGAGATCATGGCGGCCCATGGCGGCGCGGCCTCCGATATCGGCCGGCTGGGCGCGGGCGAGTTCTACTTCGCCACCGAGGGCTCGGGCCGGCCGGCCAAGCTCACCACGCCCCTGTGCCTGAGCTACCATCCGGCGAACCCGCCGACCCCCGAGCAGGTGGTCGCGGCGGCCCGGCGCTCGGCGGGGGCGTGACCCCGGGCCCGAGCGGATGACGGGCCTGAGCCGGGGCCCTTGCGGGCGCGCATCCCCTGATTAAGTGTACCGGCGTACATTTAACGGGGGATCGATGGCGCGCATCGACGAGCCCGCCGGCTCCGTGAGGAAGCGCCCGCGCGGACGACCGACCCGGGACCGGCCGGATGGCCGGCAGGGGCTGCTGCGGGCCGCGACCTACGCCTTCGCGGCCCACGGGTTCGACGGGGCGGATATCCGCAGCATCACGCTAGCCGCGGATGTGAGCCCGAACCTCGTGCGGGTCCATTTCGGCAGCAAGGCCGAGCTCTGGGAGGCCTGCCTCGACGCCATCGTGGCGGCGGCGCAGCCGACCATGGCGGAGGTCGCCGCCCTGGCCGCGGATCCCGGGCAGCCGCTCTACGACAGGCTCCGGGCCGTGATCGGCCGCGTCGCCGCCTTCTACGCGGCCCATCCCGACGTGCGCGACTTCGTCAGCCGGCACGGATCGGAGACGCCCGAGCGTGCCGCCCTGCTGACCGAGCGCCTCCTCCGGCCGGCCTACGAGACCACGCGCGCGCTGTTCGCCGCCGGCATCGCGGCCGGGATCGTCCGCAGCAGCCATCCGGCGCTGTTCTTCGCCCTCGCCAACAACGCGGTGAGCCAGCCGCCGGCCTTTCCGACCCTGCTGAACCGGCTCGCCCCGGAGATCGACCTCGCCGAGGCCCGGGCCCGCATGACCGAGACGGTGATCGCGAGCCTGCTGCACCCGACCCACAATTCCGTGCGCGCTCCCGCCACCCCCGCTCCAGAGACAGGGCCGAACAGATGTCCCGCTTCCTGACCAAGCTCAGCCTCGCGAACTGCGTCCCCGCGCCGGAATCCCGCTGAGCGCCGGGCATCGGCGGCGCCCGGACCCGCCACGACCCACACCCCGGACGAAGCCAAGGATCTGTCCCATGGCACCGACCGCCCCCATCCCGCAGCCCCGTCCCCTGCCGATCGTCGGCAACCTGCCGGAGATCGACCCGAACGCCCCCGTGCAGAGCCTGATGCGCCTCGCCCGGGCGCACGGGCCGATCTACCGCCTGTCGCTCGGCGGCCGGAGCCTCACCGTGGTGAGCGCGCAGGCGCTCGTGAACGAGCTCTGCGACGAGGGCCGGTTCGAGAAGAAGCTGCACCGGCCGCTGGAGATGCTCCGCGACCTCGGCGGGGACGGGCTGTTCACCGCCCGCAACGACGAGCCCAACTGGGGCAAGGCCCACCGGCTGCTGATGCCGGCCTTCGGGCCGCTGGGCATCCGCGCGATGTTCGACCGGATGGAGGACATCGCCGACCAGATGCTGCTGCGCTGGGAGCGGTTCGGGCCCGAGGCGACCATCGACGTCGCCGACTCCATGACCCGGCTCACCCTCGACACGATCGCGCTCTGCGCGTTCGATTACCGCTTCAACAGCTTCTACCAGAACGAGATGCACCCCTTCGTGGCCGCCATGGTGGGCGCGCTGGAGGAGGCGGGCGCCCGCGCCCGGCGCCCGGAGGTGGCCACGAATCTGCTGCTGCGCACCAAGCGGCGCTACGAGGCCGACATCGCCCTGATGCACCAGGTCGCCGACACGCTGATCGCCGAGCGTCGGCGCGACCCGGAGGCGGCCACCCGCCACGACCTGCTCAACCTGATGCTGGAGGGGCGCGACCCGGAGACCGGCGAGCGCCTCTCGGACGAGAACATCCGCTACCAGATGGTGACCTTCCTGATCGCCGGTCACGAGACGACGAGCGGCCTGCTCTCGTTCGCGCTCTACCTGCTGCTGCGCAATCCGGACGTGCTGCAGAGGGCGCGGGACCAGGTCGACGCGGTGCTGGGCGACGGTCTGCCCCGGGTCGAGGACCTGCCCCGGATGCGCTACGTCGAGCAGATCCTGCAGGAGACGCTGCGGCTGTGGCCGACCGCCCCGGCCTTCGCAGTCGCCCCGAAGGCGCCCACGGTGATCGGCGGCCGCTACTCGGTGACGCCCGCCGACACGCTGCTGATCCTCGCGCCGATCCTGCACCGCGACCCGGCAGTCTGGGACGACCCGGAGGCGTTCCGGCCCGAGCGCTTCGCCCCCGAGGCCGCCGAGAGGCTGCCGCCCAACGCCTGGAAGCCCTTCGGCAACGGCATGCGCGCCTGCATCGGCCGCGGCTTCGCGCTCCAGGAGGCGCATCTGGTGCTCGCCCTGATCCTGCGGCGCTTCGATCTGACGGAGGCGGATCCGGGCTACACGCTGGAGATCGCCGAGACCCTGACGCTGAAGCCGCACGGCTTCCGCATCCATGCCCGCCGGCGCGGGGCGGCACGGCCGCGCAGCGCCGTCCCGACGGCGCCGCAGCGGCCGATGACGGCCGGCCGCACCGGCGCGCCTGCGCGGGAGGCGACCACGCCGCTGCTCGTGCTCTACGGCAGCAACACCGGCTCCTGCCAGGCCTTCGCCGAGCGCATCGCGGGCGAGGCCGCGGGGCAGGGCTACGCCGCCACGGCCGCGCCGATGGACGACTACGTCGAGCGGCTGCCGAAGGAGGGCGCCGTCATCGTCGTCACCGCGTCCTACGAGGGGCATCCCCCCGACAATGCCAGGCGGTTCCTGGCCTGGGTCGAGGGGCTCGGACCCGAGGCCCTCGCGGGCGTGCGCTTCACCGTGTTCGGCTGCGGCAACCGGCAATGGGCGCGCACCTACCAGGCGATCCCCAAGCGCACCGACGCGGCCCTCGCCAAGGCCGGCGCGCAGCGCGTCCGAGAGCGCGGCGAGACGGATGCCGGCGGCGATTTCTTCGGCGGCTTCGACGCCTGGTATGCCGGGCTCTGGGCCGATCTCGGCGGGGCGCTGGGGCAAACGAGCGGCCGAGGGGGCGATCAGGAGGCGGCCGAGCCGGCCGGGACCGGCCTCGACGTGGAGATCCTGCGCTCCGGCCGCGAGACGGCCCTGCACCTCACCGACCTCAACCCGGGCCGGATCCTAGAGAATCGCGAGCTGGTCGACACGGCCTCGCCGCTCGGCACGTCCAAGCGGCACATCGAGATCGCGCTGCCGGCGGGCATGAGCTACCGGACCGGCGACTATCTCGCGGTCCTGCCGCGCAACCCGCACCCGGATGTGGAGCGGGCGCTCCGGCGCTTCGGCCTGGCCGGGGATACGCGGATCCTCATCCGCAAGGGGGCGGGTACCGCCACCGCCCTGCCGGCCGGCTACCCGGTCTCCGCCGCCGAAATCCTGGCCGATTACGTCGAGCTCGGCCAGCCGGCGACCCGGGCGCAGGTCAGCCAGCTCGCCGCGGCGACCCGCTGCCCGCCCGACCGCGCAGCGCTGGAACAGCTGGCGCAGCCGGAGGCCTACGCGGCCGAGGTGCTGGAGAAGCGCGTGAGCCTGCTCGACCTCCTGGAGCGCGTCCCGGCCTGCGAATTGGCGTTCGGGGCGTTCCTGGCGGCGCTTCCGGCGATGCGGACGCGGCAATACTCGATCTCGTCCTCCCCCTTGCGCGATCCCGCGCGCTGCTCGCTGACCCTTTCGGTGCTCGACGCCCCCGCGCGGGCCGGCGGGCGCCGGCATCGCGGCGTCGCCTCGACCTACCTCGCCGGCCTGGAGCCGGGCGCACGCCTCTCGGTGGCGGTGCGGCCCTCGCAGGCGGCCTTCCATCCGCCCGAGGACCCCGCCGTGCCGATCGTCATGATCTGCGCGGGCAGCGGCATCGCGCCGTTCCACGGCTTCCTGCAGGAGCGGGCGATCCAGAAGGCGAATGGCCGGCCGGTGGGACCGGCCCTGCTGTTCTTCGGGGCGACCCACCCGGACGTGGATTACCTCTACCGCGACGAGCTCGCCGCCTGGGAGGCACAGGGCGTCGTCTCGGTCCGAACGGCCTTCTCGCAGGCGCCGGACGGCGACGTGCGCTACGTCCAGCACCGGGTCTGGCGGGACCGGGCCGACGTCGCCGACCTGTTCCGGGCCGGCGCCACGGTCTTCGTCTGCGGCGACGGCGAGCGGATGGCCCCGGCGGTGCGGGCGACCTGCGTGCGCATCTACCAGGAGGCCCGGGCCGTCACGCCCGAGGAGGCGGAGGCCTGGGCCGACACGGTCGAGCGGGAGACCGGCCGCTACGTCGCCGACGTCTTCGCCTGACCGCCTGCCGGAACCCTCTGCAGTTGCGGCTTTCGCGGCGCGGTGCTTCATTCCCGTCGAAACGCAACGGGAAGCACACGATGGGGCCTCGGCAAGTCGATCCGGGCGCTCTATCCAGCCGTCGCGTGAGAGGTTCCCAGACGAACGCCGGGGTCGAGCAGCATCCATGCGTCTGCGCCTGATCGGAGTGCTCAGTCTCGTCTTCGCGGCCTCCGTGCAGGCCGCGACGCCGGCGGGGCCGTACTGGATCGTGGCCGGCTCGTTCGCGAATCCGGACTACACCCAGGTGCAGGACGCGGCGGTCCAGCGCGCCTCGGCGGCGGTCGCCCGGTGCGGGCTGGAGCCGTTCAACGATTTCTCCGGCAAGTTCGTGGGCTTCAGCAAGGGATTCGATGTCGTGGTCGTCGGCGGCTACGCGACCCGGGCCGCGGCCGAAGCCGATCTCGCGCGCCTGCGCCCCTGCGTGCCGACCGCCTACATCCGCCAGGGGCGCTATGCCGGCGAGTGAGCGCGACGGATCGGGGCTCCGCACAGGCGGGAGGAGGGGGGACAGGATGCCGGCGGCAATCCTTCGGTGCGGCCATATCGTGGCCCTGGCGGCCCTCGGTCTCGCGGGCGCCGCGCCGTCTGCCCGGGCCGGCTGCAACTGGGCCGACGTCGTGAAGGCCGACGAGGCCCGGGCGTCGACCGTGCGGGCGGGCGCGCCGCGCACCTACTTCGTCGAGGACGACCCGAACAAGGGATGCCCGGGCCCAAGCCCGGCCTGCCGGGGACGCGCCTATCTCACCGACGGCGACGCGGTGCTGACCAGCCGGAGCGCGGGGGGCTTCACCTGCGCCGGCTTCACCAGCGCCAAGGGCGTCCTGACGACCGGCTGGCTGCCCACCGGCGCCCTGGCGGCCCTGCCCGAGACGGCGGTCGCTCCTGCGGACCTCGTCGGGCACTGGATCGGCCAGGACGCGGACCTGACCATCGCGCCGGGGGCGGGGGACGCTCTCGCGGTCAAGGGCGAGGCCTCCTGGGGGCGGAGCGATGCGCGCCGCGGCGGCGAGGGCCCGTTCCATATCGGCGCGGTCGCCGGCACGGCGCGGCCCGAGAACGGCGTCCTGGCCTTCACGATGGGCGAGGACAAGACGCTGCCCTACGCGGCCGGGGATCCGGACGATTGCCGCATCCGGCTGTGGCGGCGCGGCCCCTATCTCGTGGTCCGGGACAACAACGCCTGCGGCGGCGCCAATGTGAGCTTCACCGGCCTCTATGCCCGCCGGAGCGCGGCCCCGCCGCCGCGATGAGCGCCGTTCGATCCGCCTCGGACACCGCCTGCCCGGCGCCGCAATCAAGGGATCGCCCGTCCATGGTTCTGTTCCGAAGCCTGTCGCTCCTCGCCCTCCTGGCCCTCGCATCCCCCGCGGCGGCGCAGGGCCTGGACGTCCCGGTGACCGTCGGCGGCGAGGCCGAGCTGGATGCCTGCGACGCGGTCGGCGAGATCGTCGGCCTCGACCCGCGGGGCGACAACTTCCTCTCGGTGCGCAGCGGCCCCGGCGGCACGCCGTACCGGGAGATCGACCGGCTGCACACCGGCGACAAGGTCCGCCTGTGCGAGGCCCGCGGGCCCTGGAGGGGCGTGGTCTATGCCCCGCGCGACCGGACCGGCGGGGCGGAGTGCGGCGTGTCCTCGCCGATCCCGCGGCGCGCGCCCTACGCGGGCCCCTGCCGCGCCGGGTGGATCCACCACCGGTACGTCCGGAGCATGGCCGGCTGATCCGGCTCCTCGCGGCGCCGAAGGCGGACAGGACAACATTCTGTTGACGCGCCGGTCCGAGAAGGTAGAAATCCTGTCGCGCTGCGAAGAACACATTGAGTTGTGCCCAACCTTTACCGGCGCAGGTCTGAAATCAAACGCTGCAATGTCTGTCAGGCCCTCCGTTCCGTCGTCGATCATCTTCCCGTTCTTGCGTCGCATCACCCCGGATCCTGTGCGCGTCAGGAGATGACCATTTCCGAGCCGTCGAATCCGCCGCAGTCGCAGTCACGTCCCAGCGCCGTCCTGAAGCTCGTCGCGGCCACCGTGCTGCTGCCGCTCTGCCTCATGATGCTCGGCCTCTGGGAGCGGGAGCGCGGCGCCGACGACTGGGCCGCCTTCGCGGCCGAGGGCCGGCAGCTGGACCGGATCGTCGCGGATCTCGAGGCGCGCGTGCCCAAGGACGGGCGCATCGACTGGAGCATGCAGTTCCGGCGCAACGGCCAGCTCTACGGCGGCCCGCTCGCCCTGGACCAGGCCCGGGCGGCGCGGAACGAGGTCGCCACCCTGACCACCGTGATGGAATGGCGCCGCCTCCTGCCGCCGGTGGTGATCGTCGGGGGCGCCATCGCGGCCGCGCTCTCGATCCTGGTGCTGCTCGCCGGCACGCTGCTCGGCCAGGTCGGGCGGACGTCGCGCGATGCGCTGGTGCGCGGCTTCTCGCTGATGCGACGGGTGATCCCGACCGCGCTCTCGACCCAGATCCTGGCGGCGACCGCCGGCTTCGTCGCCGCCGTGACCTTCGAGGCGGGCATGCTCGTCCAGACCGGCTTCAGCGCCGGCGCGCTGAAGCTCCTGGGGCTCGCGGTGGTCGTGGTCGGCGGCGCGGTCGTCGTCGCGGGCAGCACGGTGCTCGGCCTGCGCCGGGCGCTCAGCGCCTTCGAGCCCGATCCCCTGCCGATCCTCGGGCGCGTCGTCACGGCCGCGGAGGCGCCCGGCCTGTGGCGGCTGACCGAGGCGCTCGCCGACCGGCTGGGGGCGCTCAAGCCCGACGCGGTGGTGATCGGCCTCGGCGGCGGGTTCTTCGTCAGCGCCGGCCCGGCCGAGCTGGAGCCCGGGGGTGAGCGTCTCGAGGGCCGGATCCTCTACCTGCCGCTGCCCTACCTCGCCCTGATGCGGGTCGACGAGACGGCCACGATCCTCGCGCACGAGCTCGCCCATTATGCCGGCGGCGACACGGCCTACAGCCAGCGCTTCCTGCCGATCTACGCGGGCGTCGGGCGCTCCCTCGACGCGGTGGCGGCGGGCCATCACGGCTCGTTCAGCCTGCTCGGCCCGTCCCTGCGCCTCGGCGTCTTCGTGATGGAGCGCTTCCACCTCGCCGTGCGCCACTGGAGCCGGGCGCGCGAGTTCGCCGCCGACGCGGCGGGCGCGGGCGCCACCTCGGCCGAGGCCGCGGCGCGGGCGCTCCTGCGCACCGGCGCCGTGCAGCCGCGCATCGCCGAGACGCTGGACGCCGCCGCGCAGGCCCCCGATTCGGCGCCCGCGGACCTCGTGGCGGCCGTGCTCGACCGGGTCGCCGCCCAGGGGCTCGACGATCCCGGGGCGCATCTGGAGACCGAGCAGCCGCACCCGACCGACACCCATCCGACGACCCGCGACCGCGTCGCCGCCCTCGGGCTGACGATCGACGCGAACCTGATCGCCGCCGCCGCGGCCCGGCCGCCCTCGGACGCGCCCGGGCAGCTCGCCGCCTATTTCGCCGATCCGGCCGGGCTGTGCCGGGCCGCCACGGCCGATTTCCTCGCGGCGGTGCGGGCGCAGGATGCGGCGTTCCGGGCGCATCTGGAGGCGACCGCCGCGGAGATCGAGGCCGACGAGAAGGTGCTGCACGAGAACCGCCGGCCCCAGGCCATCGTGTTCGTGACGGCGGGCATCCTGTTCGGCGTCGCGGCGCTGGCGCTGGCCCTGTTCGGCCTCCCGGGTCTCTCGCCGCAGGAGGCCCGGATCGTGGCCGCCGTGGCGCTCGTCTGCGGCGTCGCCCTCGGCGGCCCCGGCCTCTACCGGCTCCGGGACGGCGAGCGGGTCATCATGGCCCTGCGTCCCGAGGGGCTGCACGTGCCGGGCCTCGACCGGGCCATCGCCTGGGACGACATCGCCGACCTCGACATGACGCTGGACCGGCTCACGATGGTCACCCGCCTGCTGCTGCCGCCGGAGGTCGCCGTGCCGCAGCGGATCCCGGGCGGGCGCGGCATCAAGCTCGATCCGAAGCGCCGCATCGTCACGCTCAAGCACGGCCTGCCGCGCAAGATGAAGCCGCAGGACTTCGCCGACCTGATCGGCCGCTATCGCGACGCCGCGCAGGCCCGGCGGATCCTGGCCGAGACCGCCGCCCGACCCGTTCCTCACGAGAGCCAGGTTGCCTGAGGCTGCATGACCGCGTCCCCGAACCGCTCCGAACCCTTGCGCCTGCCGCCCCAGGGCAACGGCTGGAGGGGCGCCCTCCGGGCGCTCATCGGCTTCGTGGCGCTCGGCGGTCTCCTGGTGGGGTGCCTCGTCCACACCACCCCGACCCTGCTGACGGATTGGCAGGTTCACGACCGGGCGCGGGCCGTCCCCAACGCGCAGGTGAGCGCGGGCACGTGCAAGACCACGGTGATCGTCCATGTCTGCGACGTCACCGTGAGCCTTCGGACGCCCACCGCCACCGTGACCCGGCAGGTCAACTACCTGTTCACCGGCCTGCATGTCGGCGATTACAGCATCGCGGTGATGGCCGACCCGCAGCGTCCGGACCTCGTCACCACCGATCTCGGCCTCGATCAGCTCTGGAACCGCACGATCACCCTCTTGGCGATCGTGCTCGGGCTGGCCGGGATCATCGCGGCGGCCGGGTTCGCGATGATCCGGAACAGGCGGGCGGCGTCGGCTGCCGCCACGGCGTGAGGCGGAGCGGTCCGTGGCGATGCGGAGTCCCATTCCGGCGGGGCGGCCTCAGGCCCCCGGGCTCGACCGGGACGCGCCGGCCGGCCTGTCGCGGCGGGCGCTCCGGTACCGCGTGAGGAGAAGCCGGCACGGCAGGATTGCGGCGAGACAGGCCATCCAGGCCGCGAGCCAGATCTCGTACAGAGCGGCGTCCATCGCCGATTCCCCGTCGAGGCCGAGCAGGGTCGCGAGATCCTGCGGGATCCCGGGATCCGTCAGGATCACCAGGCGCAGGGCCAAGGGCGAGAGCAGCGTCGCCGCCAGGATGAGGCAGCCCGCCCGGTACAGCGGGCGCCCGGCCCCCTCGAGGGCGCCGGCAAGGCCACCCAGCAGAGCCGCGCCGAGCCAGAGCGCGACCGGCAGAAGGCTCGAATCCTGCTCCGGCCTGGCGGGCAGGGCCGGAAACAGCAGGAAGAACGGCCCGAGGCCCAGGCCGAGCAGCAGGGCCAGGGGCGGGGCCCGGAGCAGCCGCATCACCCGGCGGCGCGCCGGATCGTCGGCGTCAGCCATCCGGGTCGCGCGCCCGGTCGAGGGCGCGCAGCACCGCCGGATCGCTGCGGTAGCGCTGCCGCAGGCGCCGCTCGTCGGCCGCGACGGCATCGCAGGTCAGGGCCTTCACGGCCGCCGCGCCGGCGGGCTTTACCGGCTCGGCCCGCGGGGGCGCGGCCTGCTGGGCGACGACCGGAGCGGCCAGGAGCGCCGGTCGGATTGTCCGTGCGATCATCCCACCCCGCCATCGAGACGCTGCGCCGCCTTCACCGCGGGCGTTCCCGGCCGCGCCGCGTCATCGAACCATCACCCCCGGGCGGCAAGCCAAGGCCGCCCCAACCTGCAGAAGGACCCCACCGCATGATCTCACGCCGTCTCGCCCTCGCGGCTGCCGCAACCTGGCTCTGCGTCCCGGCCGCCTGGGCCGAGCCGACGGTCGGGCTCGCCGAGCGCCGGGCGATCGCCGCCTATCGTCAGGACCGGTATCCGGCCCTGGAGAAGGCGATCCAGGAGGCGGCGGGCTTTCCCGTGCCGGTCGAGGTGGCCTGGGACCAGCTGACGATCCCGGGCGACGCGCAATACTACGCGGACGACGCCTATTTCGGGAAGACGATCTTCGAGCCGCTGGCCGCCGGGCTGAAGGAGATCACCAAGGACCAGATGGGCCGCGATGCCCTGCACAAGGCGCTGAAGTCGATCCGGGTCCGCTACGACGAGGCGAGCGCCCGGGGCTCGAACTACGCCCTCGGGCTGAAGTTCGAGGGCGGGATCCTCGACGTGAACTGGCGTCCCTTCGCGAACGTAGCCGACTTCAAGCCCCGCGTGGACGCGGTGGTCCAGGTTCTGGAGAAGGGCCTCTGAGGGCGCGCGGCGGGCCGCGCGGCCACCTCCGGTAGCCCGATTCCGGCGCCGTTCCGATAGAGGATCCGGACTTGGGCACACGGCCCCGCGACCCGCCGCGGATCATACCCGCGGGACCCGAACCGAGCGGCCGTTCCCGTGGGACGCCGGCCCGGCTGATCGCCGCCCTGGGCACCATGATCCTGCCGGTCGCGCCCGCGCCGGCGCGGCAGGAGCCGGCCGCCTATCCCATGGCCTGCCACTATGTCCGCACCGAGCTCGACCGCCATGCGCATTGCGCCCGTCGCGCCGGCGCGATGATACGCCTGGCCCCGGTCCACGCCGCCCGCCTGCCGTTCCACCATGGCCTGGCCGAGGTCGCGGTCCCCGGGCTCGGCTGGCTGTGGGTCCGCCCCGACGGTCTGGGGCTGCCGGTCTTCACCCTCGACAACGGGCCCGACCCGTTCGCCCAGGGGCTCGTGCGCGGACGGTACGCCGGAAAGGTCGCCTTCTACGACCGGCGCCTGCGCCGCGTGCTCGCGACACCCTACGATTGGGCCTACCCGTTCAACGCTCGGGGCCAGGCCCTGGCCTGCACGGGCTGCCGCTCGGACGGCCGGGTGCCGGCCTCCATGGTGGGCGGCCTATGGAGCCTGATCGACCGACACGGCCGGGTCCTCGAGCCCCCCGCGGCGCGCGGCGGACGAGCCTTCACCCGATATTTCGGCCGCTGAGCATATGGTTGCGCCGCGCCGGGATGCGATCGAGGCCGGGCGGCATCACCGGCCGCCGCCCGCCGCGGCCGGACGCAGCCGATCGGAGGAGGGCGTTCTGGAGCGATCGCGGATGCCGGGCGCCTTCGGGTCGTCCGGATGGATTCTCCGCAAACCGGGCGGCACGGCTCCGATCGGAGGCGGATGGCTGTAAGCGTCCGTATGGCGGGCCCGATCGTCCCGGGGCTCAGGAGTGAGCGGGCGCCGTCACCGCCGCTTGTGCTTGGGCAGGACGCCGTAGGCCCGCTTGAACGCCACCGTGAAGTTCGAGGGATCCGCGTAGCCCGCCACGTAGGCCGCCTGGGCGATGGTGACGCCGTCCCGCTCCAGCGCCGCGCAGGCCTGAGCGAGCCGCTCGCTGCGGATGAATTCGAACACCGTCATCCGGAAGTGTTCCTTGAAGTGGCGCTGGACGGAGGACACGCTCGCCCCGATCTCCGCGGCAATCCTCTCGATGGTGAGATTCGCGCCGAGATTGGCCAGCACGTAGTCCCGGACCCGTTCGCTACGACGGCGGCTTGCGAGGTGCGGCTGCGAGCGCTCGCCCGTGTGCTCTCTCACGGCCGCACAGGCCTGGCACAGGATGTCGAGGGCCCGCGCCTTGCAATGAAGGGCGCGGATCGCGCCGCCCAGGGTCGGCGGTGGGTCGTAGATCTGATCCGCCAGATGGCGGATCTGCCGGCTCGCCGGGACGGTCAGCTGCGCGCGATGCGTGGACAGGAAATCCTGGAGGACCGGGTCGGTCTCGGTCGTCGCGCGCCTCAGCCCGTCCAGCCACGCATGGGGCGCCGCGATCGTCACGGACCGGACGGGCGCCGCCTCGCCGGGATCATGGTGCAGGCGCGACGCACGGGTGGTGTTGAGCAGGACCACCGTTCCGTCGCCCCCTTCGTCGCCTCCCTGCACATCCAACGCCTGACCGTCGATGAACAATCGATGCGCGCCCTCAGACAAGACCATCACGAGCAAACCTGGGCTGATTTCGCTGACGGCTGCGTCGCATACGCAGCCTGTCCGCCCGTCGATCACGCTGACGGACAGATGATCCATAGCATTCATACGCCAATCACTTTAGAAAAGATACAAATTAAAACGATATTGCCTACGCAAGGCGTGCCGTTCCTACAAAGAAATCCGCCGCTGTGGCAACGCTAACCTTCGTGGAGCTTCGGAATGCTTGGGCCTATACGGAGCGCTCAGCATCACGTGCTCTCGCGCGACGGATCATGCGCGGCGTGTTGCCAACGTCTCGTCCATGCGGTCGCACATCTGTTCCGGAACGTCCCTGCGTCTGGCCCTCTCGATCCTTCTCACCGGGGCGGCGAGCACGATCGCCCTCAGCGCCGCGCTGGCCCAAAGTGTCAGCGGATCGGCGCCCGTCGCTGCGGTCGCGCTCGACACCCTGTCGGTGGAAGGCCGCGGCGAGCGCGGTGACGGCCCGGTGCGTGGCTACGTGGCTCGGCAAACCTTCTCCGGCACCAAGACCAGCGCGAAGATCGCCGATACGCCGCAATCGATCACGGTGATCGGTCGGCAGCAGATGGACGATCAGCAGGTCCGCTCGGTCGCCGAGTCGCTCAGCTATACGCCCGGGGTGATCGCCGATTATCGCGGCGCCTCCAACGTGCGGGACGAGGTGTTCGTGCGCGGCTTCTCCTACGTGCCGCGCTACCTCGACGGCATGCTCTTTGGCGGCGACGTCGATTACTCCAAGGTCTACCCGTATCTGCTCGAACGGGTGGAGCTGCTCTCCGGCCCGGGCTCGGTGCTCTACGGCCAGGTCAATCCAGGCGGCCTCATCAACATGGTGAGCAAGAAGCCGCTGTTCTCGGGGCCGTTGCGCGAGATCTGGCTGACCGTCGGCAATAGGGCGTTCCTGCAAGGATCGTTCGACATCTCCGACCGGGTGTCGGGCACGGAGTCCCTCGCTTTCCGCCTCGTCGGCACCGGGCTGACCACGCACCTGCAGGAAGACTTCACCCGCCAACAGGGCATCGCGGTCGCCCCCTCGCTCAGCTGGGCTCCCAGCCCGGACACGACGCTGACCATCCTGTCCGGCTACCAGTGGGAACCGAATTTCGGCTTCCGCAACTTCCTCGATGCTGATGGGACGATCCGGCCGATCAAAGACTACGGCTACGTGCGGCGAGACTTCTTCGTCTCCGACCCCAACTTCGAGAAGGCGGAGCGCACACAGGCCTGGATCGGCTACGAGTTCGAGCACAGGATCGGCGACGCCCTCACGCTGCGTCAGAAGCTGCGCTACGCCTGGGTCGATTACGAGCAGCGGACGCTCACCTGGGGGCGCACCAGTCTCGATTCGGCAACCGGCGCGAAGACGCTCATTAGTCGTTCCGCATCGGGTGGCACAGACGCCTGGGGCACGCTGACCAAAGACAATCAGGTCGAGCTTAAGCTCGCCACCGGCCCAGTCGAACACACGATCCTGGCCGGCCTCGACTATCGCGACCGGACCCGCGACTATCACTGGGGCTTCGACCGGAAGAACGTCCCCAGCATCAGCCTAGCCCGTCCGATATACGGCTACGATTTTTCGCGCTTGGTCCTCGACCCGGACTCAAACCTGAACACGTCTGCCAGCCAGGTCGGTGTCTACCTGCAAGACCAAGTGACGATCGGTGATCTCCACCTCCTGGCCGGCCTCCGGGAGGATTGGGCGAAGACGTCGACCACCGATTCCGTGCCGCGGACCGCCATGCGCTACGACGACAGTGCCTTTACCTATCGCGTGGGTGCGCTCTACACCCTGCCGAACGGCATCGCACCCTATGTGAGCTACGCCACCTCGTTCGAGCCAGTCCTCGATCAGCCGCCCATGGGCAACACGCCGTTCAAACCGACTACGGCGGACCAGTTCGAGGGCGGCATCAAGTACACCCCGGAGGGAACGCACCTTCTGCTCACGGCCGCCTATTACGACATTGTGCAGAACAACAGGGTGGTCAGCGCCTACTCGGACACGTTCGGAAAGTTCATCTTCAAGCAGATCGGCGTCGTCCACAACCAGGGCGTCGATCTGTCCGCCCAGGGCGACATTACCGCCAATCTCTCCCTGATCGCCAGCTATTCCTACATCGACTCGATCATCGAGAGGACCGGCGATCCGACCGAGTTCCGCAAGACGCCGCCGCGCATCCCCGGTACCATGGCCTCGCTCTGGGCGGCCTATACCTTCGACACGGGACTGCTCAGGGGCCTCCAGCTCGGCGCCGGTATTCGCTACCTGGGCACGAGCTGGGGCAACAGTGCCAACACCGTGAAGGTGCCGTCCTACGCGTTGGTCGACGCCATGCTGAGCTACGATCTCGGCGTTCTGGACCGCCGCTTCGACGGCGCCGCCCTTCAGCTCAACGCCAAGAATATCGGCAATGTGACCTACGTGGCGTCGTGCCAGGGCGCCGGGGCCTGCTTCTACGGAGACGGGTTTACCGTCACCGGGGCGCTGAAATACCGGTGGTGAGGTCGCTCGCGGCCCTGGTCATGGCCGGCTTGGTCCTCGGGATGTCCGCGCCCCACTCCGAGGGCGCGCCGCCTCCGGGGACGCAGCCTGCAGAGACCGTTGCGAGCCACCGCCTGGCCGCCGGCCAGGTGCGATCCCTGGTGCTGGTCGCCCAGCCCGGCGATTATGTGCGGGGCACCCTCGCGGTCGGCGCCGGCCGCGTCCGGCTCGACCTCGTGGCGGACGACGGCCGACCGATCCGCCGACTGGCCGACGATGTCGAAGGCCGCACCGTGGTCCATTTCGTGGCGCCGGGCGGGCCCGCGCGCCTGGTTCTCAAGGCGCTTGAGGAGGGGACGGCGCGCCTGACCACGGAGGCGAGCGCCGCGCCGCTAGAGGCGGTGTCGCCGGCGCCGCACTTGATCAGTCCCGTCATGGCGGCCCTGGCGCACAGGGTTGAGGCGGGGGGCGGCACGGAGGCGTTCTGGGCCGATGTGGCGCGACGCGGGACGCCCCTGGTCGAGCCGGCGGGCGACGGCCAGGTCCTCCTCACCTTCCTGGCGCGGGGCAACCGGACGAACGTGCGGCTCGTCGGGGCGCCGTCGGGCGACCATGAATGGCTGAGCCGCCTCGCCGGCAGCGATGTCTGGTTCAAAAGCTTCACGGTCCCAGCCGATACGCGCCTGTCCTACCGGATCGCCCCCGACGTGCCGGCGCCCGCCGGCAGCGCCCGCGAGCGCCGCATCGCCCTGCTCGCCACTGCGGCCGCCGATCCCCTGAACCATCACCCCTGGCCGGCGGACGCGCCCGACGCGTTCAACCAGGATTCGACGCTGGAACTGCCCGCCGCGCCGGTCCAGCCGGGGCTCGAGAACCTCTCGGCCCCGCGGGGCACCTTCACCCGGTTCCGGCTGTCGAGCGCGGGCCTGGGCAACACCCGCAGCATCACGCTCTACACGCCGGCGGGCTTCGACCCGGCGGACCGGCGCAACCAGCTGCTGATCCTGTTCGACGCGAAGGCCTATCTCACTAAGGTGCCGACGCCCCGGATCCTCGACGCCCTCACGGCCGACGGGCGCCTGCCCCCGACGCTGGCGGTGTTCGTCTCGGAGATCGATGCCGAGACGCGCACGCGGGAACTCCCCGGCAACCCGGCCTTCGCGGATTTCCTGGCGCGGGACCTGCTGCCGGCCATCCAGGCGCGCAGCCGCGCGGCCATCCCGCCCGCCCGCACGATCCTGGCCGGATCGAGCTATGGCGGCTTGGCGGCCACCACCGTGGCGCTGACCCATCCCGAGCTGTTCGGCAACGTCATCGCGATGTCGGGCTCGTTCTGGTGGCATCCGGAGCGCTTGGCGGAGCTCGTCGCCCGCGCGACGCGCCGAGACCTGCGCTTCCACATGAGCGCCGGCCTGTTCGAGGGCGCCCATCAGGGCTCGGACGGCATCCTGGAGACGACCCGGCGCCTGCGCGAGCGCCTCAAGAGCCGGGGCTACCCCGTCACGGGCCGGGACTATGCCGGCGGGCACGATTATCTGGTCTGGCGCGGCGCGCTCGCAGACGGTCTTTTGGCCATCGCCGGCGCCCGCACGATCGATTGAGGTGCCTCGCGAATACCGGTTCATGGTGGTTTCACCGGCACACCTGTCTCGCCCACCAGACATCGGACCTTCCCGAGGTCGGGCGTTCAGCCGTGCTGGAGCGGTCAGGTTCTCGTTCATGGCATGCCCGGCCTCAGAAAGGACTGGGCCCGAATTCTGTCCGTGCCAGAGATCGTGAGGCGTTCGACGGCTGCGAAGCCGGCGCGACCGGTCAGCCTGCCTGATCGGGAGATGTCGCTCGCGGCTTCGTTCATGCGGGCGCGCGGCGACCTCCGGGCCATCATCAGCCCGTTGAGGCTCTGGTTGCCTCCGCAACCAAGGCGTCGAGCGCCTCTCAAGCGGGACAGTCCACCGTCAGCGGCAGAGCCATCCCCGCCTGAAGCACAAGCGTCACCCGAGCGGCATCCGCCGGGTCTCGACCGCGATCAGCAGCGTGAGCGCGGCGGCGAGCGCGAGCAGCGCCGCGAAGGCACCGAGCGCGAGGTTGAAGCCGCTCGCCAGCACCGGCGCCAGGACGGACGGTGCGAGCAGGCCCCCCAGGCGGGCCGCCGCGCCGGCGCTGCCCATGCCGGTGGCGCGGAGTTCCGTGGGATAGAGCTCGGGCGTGAAGGCGTAGAGCGCCCCCCATGTGCCGAGCAGCGCGAAGCTCATCAGAAGCGTCGCCGCCGCGAGGAAGCCGACCGACGATCCGATGCCGAACGCGAGACAGCCGAACGCGCTGAGGAGCAGGAAGGCGATGAGGGTCGGACGCCGCCCCCAGCGCTCCACCCCGTACGCGGCGAGCGCGTAGCCCGGCAGCTGCGCGAGCGCGACCAGGACGAGGAAGGCCTCGCCGCGCAGGAAGCCGAAGCCCTGGCCCGCCAGCCGCACCGGCAGCCAGACGAAGACGCCGTAATACGAGGCCGACACGAGCAGCCAGACGGCCAGGATCAGCGCCGAGCGCCGCCGGAGGTCCGGGCGGAAGATCGAGCCGGCGGATTTCGGTGTCCCGAGCGATCGGGCGGCCTGCGAGAGGTTCGGCGCGCTGGCGGGGCATCCGTTCGTGCGCGCGACCCGCGCGAGCACGGCCTCGGCCTGCGCGGTGCGGCCGCGCCGGAGGAGGAAGAGCGGCGATTCGGGGATCAGGATGCGCAGCCCGAGGCCGACCAGCGCGGGCGCGGCGGTGATCATGAACACGACCCGCCACGCCTCCTCCGGTCGCGTCCCGTGCGCGGCGAGCGAGGCCAGCGCGAGCACCACGGTGCCGACCGCCCAGAAACCTTCCAGCGCCACGAGCCACCGGCCCCGCCGATCGGCGGGCAGGAACTCGGCCATCATCGCGTAGTCCACCGGCAGCGTGCCGCCGACCCCGAGGCCGGTCAGGAACCGCAGGGCCAGGAGCCAGCCGAAGCTCGGGGCGAAGGCCGAGGCGAGGCCGAAGGCGGCGTCGATCAGCACGGTCGCGATCAGGACGGGCCGGCGCCCGAAACGGTCGGCGAGGCGGCCGAACAGGAAGGCGCCGACCAGCATGCCGAGAAAGAGGGCGGTTCCCGTCTGCAGCGCCTGCTGGACGGGGATGCCGAATCCGGCGGCGATCGAGGGGGCGGTGAAGCCGATGGCGAGCACCTGCATCGCGTCCGCCGCCCAGACGAGGCCGAACAGGGCGAACAACCGCTTCTGGAACGCGCCGACGCCGGTGGCGGCCAGCGCCGCATCGTAGGAGGCCGTGGTCATTCTCATACCCCGAGCGGCGGATGCCGATCGCCCGGCCGGCCGGACCGGCGTCTCCGTGCGATCGGGCCGCGGCGGCGACCGGGACCGTCTGATGCACAAAGACCCGGCAGCTGGCCACAGGGCCGCGCGTCTCGGACGCATCAAACGTCTGGATGGCGGTCGCTCGCGGCCGGATCCGCGTTGATCCGGATGACTCAGCCCTTGTCCCGGCGCGAGCGCGCACGCTCGCCTCCCGGTCGATGCCGGTCACAGGGCCCCGGACCCGATGATCTCGGCGGCCAACCGCGCTGCAGCTTCGACAGGCGGCTTGGCTCCGCGGCCCCCGTTCTTGCTGAGTTGCGCGCCACTTGGCACCGTTCTGAGGGCGCCCCAGGGATGACCGAGAGTGTGCGCCGCAGGCCCCAGGGCGGTATTCTCGCCTTTGGCCGGAAAGCCTCGTTCTGTGGTCGAGGATCCGTCCGTGAACGTGTCGCTCAGCGAGGTCCCGCCTCGGATCGGAGGCACAAAACGCATGCTACGCCAGAGGGTTCAGGCGACGCGAGCCCAAGCGCTTGGACCGGCGCCGCCCAATCGCCAGCCTCGGTATTGAGGTGGCTGCCAGTCCAAGGTCGGACGGAGGGGCTGCGCCCGCATCCGTCATACGCGATGCAGCAGTATCCCTGACGGGCGAGGACGGGCATTTGATCCTCGACGGTGTCGGCGCTGGGAGGCCAGCGGTAAGCGAGGGCGATCGGCCGCCCTTCGCCGCGATCCTTGAATGAGATCGTGGCGCCGTCCGCGACCTGGATCGTCCCCTGACGACGCCCCCTTGCTGCTCGCCTGTGCCTCAACGGCTGCCGATGCTGCGATCGAGGAAGTCCCCAATGATCGGCGCCATGACGTCGAGCTTGTCCTCGAGCGCGAAGTGCCCCGTGTCGAGCAAATGCAGCTCGGCATCGGGCAGGTCGCGCAGATACGGATGCGCGCCGTCGGGCGGGAAGATCGTATCATTCCGGCCCCAGACGATGAGCGTCGGTGGTTTGTGCTCCCGGAAGAAGGCCTGAAATTGTGGGTAGAGCGGTACGTTGGTGCCGTAGTCGCGAAAGAGGTCGAGCTGTATGTCCCTGTTGCCCGGCCTGTCGAGCAACACTTGGTCGTGCAGCCAGTTGTCCGGATCGATCCGGGAGACGTCGGCCACGCCGTCGACGTACTGAAACTTCGTGGTTTCCGGTGCGACGAGGAAAGCGAGAGCTTCGCGCCGCTGGGGCGTATCCTCGCGCCAGTAGGCCTTGATGGGATCCCAGAATGCCTTCAGCCCCTCTTCATAGGCGTTACCGTTCTGGACGACGAGAGCACTGACGCGTTCTGGATGCTTGAGCGCGAGCCGGTAACCGACCGGGGCGCCGTAATCCATCACGTACATCGTATAGCGGCCCGCTCCCAACTGGGTCAGCAGGCCGTCCACGATGTCGGCATAATGCGCGAACGTATACGCGAACTCCCGGTAATCGGGAGCATCGCTGCCGCCGAAACCTGGATAGTCGGGGGCGATGACGTGATAGCGGTCGGCCAAGAGAGGGATGAGGTTGCGGAACATGTGCGACGAGGTCGGGAAGCCGTGCAACAGCAACACGATCGGGGCATCCGCGGGGCCCGCCTCCCGGTAGAAGATGCGCACGCCCTCGACCTTGGCAGTCCGATAATGGATGATCGGGATGTTGGCGGGGTCGGTCACGTTCACCCTCCTGTTTTCCAAATCAGGTAAAGCAGGCTAGGCCGTTGTGCTCGGGAGCGGAACGCCTAACCTGCGCAATCCTTGATTTCGCACGGCGGAATAATGATCGATCGTCTCGAAGCGATGCGGGTGTTCGTCACCGCTCTGGACGAGGGCAGCCTCGCATGCGCTGGCCGGCGCCTCAGTCGCTCCCCAGCCGCGATGACGCGGGCCATCGCCGCTCTTGAGAGGCATGTCGGAGCTCGACTCCTGCACCGGACGACCCGAGGGCTGCAGCTGACCGAGGCCGGCGAGCAATACGCCGCCGTCTGCCGCCGGGTGCTGACGGACTTGGACGAAGCCGACCTCGCCCTGGCCGGGAACCGGGCTGCACCCCGGGGCGTCCTGACCGTCACCGCGCCCGTGATGTTCGGGACACGCGTTCTGCGCCCGGTCGTGGGTGAGTTCCTGAGGGCGTATCCCGCCATGCAGGTCCGCTACCTGCTGCTGAATCGGGTGACGAACCTCGTCGATGAGGGGATTGATGTTGCGCTCCGGATCGCTCCGCTGCAGGAATCCAGCCTGATCGCGGTTCGCATCGGCGAAGTGCGCCGCGTTCTTTGCGCGTCGCCGAGATACTTGGCTGATCGACCGCCGATCAATACGCTGGCCGATCTGGCGCGGCATGACTGCATCGGGATCGAACCCACAAGCCCGACCGACATCTGGAGCTTTCCGCCGGCGCGCGGCAGCAGGATCGCCCGCACGGTCCGCGTCAAGCCTCGGCTGATGGTCAACACCGACGACGCTGCTGTCGGAGCGGCAATCGACGGCGAGGGCATCGTTCGAATCTTCTCGTACAAGATCCAGGACGAAGTGCGTGACGGCCGTTTGGCTGTTCTTCTGCCCGCCGACGAGCCGCCCCCCGTCCCCATCCATTTGGTCGTGTCACCCGACCGGCTGGCGCTTGCCAAGGTTCGCGCCTTTATGGACTTTGCTGCCGGCCGACTCCGAACCCACCTCGATCGGATCGTACCGCAGGCTCAGACCTCCGATGCGGCCTGACCAAGCGCGGCCGGCTAATTTGGCCTGCCCCGGAAGAAGGGGCCTCCCAGAGATATGGCTTCGCGCCCCGTGGAGGGTGCTGTGATGCATCGGAAGAGGCATGCTGCGAAAGAAGTTGTCGCTCAGCCGCGCCAAGTCGATGTTGGGGGTCGCAAGGACGCAGGAATGTCTCAATATCTTAAGCTTCCCGAGACACCGATTCTTGGCAATCTGTTTGGGAGGTGGCCGAACATGCCATCCGGTTCGGCGATTCGACAGGACAGTCAAGCGGACTAAGTTTTTCCAAGCGGATTGAGACAGGGTTTGGGTAATTACCCACCCCGGTAATCGTGAGGTTCAGGCGCCGACGGTTTTGAGGATAGTGCCGAACTGGCTGGCACCAGTGAGGCGCGCGGTATCGACGACGGTGCGGATAGCGGCTTCGCCTTCGGCGGCCCACATCGCGCGGTAGCCGTTGGTGACCTTCCGCTGGATCACGGCCGGGCGCAGCAGCCGCTCGGAGCCGTTGTTGGTGGGCTCGACTGCGCCGGGATGATCGAAGAAGACGAGGAGCTGATGGCGAGCCCGACCGATCTTGGCCTGCAGGTCGCGGGTCAGGTCGCAGCCGCTCGGCGTGGCCAGGATGGCGCCGAGTTGGCGATCCAGGCTCCGGCGTTTGGCGGCCAGCGTCGAGGCGGCCAGATCGGTGGCGCGCTCGGCCAGAGTGAACACGGACTGGAGCCAGAGTTGCAGGTGCCAGGGGACAGGATCGTCGCTGGTGTCGACGGCGTAGGCGACATCACGGGCGAGATGGGCAAGGCAGGTCTGGTGCGCGGCGGCGTGGCCCTGCTGGGCGGTGTAGCGGTCCGAGATCCACACCGCGGGCCGATGCCCGTCCATCATCTCCCGCACCACGATCGCCCCCCGCGTTGGCGAGGCCGTGTGCACCACGGCTTTGGCCGAATGGAACACCCAGTGGTAGGCGTTGCTGCCCTCGATGCGCACGCCGGTCTCGTCCGAGGCGACCACCGTGGCACGGCGCAGGATCGAGACGGCCTCCTCGCGACCGGAGCGGAAGCGCCTCTGCGCGCGCTGGAGCAAGTTCATCAGCCCGCCCTGGCTGAGCGTCAGACCGAAGAGGTCGGAGAGCGCCGCCTGCAACCGCGCGTAGGACAGCGCCTGGAAGGTCTTGAGATACGTCGCCACCGCATGCAGCCGCGGGCCGAAGGGTGTTCCTCGCGCCGCTTCCGGCACGGCTTCGACCACCCGCGTCCCGCAGGCCGGGCAATGCACGGCCAGTCGCCGATGCTGCGTCACCACCGGCGCGACTTCCGGCAGCTCGATCCGTTCGGAAACGCCGACGACCTCTGTCGGAAGAGCGGTGTGCAGGTCGCCGCCGCAGCATGAGCACCGGTCGGGACGATGATCGACCACCGTATCGGGATCGTCGCTCATCACCCGGCTATGGCCTTCGTGACCATGCTTGGCGCCGCCAGGCTTGGATTGCTCCCGCCGCTCCTTGCGGTCCGTCGCGGGAGGCTTCGACGAGGTACGCCAGGTCTTTTCCGGACGCTGCAGCCGCAGCACCAGCTCGATCAGCTCCTCGCGGCTCAACCGCTCAAGATCGCTGCGACCCATCCCGGCAGGGAATCAGCGAAACCCAAACCGCGCAAGGGGGTGGGTAATTACGGGTTTGTCGCGACGGCACGGTCGGAGCCGTAAGCACGACACTGCGGATGTACGGCTCTAGCAGAAAGCCGCACATCCGTCGCGAGAAAGCCTATGGATTGTTCGGTGAGTTCTTGCCACCCCTCGCTTTTCCGAACCGAAAAGTGAGTGGTGGAGCTGAGGGGAATCGAACCCCTGACCTCCGCAGTGCGATTGCGGCGCTCTCCCATCTGAGCTACAGCCCCGTCGAGGCGCCGGCCTTGTAGGCGCGGGCGGCTCAGCCTGTCAATTCCTGTTTCACCGCCGCCTGCCGCACACCGCTCCCGGTGCTGCCGCGCGGGCGCCCCGAGGATAGTGCGCGGACCTGCATGAACGCCCTGATCTGGCTCTTCGACACGGTCGTCCAGCTTTTCATCTACGTCCTCATCGCCAGCGCGGTCCTGAGCTGGCTGGTGGCGTTCAACGTGGTGAATGTCCGCAACCCGATCGTCGCCCAGATCGGCGAGGTGCTCTACCGGATCACCGAGCCGGTGCTGCGGCCGATCCGCAACCTGCTGCCCAATCTCGGCGGCGTCGACATCTCGCCGATCATCCTGATCCTGCTGCTGCTGTTCATCAGCCGCCTTCTGCACGAATATGCCGTGCCCCAGGCGTATATCTACGCGCAGTAGGATCGAGTGACCGTGAAGACAAATCCAGGCCGGTTCTTCGAGGATTTCCGCCTCGGCGAGACCATCCGCCACGCCACCCCCCGCACCGTGACGGTGGGCGATGTGGCGCTCTACACCGGCCTCTACGGCCCGCGCTTCGCCGTGCAATCGTCGGACGCCTTCGCCCGGGCCCTCGGCTACCCGAAGAGCCCGCTCGACGACCTGCTGACCTTCCACATGGTGTTCGGCAAGACCGTGCCGGACGTCTCGCTGAACGCGCTGGCCAATCTCGGCTACGCGGAGGGCGGCTTCCGCCGGCCGGTCTATCCGGGCGAGACCCTGTCGACCGTCTCGGAGGTGATCGGCCTCAAGGAGAGCTCGAACCGCCAGACCGGCGTGGTCTATGTCCGCTCGGTGGGCTCGGACGAATCCGGCGAGACCGTGCTGAGCTATTGCCGCTGGGTGCTGGTGCGCAAGCGCGACCCCGAGGCGGCCATCGCCGAGGAGCACGTGCCGACGCTGGCCAAGGTGGTCGACCCGCAGGACCTCGCAGGCGCCCTGCCGAAGCTGTCCGCCGCGGCCTACGATTCGGAGCTCGCCGGCAGCCCGCACCGCTTCGCCGACTACGCGGTCGGCGAGAAGATCGACCATGTCGACGGCATGACCGTCGAGGAGGCCGAGCACCAGATCGCCACGCGCCTGTTCCAGAACACCGCCAAGGTTCATTTCGACGGGCTGGCCGCCAAGGACACCCGGTTCGGCCGGCGGCTGATCTATGGCGGGCACGTGATCTCGCTGGCCCGGGCGCTCAGCTTCAACGGCCTGGGCAACGCCTTCGCGCTGGCGGGCATCAATGCCGGCCGCCACGTGGCGCCGCTCTTTGCCGGCGACACGGTCTATGCCTGGAGCGAGGTCCTGGCCGCGGCCGATGTCGGCCGCGACGATGTCGGCCTCCTGCGCCTGCGCACGGTGGCCACCAAGAACCAGCCCTGCGGCGCCTTCCCGGACCGGGCGGGCGATGGCTACGACCCGGCCGTGATCCTCGACCTGGATTACTGGGCGTTCGTGCCGAAGTAGAGCTGGGCGCAATAGGCGAATCCGTCTGGATAGGCCCGGCTTTCCCTCCCCCGCAGAGGGGGAGGGGGCGCGCAGATATCTTGGTCTCCGCTGCCCGCGTCCGGCGCCGGTGTATCGGAACGCCATTGCCCGCCCGGCAGCGGGCGCGATGCCCGACCCTCACAGGAGCGTCCGATGAATCCTGTCCCATCGCTGGAAGCCGTGACGATCCGGGCGGCGGGCCTGGACGATGCGCCGGCCATCGCGGCGATCCATGTCGCCGCCTGGCAGGAAACCTATGCCGGGCTCCTGCCCGCCGAGATGATCGCCGCCCACACGGTCGAGACGCGGCTGGCGGCCTGGACGCGGATCCTCGGGGGGCCGGAGTCCGGCACGGCGGTCGCGGTCGCCGAGGGGCCTGCGGGTCTCGTCGGCTTCGGGTCCTGCGGCGCCCAGCGCGCGGCCGAGCTGGCGGCGGACGGCTTCGACGGCGAGGTCAGTGCGATCTACGTCCTGAGCGCCGCGCAGCGGCGCGGGACCGGGAGCACCCTGATGGCCGCGCTGGCGGCCCATCTCCGACGGAGCGGTCATCGTGCCGCCAGCTTCTGGGCGCTGCGCGACAATGCGACGGCCCGGCGGTTCTACGCGCGTCTCGGCGGTATCGTGGTCGGCGAGCGGGTGGAGCGGCGGGAGCGGGCCACGCTCGTTGAGGTCGCCTATGGCTGGCGCGATCTTGCGGCGCTTCGGCGGGGTCCGGTTCCCGGCTGACGCACTCGCGAAGACGGGGCTGGTCGGGCGACCCCAAACGAAAACGAATCAGCGCAGGCCGTTGCGTACCACACCGGCCTCGACCGCCACGGAGAGGCGGTCCGTGACCGCCCATTCGACGCCGACGCGGGCGTTCGGCAGGATCGCGATGTCCTCCCGGGTGAGGGGCGGGCTGAACGGGGTCGGCCCGACCCGCAGGGTGTCGTGCACGGCGCCCGCCCCCGCCTTGGCGTAGAGCAGCACGTCCGGCGTCAGCAGCGTCCCGACCTTGACCTCGAGCGCGCCGGCGAAGTCGCGGCTGTAGGCGAGACGCCCGAAGCCCGGGGTGAGATTGCCGTCGAAGCCGGCGAGGTAATCCAGGCCGCCGCCGATCCCGTAGAGGATCGGCCCCTCCTGCCACATCCGGCCGCCCTCGAACCCGAGGGTCGGGCCGGAATAGCTTCCAAAATGCCGGGACGTGCTGACCGCGTAGCCGGTCGAGAGGCGGGCGTAGGAGCCGGTCCAGCGGCCGGCATCCTCGACCGGATCCAGGGCGAAGGACGGCAGCGGCGCGAAACCCACGAGCGGCAGGAACGCCTGGGCGGCGGCGGGGCCGGCCGACAGCAGACAGAAGCCGAGGCAGGCGGCGAATCGGCGCGGGCGAAAACCGGCGGATCTGATCATGCCGGCATCATAGTCGAACGCGCCGGCGGCGGACCAGATCAGGCCGCCAGGGGCCGATCGCCGACCAGCTGCCGGAACGGCTGCACCATCACGCGCCGGCCGGTGAGATCGTGCACGCTGACCTGCCATTCGGACCAGTCGGTCCGATCGGACAGCGCCCGCATCACGTCGACGGCGACCCGGCGCGCTCGCAGGGGCAGCCGCCCGGCCGCGCGGATATCCGCGCCACGCGCGTCGAACACGCATTCCAGACCGTTGGTGCAGTGGAACCGGTAGCGGGCCATCGGGGCTCCTGTCGCATCCTGCGCGAGGTCGTCTCGATGTTCTATATATGTTCCTGTGTCGATGGAACATCCCGCCGGCACGATCGGCCGCAGGTTCGGCTGGATCGGCCCGGGACCGGCCGCCGGCTCGCGCATGATCGGAACCGGGATGCGTGCCCGACGGCCCGGCGATCCGCGCCGGCCGCCGGGCTTTTCGCTCAGTCGCGCACGACGACCTTGGTGCCGACCCGGACCCGGTCGTAGAGATCGACCACGTCCTTGTTGGTCATGCGGATGCAGCCCGAGGATACCGCGGCGCCCATCGTCTCGGGCTCGTTCGAGCCGTGGATCCGGTAGAGCGAGGAGCCGAGATAGAGGGCGCGGGCGCCCAGCGGGTTGTCCTGGCCGCCGGCCATGTAGCGGGGCAGGTCGGGGCGGCGGGCCAGCATCTGCTGCGGCGGGCGCCAGGCCGGCCATTCCTTCTTCATCGTCACCGTCTTGGTGCCGGACCAGGAGAAGCCCTGCCGGCCGACGCCGACGCCGTAGCGGATCGCCTCGCTGTTCCCGAGGATGTAGTAGAGCCGGCGCTGGCGGGTCGAGATCACGATGGTGCCGGGCTTCTCGGTGCTGTTCCAGCCGATCGTCTCGCGCGGGATCGCCTGGGTGCGGAAGACATTCATGAAATCCGCGAGCGGCCCGCTGTCCAGCGGGCCGGCGGAAGCGGGCGCGCTCCCCAGCAGGGCGCCCGCCAGCGCGAGCATCGCGATCCGTCTCGACATGGTCTTCATCCTCATCACGTGCCGGTTCTTGCCGATGGCGTCGGTCGTCGCGGGTGGGCCGCGATCCTCCGGCGAGCCGGCCCCGACTTCGCGGCAAGGTTGAGGCCGGCGGGGTGACGCGCGCGAATCCGGCCGGCCCTGTGGGCTCCGGGCAACACTGGAAAACGGCGCGACGCCGTGGGTGATTGCGCTGGAGGACGGCCATGCTTATCTCCGGGATGTGATCCGATCCGTCGCCCTTCTGGCCCGCCGCGTCGCGGGCTCGCCGGACCGCCTCGTCCGGAGCCTCGCCGTGCTGGCGGTGCTCGCCGTCGCGGCGGCTGCGCTGACAGCTGCGCCCCGTCCGGCCCGGGCCGCGCCGGTGGCGGGTCCGGCCTGCTGGGTGGTCAGCCAGAAAGTCGCCGTCCTGTCGGACGCCCGCAAGGTCGAGACGCGCAAGAGCGCTCCCGAGGCCCGTCGGGCTCTGTTCGACGGCACCGACCTGTGCCCGGCCGATCTCGAGGTCGGCGGCGAGCTCGGGCTTCCGCGCCGCCCGGTCGAGGCCCCGCGGCCGCGTCACGCCTCCGCCGCATCCTATGGTTATGCTCCGATCGTCGCGCCGGCCTTCGGACCGGACGAGGCCCTGCGCCGGCCGCCCCGGGCGGCCTGATCCGCGCCGCCGGTTCGTCCACCGGCCGGGCGCCCGATCTTCGCCGTATCGGCGCAGGGCCATCGTCCCGGATCCCGGATCCGGCCTGGTAACCTGAAGTCCTGATCGCGCCGCATCGCCTTTCCGAGAGCCGGGAAACCCCGTTCGGGAGGATGCGCGATCCGCCTCGACGACGCGCGGGCCTTGCTCCGCGCCGGCCTTTGCAGACGCATGTATCTCCAGGAGCGTCGGAACCCGTGACCCGCACTTCGTCCGCCCTTTCCCCGTCCCCCGTCCGGCGCGCCGCGCCGCGCGTGACCGTCCTGGGATCGGCCGTCCTGCTGGCCCTCGCGCTGGGGGCCTGCAACCCGAAGCAGACGGCCGCGCCGACGCCGCCGGTGCCCGAGGTCGGCTTCGTCACCGTGACGCCGCAGGCGATCCCCTACCTGCGCGACCTGCCCGGCCGGGTGGCGCCGATGCGCATCGCCGAGGTCCGGTCGCGGGTCTCGGGCCTCGTGGTCAAGCGCCTGTTCGAGCAGGGCAGCCAGGTCAAGGAAGGCGACATCCTCTACAAGATCGACCCGGCCCCCTACGAGGTCGAGCTGGCGAGCGCGGAGGCCGTGCTGGCCCGCCAGGAGGCCGCCCTGGTGCTGGCCCGCCAGCAGGCCGACCGGCTCGAGACCCTGCTGACCCGGGCGACCGCCAGCCAGGCGCAGTACGATGCCGCCTTCGCGGCCAAGAAGCAGGCGGAGGCGGAGGTCGCCGGCGCCAAGGCGGCCCGGGACCGGGCGCAGCTCAACCTCGGCTGGACCGACGTGCGCGCGCCGATCACCGGCCGGATCGGCCGGGCGCTGCTCACCGAGGGGACCCTGATCGAGCCGGGCTCCACGGGCGCACTCGCCACGATCCAGCAGCTCGACCCGATCTACGTCGACATCACCCAGTCGGTGGGCGAGCTGAACCGCCTGCGCCGGGATCTCGCCAGCGGCGAGCTCGCCCGGCTGGAGGACAACACCGCCAACGTCCACCTGATCATGGACGACAACTCCCTCTACCCGCTGGCCGGCCGCCTGCTGTTCTCGGACGTCACCGCCGATCCGAGCACCGGCCAGGTGACCCTGCGGGTGCAGTTCCCCAACCCGCATGACGAGCTGTTCCCGGGCATGTATGTCCGCGCCCGGATCAAGCAGGGCATCGATTCCGACGCGATCGCGGTGCCCCAGCAGGCGATCCAGCGTACCGAGGACGGCCGCGCCGAGGTCTGGCTGGTCCGGGCCGACGACACCGTGATGCGCCAGCCCGTCGAGGTCGGGCCGGTGGTCGGGCAGAACTGGCTGATCCGCGACGGCCTCAAGGCCGGCGAGCGGGTGATCATCGACGGCGTCCAGAAGATCACCGCGGGCGTGAAGGTGAAGCCCGTGGACCAGACGCCGCTCCACGGCGAGGCGGGTCCGAAGCACGACGCCGACGAGGCTCCCGACGCGCCCGGCGACAAGGCGGAGGCCGCCCCGCGCGCCGCCGCGGTCAACCGCCACTGAGCCCGGGGGACCTCGCGCATGGCACGCTTCTTCATCGACCGCCCGGTCTTCGCCTGGGTGGTGGCTCTGTTCATCTGCCTGGGCGGCGCCCTGGCGATCCCGAACCTGCCGATCGCGCAGTATCCGGTGATCGCCCCGCCGCAGATCGCCCTGTCCACGGCCTATCCCGGCGCCTCGGTGGACAGCCTCTATGTCGGCACGACCCGGCTCATCGAGGATGAGCTGAACGGCGCGGCCAACATCATGAACTTCGAGTCGACCACCGACTCGTTCGGCTCGGTCAACATCACCGCGACCTTCCTGCCCGGCACCGAGCCGGCGCTCGCCTCCGTCGAGGTGCAGAACCGGTTGAAGCGCGTGGAGGCCCGCCTGCCCGCGGAAGTCCGCCAGCAGGGCATCCTGGTCGAGGAGGCCTCGGCCGCGACCCTCAACATCATCACCCTGATCTCCAAGGACGGGTCGATGGACGAGGTGGGCCTGGGCGACTTCCTGATCCGCAACGTCATCAACGAGATCCGCCGCATCCCCGGGGTCGGGCGCGCGACGCTCTACTCCACCGAGCGCTCGCTCCGGGTCTGGGTCGATCCGGACAAGCTGCGCGGCCTGTCGCTCAGCGCCGAGGACGTGACCGAGGCGATCCGCAACCAGAACATCCAGGTCGCCTCCGGCTCGGTCGGCGCCCAGCCGAGCCCGATCAAGCAGGCGGTCACGGTGCCGATCATCGTGAAGGGCCAGCTCGGCACCATCGAGGATTTCGGCGCGATCGTGCTGCGGGCCAACCCGGACGGCTCGAACGTGCGCCTGCGCGACGTCGCCCGGATCGAGCTCGGCGGCGACGCCTACCAGTTCTCCACCCGGCTGAACGGCGGCCCGGCGGCCGGCATCTCGGTGACGCTGGCCCCCGACGGCAACGCGCTCGAGACCGCCAAGGCGATCCGCGCCAAGATGGTGGAGCTGTCGCAGTTCTTCCCGCCGGACCTGAAGTGGGACATCCCGTACGACATCACCCCGGCCGTCGAGGCCTCGATCGAGAAGGTGCTGCACACCCTGGTCGAGGCGGTGGTGCTGGTGTTCCTCGTGATGTTCCTGTTCCTGCAGAACATCCGCTACACCCTGATCCCCACCATCGTCGTGCCGATCGCCCTGATGGGCACCGTGACGGTGATGTGGATCTCCGGCTTCTCGGTGAACGTGCTCACCATGTTCGGCATGGTGCTGGCCATCGGCATCCTGGTCGACGACGCCATCGTGGTGGTGGAGAATGTCGAGCGGATCATGAACGAGGAGGGGCTGCCGCCCAAGGAGGCCACCAAGAAGGCCATGGAGCAGATCACCGGGGCGATCATCGGCATCACCCTGGTGCTGATGGCGGTGTTCATCCCGATGGCGTTCTTCCCCGGCTCGGTGGGCATCATCTATCGGCAATTCTCGATCGCCATGGTGACCTCCATCGCGTTCTCGGCGCTGCTGGCCCTGTCGCTGACGCCGGCGCTCTGCGCGACCTTCCTGAAGCCGGTGGAGAAGGGGCACGGCCACGCCAAGGGCGGCGTGTTCGGGATGTTCAACCGCTTCGTCGACCGCGAGACCGCCCGCTACGGCCGCGGCGTCGCGGGTCTCATCCGCAAGTCCGGCCGGGTGATGCTGATCTACCTCGCCCTGGTGGCGGGCACGGCCTACGCCTTCGTCAACCTGCCGGAGGGCTTCCTGCCGGTGGAGGATCAGGGCTTCTTCACGGTCGACATCCAGACGCCGCCCGGCGCCTCCTACAACCGCACCCAGGAGGCCAACCGCAAGGTCGAGGAGCACCTGCTGGCGCAAGCCGGCGTCGCCACCGTGACCATGCTGAACGGCTTCTCGTTCTCCGGCCAGGCGCCCAGCACCAGCCAGGCCTTCGTCACCCTCAAGCCCTGGAGCGAGCGCGACGCGAAGAACTCCGCCGCCGCCCTGGTGGCCGGCACCAACGCGGCGCTCGCCAGCTACCGCGACGCCACCGTGGATGCCCAGGAACCGCCGCCGGTGGACAACCTCGGCAACGCCGCCGGCTTCTCGTTCCGCCTCCAGGACCGGGCCAACCGCGGCTACGCGGCCCTGCTCTCGGCCCAGGACCAGCTGCTCAAGCTCGCGCAAGGCAGCCCGATCCTGCAGAAGGTCAAGATCGAGGGCTTGCCGCCGACCCCGCAGGCGGAGCTGATCGTCGACCGCGAGAAAGCGGCCGCTCTGGGCGTCAAGTTCGAGGACATCAACGCCACGATCCAGCTCAACCTCGGCTCGGTCTACACCAACGACTTCCCCAACCGCGGCAAGATGCAGCGCGTCTACGTCCAGGCCGAGCAACTCCAGCGCATGAACGCGTCGGACATCCTCAACTACGCGGTGAAGAACGCCTCCGGCACCATGGTGCCGATGTCGTCCTTCGCCGAGCTGAAATGGGGCATGGGGCCGAGCCAGATCGTCGGCTTCAACGGCTACCAGTCGGTCCGGATCACCGGCGAGCCCAATCCCGGCTACACCTCGGGCGACGCCATCGCCGAGATGGAGCGGCTGATGCTGCAGCTGCCCAAGGGCTTCGGCTATGCCTGGACCGGCCAGTCGTTCCAGGAGAAGCAGGCCGGCAGCCAGGCCAGCCTTCTGCTGGCGCTCTCGGTGCTGATCGTGTTCCTGTGCCTGGCCGCGCTGTACGAGAGCTGGGCGATCCCGGTCTCGGTGCTGCTGGTGATCCCGCTCGGCGTGATCGGCGCGGTGGGGGCCGTCTATCTGCGCGGCATGCCCAACGACGTGTACTTCAAGATCGGGCTGATCACGATCATCGGCCTGTCGGCCAAGAACGCGATCCTGATCGTGGAATTCGCCAAGGACCTCTGGAGGCCCGGCACCTCGGTGATCCGGGCCGCGGTCGAGGCCTCGACGCTCCGGTTCCGGCCGATCGTGATGACCTCGCTCGCCTTCATCTTCGGCGTGGTGCCGCTGGCCATCGCCACCGGCGCCGCCTCGAAGAGCCAGCAGGCGATCGGCACCGGCGTGATGGGCGGCATGATCACCGCGACCGTGCTGGCGGTGTTCTTCGTGCCGGTGTTCTTCGTGGTGGTGATGCGCCTGTTCCGGCGCAAAGCCGTGGCGGACGGCGAGCGGGGGGAGGGCGCGGACGCGGCGCCCGCCCACCAGCCGCATCACGTGGCGGCCGAGTAGGGGCTGCCGGCTTCGGGTTCGTCCCCGGCCTGCGCGGTCGGATCCCCTCGCCCCGCTTGTAAGGAGAGGGCTCCGGCGACCTTGTCGTCGCCGGAGCGAGGCGGCAGCCGAGGGTGAGGGGGCTGCCCCGGAGGAGACTCATCGGTCACGTCCCTCACCGCCGCTCCGGCTTCGCCTCTCGCTTCCCGCACACGGGGAGAGGGGAACCCGCGCTTCGTCCTGAGATCCGTGAACATCGTGCCCCCTCGGCCCCGCATTTTGCATACGGATGGTCCGAACCTTGCTGTGGGTGTGTGGCCGGTGCGGTTTGCCCGCGCGCTTCACTCGGCCTAGGCTCAACCCCTGCGCTGGTGATGGCCGCCTGCCATCAACTTCCAAGGTTCCGGAGATCCGCTTGTCCCGTTCCACCCTGAAGATCCTCGCCCGCGGCGTGGCCGCAGGCGCGGTCGCAGCCTTCGCGCTGACGGCTTTGCCCGCCCAGGCCGCCAACGTGTTCCGCTTCGCCTTCCAGGGGGACATCAAGTCGCTCGATCCCTACTCCCTCAAGGAGAGCTTCACGATCGGCATGCACGGGGCCGTCTACGAGTCCCTGATCACCCGCGACAAGGACCTCAAGCTCGCCCCCCAGCTGGCCGAATCCTGGGAGACGCCCGAGCCGACCCGCTGGCGCTTCCATCTGCGCAAGGGCGTGAAGTTTCACGACGGCTCGCCGTTCACGGCCGACGACGTCATCTTCTCGGCGCAGCGCGTCCGTGCCCCGGGCTCGAACTTCCAGACCAACGTGCCGGGCGACGCCGAATTCGTGAAGGTCGACGACTACACCGTCGACATGCTGCTGAAGAAGCCCAACCCCATCGCCGTGTACCAGTTCTCCGGCTGGTACATCATGTCGAAGAGCTGGTCGGAGAAGAACAACGCCACCCAGCCGACGCCGCCCACCGCGGCCGCCCCGAGCTACGCCACCCTGCACGAGAACGGCACCGGCCCGTTCGTGATCACCGAGCATCAGCCCGGCGTGAAGACGGTGTTCAAGAAGTTCGACGGCTACTGGGGCAAGGTCGAGTCGAACCTCGACGAGGCGGTGTTCACCACCATCGGCAACGACGCCACTCGGGTCGCCGCCCTTCTGTCGGGCGAGGTCGACTGGGTCGATCCGGTGTCGCTGCAGGATCAGCAGCGGGTCAATAGCAGCGGGACCGCCACCGTGATGGCCGGGCCGGAGCTGCGCACGGTCTTCCTCGGCATGGACCAGTGGCGGGACGAGCTGAAGGATTCGAGCGTCAAGGGCAAGAACCCGTTTAAGGACCCCAAGGTGCGCGAGGCGTTCTACCGCGCCATCGACGAGGACACGATCGCCAAGCGGGTCATGCGCGGCCAGGCCACGCCCTCGGCCCTGCTGATCGCCCCGACGCTGTTCGACCGCGCCAATGAGATCAAGCGCCCGGCCACCGACCTGAAGCGGGCCAAGGAGCTGATGGTCGAGGCGGGCTATCCGGACGGGTTCTCGCTCACCATGGATTGCCCCAACGACCGCTACGTCAACGACGAGGCGATCTGCCAGGCGGTGGTCTCGATGCTCGCCCGCATCAACGTCAAGGTGAACCTGAACGCTCAGCCCAAGGCCAAGTACTTCGCCAAGGTCCTGTCGCCGGGCTTCGACACCTCGTTCTACCTCGTGGGCTGGACCCCGTCCTCGCAGGACAGCCACAACATCCTGTTCGAGATCGCCGGCTGCCGGAAACCCGGCGACAAGTCCGGCCGCGGCGGCTGGAACCTCGGCGGCTATTGCAACCCGAAGATCGACACCATCGCCGACCAGGTCGAGGCCGAGACGGACAAGACCAAGCGCGACGCCCTGATCAAGGAGGGTTTCGACACGATCCAGGCCGATTGGGGTTACATCCCGCTGCACCAGCAGGCGCTCGCCTGGGGCGTGTCCAAGAAGGTCCATCTCGTGCAGCGGCCGGACAATATGCTGTTGCTCTACTGGGTCTCGAAAGACCCCCAGTAGGGGCCGGGCGTGCTCGCCTTCCTCCTGCGCCGGGTGATCCAGGCGATTGCGGTGCTCGCGGTCGTCGGGCTCATCGCGTTCTCGATGTTCCGGTTCGCGGGCGACCCTGTGAACCAGATCGTCGGGCCCGATACGCCTGCTTCCGAGCGGGCTCAGATCCGCAAGAGCCTCGGCCTCGACGATCCGGTCCTGATCCAGTTCGCCCGCTATGCCGGCGACGTGGTGCAGGGCCGGCTCGGGATCTCGTACCAGTTCCGCCAGCCGGTCTCGCAGCTCCTGGCCGAGCGCATGCCGGCGACCCTGGAGCTCGCCTTCTGGGCCACGGTCTTCGCCCTGGTGGTCGGCGTGTTGATGGGGGTCTTCTGTGCGCTGCGCCGGGATTCCTGGCTCGCCGGCCTATTCCAGGCGGTCTCGCTCATCGGGATCAGCTTGCCGACCTTCCTGATCGGCATCCTGCTGATCTACCTGTTCTCGGTGACGCTGGGCTGGCTGCCCTCCTACGGGCGCGGCGACACGGTGCGGCTCGGCTGGTGGACCACCGGCTTCCTCACCTGGTCCGGCCTCAAGGCGCTGATCCTGCCCTCCATCACGCTCGGCCTGTTCCAGATGACGCTGATCATGCGGCTGGTGCGCGCCGAGATGCTGGAGGTGCTGCGCACCGACTACATCCGCTTCGCCCGGGCGCGGGGCCTCTCCACCCGCGCCGTCCACCTGCGTCACGCCCTGAAGAACACCCTCGTGCCGGTGATCACCATCGCCGGGCTCCAGCTCGGCTCGGTCATCGCCTTCTCGATCATCACCGAGACGGTGTTCCAGTGGCCCGGCATGGGCTTGCTGTTCGTCCAGGCCGTGCAGAACGTCGATATCCCGATCATGTCCGCCTACCTGCTGCTCGTCGCGCTGATCTTCGTGACCATCAATCTCGTGGTCGACATCCTCTACACCGTGGTCGATCCGCGCCTGCGGCTGTCCTCGGCGACGGCATGAGGGCCGGTTGATGAGCGGACGCGATATCGACGCCGGCGGCGCCCCGCCGGTCCCGCTGCAGGCGGCGACGCCCGGCCGGCTCGCGCGCTGGCGCGATTCCGACCTGCTGGCGAGTTTTCTGAGGTCGAAGACCGCGATCGTGGCGCTTCTGGCCACCATCCTGATGGTCGGGCTCGCGGTCGCCGCGCCGCTGATCTCGCCGCAGAACCCCTACGACCCGGCCCAGCTCGACCTGATCAACTCCAACCTGCCGCCGATCTGGCAGGCGGACGGCCAGGCGCCGTTCTACCTCGGCACCGACGACCAGGGGCGCGATGTGCTCTCGGCGGTGCTCTACGGCCTGCGCCTGTCGCTGATCGTCGGGGTGCTCGGGGTGATCACCTCGGGCATCATCGGGATCGCCCTGGGATTGATTGCCGGCTATGCAGGCGGCGCCCTCGACACGCTGATCATGCGGGTCGCCGACGTGCAGCTCACCTTCCCGGCGATCCTGATCGCCCTGGTGGTGGACGGCGTCGCCCGGGCGAGTTTTGGCGGCGCCCTCGATGTCGGGCCGCTGATCGGGCTGATCGTGATCTCGATCGGCCTGTCGTTCTGGGTGCAATACGCCCGCACCGTGCGCTCCTCCGTGATGGTCGAGAAGGGCAAGGACTACGTCCAGGCCGCCCGGCTGATCGGCCTGACGCCCCCGGTGATCCTGGTCCGCCACGTGCTGCCCAACGTCACCGGCCCGGTCTTCGTCATCGCCACGATCAACCTGGCGCTGGCGATCATCACCGAGGCGACCCTGTCGTTCCTCGGCACCGGCCTGCCCGAGACCATGCCGTCGCTCGGCACCCTGATCCGCACCGGCAACCGGTTCCTGTTCTCCGGCGAGTGGTGGATCGTCGCCTTCCCGGGCCTGGCGCTGGCCGGCCTCGTCATCGCCATCAACCTCCTGGGGGATTGGCTGCGCGACGCCCTCAATCCGAAGCTGCAATGATGTTGTTGGACCACGGCGTTTCCCGGGCTCATCCCACCCGCGCCCTCATCCTGAGGTGCCGAAGCGAAGCGGAGGCCTCGAAGGAGCCCTCCAGGGATCACGCGTCATCCGGAGCCCTCCTTCGAGGCTCGCTGCGCTCGCGCCTCAGGATGAGGGTGCGGGCGGGAGCACGCGCCGTTGTCGGAGCCCGCGCGCGATGAGCGAAACCATCCTCTCCGTGCGCGACCTCACGGTCACGTTCGACACGCGCCGCGGGCCGCTCACCGCCATCGACCGGGTCTCGTTCGACATCGGCCGGGGCGAGATCCTGGGGGTCGTCGGCGAGTCCGGGGCCGGCAAGTCGGTCACCGGCTCGGCGGTGATCGGGCTGATCGACCGCCCCGGCCGGATCAGCGGCGGCGAGATCGCCTTGCGCGGCGAGCGCATCGACAACCTGCCTCCCGAGGCGATGCGTCGGGTGCGGGGCAGGCGGATCGGCATGATCTTCCAGGATCCGTTGACCTCCCTGGACCCGCTGTTCCGGGTCGGCGACCAGATCGTCGAGACCCTGCGCGCCCATACCGAGCTCTCGGCCAGGGCGGCCCGCACCCGGGCGATCGACCTGCTGGCCGAGGTCGGCATCCCGGCCCCCGAGCGGCGGATCGACGGCTATCCGCACGAATTCTCCGGCGGCATGCGCCAGCGCGTGGTGATCGCACTCGCGCTCGCCGCCGAGCCGGAGCTGATCATCGCCGACGAGCCGACCACGGCGCTGGACGTCTCGGTCCAAGCCCAGATCATCACGCTGCTCAAGCGTCTCTGCCGCGAGCACGGCACCGCGGTGATGCTGGTGACCCACGACATGGGCGTGATCGCCGAGGCCGCCGACCGGGTCGCCGTGATGTATGCCGGGCGGGTGGCCGAGATCGGCCCGGTCGCCGCCGTGGTGCGGGAGCCCCATCACCCCTACGCGGTCGGCCTGATGGGGGCGATCCCGACCCTGTCGCAGGAGGCCGACCGGCTCAGCCAGATCCCCGGCTCGATGCCCCGGCTCACCGCCATCCCGAAGGGCTGCGCCTTCAACCCGCGCTGCCCGAAGGTCTTTGCCCGCTGCCGCGTCGAGCGGCCCGAGCCGATCCTCGTGGGCGCGAGCCGCGTCGCCTGCCACCTGTACGATGTGACGGAGAAGGCGGCGTGAGCGCCTATGTCGAGGTCACCGACCTGCGCCGCCTGTTCGACGTCTCGAAGCCCTGGCTCAACCGGGTGATCGAGCGCGAGCCCCGCCGGTTCCTCACGGCGGTGGACCGGGTCGGCTTCACCATCGCCAAGGGCGAGACCTTCGCGATCGTCGGCGAATCCGGCTCCGGCAAGTCCACGGTCGCCCGGATGGTGGTCGGCCTGCTGCCGCCCTCGGCCGGCGAGGTCCGGATCACCGGGGTCTCGATGACCGATCCCCGGGAGGCGGCCGCAAGGCGGCGCCTGCGCTCGCGGATCCAGATGATCTTCCAGGACCCCTACGCGTCGATGAACCCGCGCTGGCGCGTGGGCAAGATCATCGCGGAGCCGATCCGGGCGTTCAACCTGATCCAGGGGGAGGGAGCGATCCGCGCCCGGGTCAGCGAGCTGCTCGGCCTCGTCGGCCTTCACGCGGACGATGCCAGGAAATATCCGCACGAATTCTCCGGCGGGCAGCGGCAGCGGGTCGCCATCGCCCGGGCGCTGGCCAGCCAGGCGGAGTTCCTGGTCGGCGACGAGCCGACCTCGGCGCTCGACGTCTCGGTGCAGGCGCAGATCCTCAACCTGATGCGCGACCTGCAGGACCGGCTGGGCCTGACCTACCTGTTTATCTCCCACAACCTCGCCGTGGTCCGCCACATGGCGACCCGGGTGGGGGTGATGTATCTCGGCCGCCTGGTCGAGGTCGCCGCCGCGAAGGATCTGTTCGCCCGCCCGCGCCATCCCTACACGCGGATGCTGCTCGACGCGGTGCCCGACCTCGCCCATGTCGGCCGCGCCCGGGTGCCGGTTTCCGGCGAGATCCCGAACCCGATCGACCCGCCCCCCGGCTGCACCTTCAACCCGCGCTGCCCCCTGGCGAACGACCGCTGCCGCACCGAGGTCCCGGCCCTGCTGGACGGCGTCGCCTGCCACGCGGTGCAGGAGGGGCGGGCCTGATTTTGGGTGGGCCGCGGCGACGGCGAGCATCGATGCCGCGTCGAGCCGCGCGCCCTGATCTCGATTTCGAGCGGCCTCCGAGAGCCTCCTACAAGACGCCCGATGACCGGTTGCCCCCTCTGCGCGAGGTAGCGCAGAGGGCGTTTCGGGGGGCTCTCAGGCCGCGAGGCGCTTCGTCGTCAGCGGAACAGGTTCGGCGGCACCGGCGGGTTCGCGTGGAGCAGCGTGATCGTCACCCGTCGATTCGGCGCGATGTAGGGATTGTCGGGGAAAACCGGCTCGGTGTCGGCGCGTCCCACCACGGACATGAAGTTGTCGTTGGGAACCCCGGCACCCGACAGGATGTCGCGCACGGCGAGCGCACGCCCGGCGGTGAGGTTCCAGGGTTCGCCGGCCCGCGCCGAGCCCGGGCGCGCGGCAGACGTGTGGCCGGTTATCGACAGACGGTTGGGCAGCCGGCGCATGGCGGGCGCGAGCGCCTCCAGCACGCGACGGGTGCGCTCGTAGGGCTCGACGGAGCCCTCGCGGAACATGGCGCGGCCGTCCTGGTCCACGAGGGACACGTTCACGCCCTCCTTGGTCGGCTCGATCACGATGTTCTTCGACAGTTCGGCGATGTCGGGCATCGTCTCGAGCGCCTGCCGGAGGCTGGCGATGGCGCTGTAATCGGCCTGCACGCTGGCGGCCGGGCGGCTGGTATCGAGATCGTTGGCGCGGCCCGGACGGGTCTGGCGCGGTCTGTCCACCTGCTCGTCAGAGCCCCTCTGCGCGTCCCGGGGCGTGGACGCCTTGTTGCCCGACGTGTCCAGGGCGGTGCCGTACAGCATCCCGCCCGCGCCACTGGTTGCCGGGCTCGACGCCGCCGGCGCGAAATATTCCGCCAGACCGACCTTCTGCTCCTGCGTCGTCATGCTGATCAGCCACATCAGCAGGAAGAACGCCATCATGGCGGTCACGAAGTCCGCATAGGCGATCTTCCAGGCCCCGCCGTGATGCGCGTGAGCGGCCTTCTTGACCTTCTTGATGATGATCGTGCTCATCGAATCCCTGCCGGATACCGGGTCAGTTCTGGGCGGGCAGAGCGGCGGTTGCCGCTTCCACCTCGCTGAAGGTCGGGCGGACGTCGCTCATCAGAGACTTGCGGGCAAATTCGACCGCCATCACCGGCGGCTGGCCGCCGATATGGGCGAGGAGACCCGCCTTGAGGGAAAGGTAGTATTTCGACTCGGCCTCGAAGAGGCTTTTGAGCGACTGCGCCATGGGCCCGAAGAAGCCGTAGGCGACGAAGACGCCGAAGAAGGTGCCGACCAGCGCGCCGCCGATCAGATGGCCCAGCACCTCCGGCGGCTCCTTGATCGCCCCCATCGTCTTGATCACGCCGAGCACGGCCGCGACGATGCCGAGCGCCGGCGTTCCGTCGGCGAGCGACTGCATGGCTGACACGACGCGCTCCTGCTCCTGGTGGTGCGTCTCCAGTTCCTCATCCATCAGGGCGTCGATCTCGTAGACGTTGTTGGCGCCCAGCGTGACCATCCGCATGTAGTCGCAGACGAACTCGACCGCGTGGTGGTTTGCTGCAAAGGACGGGAAGGCGTTGAACAGCGTCGACTCGCTCGGGTTTTCGATGTGCGGCTCGAGCGCCATCGAACCCTTCTGCTTGGCAAGCTTGAACAGCGAATACTGCATTCCCAGCAGCTCAACATAGCTGTTCTGCGTATATTTGGGGCCCTTCACGAGCGTACCCAGCATGGCGGGCACGGCCTTGAGCACCGGCCCGGTATTGCCGATGATGAAGGCCCCGATCGCCGCACCGAGGATGATGACAAACTCGAACGGCTGCCAGAGGACGACCAGGTGGCCACCCATCGCGGCGTAGCTGCCGAAGACGCAGGCGAAGACGACCAAGGTGCCGACGATCAGCCGCATGATTTGCCATCCTTGCGCGGCGGCCGATTCAGCCCGCGCGAAGCCACTAATGATCTGGCAAATCACTGATTAAGGTTAACGGTGCGTTTCGAGCCGCGGCCGAAGGATTGGCAGATATTTGGTTCCGGCGTTCGGGGCGCGGGTTCGACCTGACGTGACGGGCGCGGACGTGCCGCAAACGCGACCACCCGGGCTTTCACGAATCGTCAGGCTAGCGGGGCCTGCCACTCCATCCCCGGAGCCGGCCCCCGATCCTTCGCGCTTCCCCTCGCGCGGAAGCGCAAAGCGCGCGTCGAAGGGCGTCCAGCCGCCGATACGACGCGTCCGATCCCTACGCGTCGCGCCACTGCGAGAACGTCGCCGCCTGGCCCACCGTCACGCCGTCGCGGTCGAGCTGCCAGACCACCGCCTGCTCGATCCAGAACCGCCGGCCGCCCTTGGCGATCCGCAGGCCCCGGTAGCCGCGGGTGAACCCGTCCCGGGCCACGGCGTCGAGGAGGTGCTGCCGCTCGGCACGCTCGGGCGCCTCGGCCGAGAACCGCGACGGCAGGCCGACCACCTCGTCCCGCGCATAGCCGAAACAGGCCTGCGCGGCCCGGTTGGCGTAGACGAAGCGCGGGTCGGCGCCGCCGTCATGGGCCAGCACCACGAAGGGCGCCTGCTCGTAGAGCCAGGCCGCATTCGCCCCGTCGGGGACCAAAGCCGCGCCGAGGCGCCGCCGGTAGCTGTCGGTGAGGACGGCGAAGAAGTCGGGATCGTGCGAGAGGTCCATCACGGCGGTCCGGAATCGGCTGCACCAGGAGAGCAGCACATAGCCGAGGCCGTACCGATCGCGCGGTGCCGAATCCCACCCTACAGGACCGGGTCCGCGTCGATGCGCATCCGCAGGATCGCGTAGGGCGGCTGCTGCAAATCCTGGCCGCGGTTGAATTCCGGCCGCCGGTTGACCTGGGCGCTCGAGATGTAGAGCCACCTGTCCGGCGTGATCCAGAACGTGTCGGCCCAGATCAGGCGATCGTCGGCGGCGAGCACCTCCACGGTCCCGTCCGGCAGGCGCCGGCCGACGGCGTTGTGCTCCTGCAGGCTGAGATAGACCCGGTCCTTCGAATCAGTGGTCAGGCCGCCGGTCATGCCCTTCTCGCCGAGATCCTGGACCTTGGCGGCCAGAGCCGCGTCCGACACGTTCGGGTCGAGGAGCGCGGCGGTCTCCACCGCGTAGAGGCGCCGGCTCATCAGCGGCGCGTAGTACAGGCGGCTGCCGTCCGGGCTGATCGCGATGCCGTTGGCCCCGCCCTTCGGGTGTTTCGCGGGAGCATCGCCCTTCTGCTCCATCACCGGGCGCAGCTCCACGAACTTGACCAGGCCCTCCTGCGTCGCCGTGCTCGGATGATCCGCCAGGCGCCGGGTCACCCGTCCGCTGGCGAGGTCGACCGCCAGGATCGCCCCCTGGCCGCCCTGGCCCTGGTCGGTGATGTAGGCGAGCGCCCGGTCCGCCCGGACGTCGACCCGCAGGTCGTTGAGAGAGGACTCGGGCACCACGCCGGCATCGAGGGGGATCACCCGGCGGACCCGGTCCTGCGTGATGTCGATCTCCAGGAGCTTGGCGGCCCCCGGCACCGGCTTGCCCTTGCCCTTGCCCTGCGGCAGGCCGGAATCGAGGATCCAGAACGTGTCGTTGCGGTCGAACACGCCGTTGGGAACGTGGAAGAGCGTCGCCTGCGGATCCTTCGGGTCCGGCGTGTTGGCCCGGGCATCCGGATAGGGCTTCACGGAACCGTCGGGCAGCACCTCGCCCAAGGTCACCGGCTCGGACCCGGTGAAGCGCGGCATCATCACGAACATCCGGCCGCCCCGGGCGATCGCCAGGCCGGTGGGCGTCGATGGGGCGTTGGCCGCCATCGCCAGTTCCAGCGCGCCGGCGGGGCGGCTGGTCGGAGGCTCACGGCCTGCGGGCGGCGTGGCGGACGGTGCGGGCGCTGGTCCCGCCTGGGCCGATCCGGCCGCGAGGGCGACGAGGCCCGATCCGATCAGGCGGCGGCGGTCGAGGGGCATGCGGTTCCTGCAGCAGGCGAGCGGGTCGGCGGCCCAACGCGCGGCGGCGGCGGGTGATCCCGGATCCGAGCAGGGTGCGATCCGATCCCGCCCCGGATCGCCGCGCGACCCGGTCATCGTGGGATCCCGACACGATCATGCGATCCGGCGTATCCAACGCCAAAGAACGACATGTCGTCCTGTATCCGGACAGCAAGCTTCTTTTCGGCAAGATCTTTGGAAGCGAATATGGGGCGATGATCTAAAATAATTCGGTATTTATGTATTGATAAATTCCTTGACACTCCGATTGTGTCCACGCTATGGCCCGATCAGTATCAATAATGATGCGGATCAGACGCCGCGTATCCGAATTCAGGGCGTCCGGTCATCGCGCAGATCAGCGTGAGGCCGGAGATAAAATGCGGTCGGGACGAGGCCGGATCGTCTTCAAATGTTCGGATCGTGTCCGGATAAGCTGGGTTCAAGCCTCCGGTGTTCATGATCACATCGTCATGGTAGCTGGGCTACGGTCGCCGGTGCGGTGATCACACACGCAACACGGGTACGGACAATTATCTTCCGGCGCCGCGACGATCGCGGGGACCGGGCCCGAGATCGACAGGCAGGAGAGGCATGGATCCCCAAGGATCCGAACAGGTATCGGAGCGCGCGCCGCGCCGGAGCACCCAGCCGCGGATCCTCGCGGTGGCGGTGCAGAAGGGCGGCACCGGCAAGACCACGCTGGCCGCCTCGCTCGCCGTCGCGGCGGCGCAGGCCGGCGAGCGCGTGACCGCCCTCGACCTCGACCCGCAGGGCTCCCTGGCCGGCTGGGGGGCGCTGCGCGAGCGCAACGCCGTGGCGGTCGACCGGATCCAGCCCTGGGAGATCGGCCAGCTCCCCGAGATCCTGGACCTCCTCGGCCAGCAGGGCACGACCCTCGCGGTGCTCGACACCGCCGGCAGCTCCGCCGGGCTGGCGCCGGCCCTGAAGGGGGCGGATTTCGTGCTGATGCCGGTGCGGCCCTCGCGCCTCGACATCGTGGCGGCGCGACCGACCCTCCAGGCCCTGATGAATCTCGGCCTGCGCGGCCGGTTCGCCCTGGTGCTGAACCAGTGCCCGCCGCCGCCCTCGCCGCGCACCAGCGCCTATGCCGCGCAGTTGCGGGCGCTGGGGGTGCTGGCCGAGCCCGGCATCATCCACCGGGTCGACCATCAGGACGCCCTGGCGACCGGGCTCGGCGTCACGGAATACGCGCCCGCGAGCCCCGCCGCCGAGGAGATCCGAGCCCTGTGGGCCTGGATCGACGCGAAGATGCGGGCGTCCCGCCCCGACGATCAGCCCTGACCGAGCGCCGCGAGGATCCGCGCCCAGGATCGCGTGCCCTTGTGGAAGCTCGTCAGGTCGTACTTCTCGTTGGGTGAGTGGATCCGGTCGTCGTCCAGGCCGAAGCCGATCAGCAGCGTGTCGCGGTTCAGGAGCCGCTTGAAGTCGCCCACGATCGGGATCGAGCCGCCGGCGCCCACGGTGACGGCCGGCACGCCCCATTCCTCGGCGAGCGCCGCCTTGGCGGCCCCGAGCTGCGGCATGTCGAAGGGCAGGCTGATCGCCCGCGAGCCCTTGTAGGTGATGACATCGACCGTGCAGTCCGACGGCACCCGTTCGCGCACGAAGGCCTCGAACCGTTCGGCCAGAACCTTCGGGTCCTGGTCGTCCACGAGGCGGAACGAGATCTTGGCCGAGGCGGTCGAGGCGATCACCGTCTTGGTGCCCTCGCCGGTATAGCCACCGATGATGCCGTTGGCGTCGCAGGACGGGCGCGACTGCACCAGCTCGATCGGCATCCGCCCGCGCTCGCCGGCCGGCTCCTTCAGGCCGATCGGCCCGAGCAGGGTCTCGGGCGTCAGCCCCAGGCCGCGCCACTGCTCCAGCACCTCGGGCGGGCGCTCGTGCACGCCGTCGTAGAAGCCCGGGATCGTCACCCGCCCGTCCTCATCGTGCAGGTCGGCGATGATCTTCGACAGAACGTGGATCGGGTTGCGGGCGGCGCCGCCGAAGAAGCCCGAATGCAGGTCGCGGTCGGCGCAGGTGACCTTCACCTCGAAATACGCGAGCCCGCGCAGCGACGAGGTGATCGCCGGCGTGGTCCGGTCCCACATGCCGGTGTCGCACACGAGCACCACGTCGCAGCCGAGGCGGTCGCGGTTGGCCGCGACCCATTCGGGCAGGCCCTGCGAGCCGCTCTCCTCGGCGCCCTCGATCAGGATCGTGACGCCGCAGGGCAGCTCGCCGCTCATGGCGATATGGGCCCGGCACGCCTCCACGAAGGTCATGACCTGGCCCTTGTCGTCGGAAGACCCGCGCCCGACGATGGTCTTGCGGCCCTCCGCATCCGACGCGATGCGCGGCTCGAAGGGCGGCGTCGTCCACAGGTCGAGCGGATCGACCGGCTGTACGTCGTAATGGCCGTAGAACAGGACGTGCGGCGCGCCGGGCTTCGGCTTGGTCGCCAGCACCACCGGGTGCAGCGAGGTGTCCTCCACGGAGGTCTCGAAGCCGAGCGCCGTGAGATCCTGGGCGAGCCAGGCGGCGGCGGCCCGGCAATCGCCGGCATGGGCCGGCTCGGTCGAGATCGACGGGATCCGCAGGAAGGCGAACAGCCGCTCCAGGGCGTTCTCAAGGTCCGTGTCGATGTCGTTGAGGATCGCGTCGAGCGCGGCCATCGGGAGCTCCGGGATGCGGCGGGTTTTTTTTCGCGACGACAGGGTTAGCCGAGGCGGGGCGGGCCCGGCAACGGCCGGATGTCCAGCCCTGAGACCGATCGTCCGCGGAACAGGCGTAGTTTGGAATGGTTATCGATCGACTGGCCCCGTGGGCGCCGGCTCGTCGCCGCCCCAGACCGATCTTCCGTTCCCCGTCCGGCCCCGCGGCCGGCCCAGATCGTGGACGACAGCATGCTCCTCGAAAACAGTCCGCCGGTGCGGGCCGACACCGCGCTCGACATCACCCTGACGATCAACGGGCAGCGCCGGGCGCTCAAGGTCACGCCCTGGACCACGCTGCTCGATCTCCTGCGCGAAAAGCTCGACCTCACCGGCACCAAGAAGGGCTGCGACCACGGCCAGTGCGGCGCCTGCACGGTGCTGGTGAACGGCACCCGGGTGAATGCCTGCCTGACGCTGGCGGTCATGAAGGACGGGGCCGAGATCACCACGGTCGAGGGTCTTGCCGGCCTCGGCGACCGGGGTGGCAGCAACGCGCTCCATCCGATCCAGGAGGCGTTCATCGAGCACGACGCCTTCCAGTGCGGCTACTGCACGCCGGGCCAGCTCTGCTCCTCGGTCGGCCTGATGAACGAGGGCCACGCCCATAGCCGCGAGGAGATCCGCGAGGCGATGAGCGGCAACCTCTGCCGCTGCGGTGCCTACACCAACATCGTCGATGCGATCGAGGACGTGATGCAGGGAGCCGCCCGATGAACCGCTTTGATTATGTCCGCGCCGGCACGGTGGCGGAGGCGGTCCAGGCCTACGGGGCGGGCGCGCGCTTCATCGCGGGCGGCACCAACCTGATCGACCTGATGAAGTACGATGTCGAGAAGCCCGGCCGGCTGATCGACATCACCCGCCTGCCCCTCGACGGCATCGAGGCGCATGAGGGCGGCCTGCGGCTCGGGGCGCTCGCCACCAACGCCAAGGTCGCCTACGACGACCGGGTCGCTGCGCAATACCCGCTGCTGCGCAACGCCATCCTGGCCGGCGCCTCGGCGCAGTTGCGCAACGCCGCCTCCACGGGCGGCAACCTGCTGCAGCGGACCCGCTGCTACTATTTTTACGACACGGCCACGCCCTGCAACAAGCGCGAGCCCGGCACCGGCTGCTCGGCGATCGGCGGCGTCAACCGCATCCACGCGATCTTCGGGGCGAGCGAATCCTGCATCGCCACCCACCCGTCCGACATGTGCATCGCCCTGGCGGCGCTCGAGGCGACAGTCCGGGTGAGCGGGCCGCAGGGCGAGCGGACGATTCCCTTCGCGGATTTCCACCGGCTGCCGGGCGATAGCCCTGAGATCGACACCAACCTCGCCCCCGGCGAGATCATCGTGTCTGTGGACCTGCCGGAGAGCAAGTTCCCGCAGCACTATACCTACCTGAAGCTGCGCGACCGGCTGTCTTACGCCTTCGCGCTGGTCTCGGTGGCGGCGGGCGTCGAACTCGACGGCGACACGATCAAGACCGCCCGGCTGGCGCTCGGCGGCGTCGCCCACAAGCCCTGGCGCAACCGTGAGGCCGAGGCGCTTCTGGAGGGCAAGCCCGCCACCCGCGAGAGCTTCCAGCAGGCGGCCGACCTCATCGTCTCCGAGGCCAAGCCGCAATCGGCCAACGGCTTCAAGATCGACCTCGCCCGGCGGGCCATCGTGCGCGGCCTTGAACAGGCCGCTGCCGGCACGCCCCAGTCGCTCAGCGACAAGCGCATCCAGTAGGCATCCCGATGACCCAGACCTTCAGCTCCACCGGCCACGACACCTTCGTCGGCAGCCCGCGCAGCCGCATCGACGGACCCGCCAAGGTCACCGGCTTGGCCAAATACGCCGGCGAGTTCGCCGCCCCGGACCTCGCCTACGGCACTGTCGTGTCGAGCGCCATCGCCAAGGGCCGGATCGCGGCGATCGACTCCGCCGCCGCCGAGGCGGTGCCGGGCGTCCTCAAGGTGATCACCCACGAGAACCGCCCCCGCACCGCGTGGCGCGACAAGAACTTCCAGGACGCCGTGGCGCCGCCCGGCTCGCCGTTCCGCGCCCTCTATGACGACCTGATCGTGTTCAGCGGCCAGCCGGTCGCCCTGGTGGTAGCCGAGGATTTCGAGACCGCGCGCTACGCCGCCTCGCTGATCCAGGTCCGGTACGAGGCCCAGGAGCCCGAGACCGATCTCCACGCCGTGCGCGGCGACGCCTACGATCCGCCCTACAAGCGCGAGGGCATCAAGCCGCCGCCGGCGCCGTGGGGCGACGCCGACCAGGCCTTCGGCAGCGCGCCGATCCGCGTGCAGGGCGCCTACACGCTGGCCAACGAGCACCACAACCCGATGGAGCCGCACGCCACCACGGTGGTGGTCGAGGAGGACGGGACCTACACGGTCTACGACAAGATCCAGGGCGTCTCGAACAGCCACCAGTATCTCGCCAACGTCTTCGGTCTGAAGCCGGATCAGGTGCGGGTGCTCAACCCCTATCTCGGCGGCGGCTTCGGCTCGGGCCTGCGCCCGCAATACCAGGCCTTCCTGGCGATGCTGGCCGCGCAGGAGCTGAAGCGCTCGGTCCGGGTGACGCTAACCCGCGACCAGATGTGGTCCTTCACCTATCGGGGCGAGGCGCTGCAGACGGTCTCCCTCGGGGCCGAGGCGGACGGCACCCTGACGGCGCTCCGGCACGATGCCGTGCAGGGTACCTCCCAGTTCGAGGATTACCAGGAGGTCATCGTCAACTGGTCGGGGGTGCTCTACCGCTGCGATAACGTCGCCCTGACCTACCGGATCGCCAAGCTCGACACCGCCACCCCGGGCGACATGCGCGCCCCCGGGGCCGTCACCGGCGTCTTCGCCATCGAGACCGCGATGGACGAGCTCGCCTACGCGACCGGGATGGACCCGATCGCGCTGCGGCTGAAGAACTACGCAGAATCGGACGCCACCGCCGAGGGCAAGCCGTTCGGCTCCAAGGAGCTGAAGGCCTGCTTCACCCAGGGCGCCGAGCGCTTCGGCTGGTCCAAGCGCAGCCCCGAGCCGCGCTCGATGCGCGAGGGCCGCGAACTCGTCGGCTGGGGCGTCGCCACGGGCGTCTGGGAATCGATGATGATGCAGTCGAGCGCCATCGCGACGCTGACCGCGGATGGCCGGCTGATGGTCGGCAACTCCACCGGCGATATCGGCACCGGCACCTACACGATCCTGACCCAGATCGCCGCCGACACTTTGGGCCTGCCCATGGAATCGGTCACGACCAAGCTCGGTGACACGCGCTTGCCCGAGGCGCCGGTCGCTGGTGGGTCCTGGACCGCGGCCTCATCCGGCACCGCCGTGATGAAGGCCTGCCGCAATGTCGGCGAGCAGGTGTTCAAGCTGGCCCGCGGCCTGGAGAACTCGCCGCTCGCCAATGTCGATGTCGACCGCGCCGTCTTCGCGGACGGACGCATCTCGGTGGCGGGCGATCCCAGCCGAAGCGTCTCGCTGGTCGAGGTGATGCGGGCCGCCGGCGTCGACAAGGTCGAGGCGGTGGAGCAGGCCGGTCCCGACAAGGACTTCAACGAGACCTACCAGGCCTACACCCACGGGGCGATTTTCGTGGAGGTGAAAGTCGACGAGGAGTTGGGCCAGGTGCGGCTCACCCGGGTGGTCTCGGCGATCGCGGCCGGCAAGATCCTCAACCCGAAGACGGCCCGCAGCCAGATCCTCGGCGGCGTCGTGATGGGGATCGGCTCGGCGCTGGAAGAGGAGTCGATGCTCGACCACCGCTTCGGCCGGTTCATGAACCACAATCTCGGCGAGTATCACGTGCCGGTCCATGCCGACATCTACGACATCGACGTGATCTTCGTGGACGAGGAGGACAAGGCCAATCCGCTGGGCGTGAAGGGCCTCGGCGAGATCGGCATCGTCGGCACCGCGGCGGCGATCACCAACGCGGTGTTCCACGCCACCGGCAAGCGCGTCCGCGACCTGCCGATCACGATCGACAAGCTGCTGTGACGGGCGGCCGATGTTTCCCGTGAAACATTGGCTGCTTTTTTTAACCTCCGCGAGTCCCATCGGAAGGCCCGCCGCACGAGAGTGCTGTGGGCCTTCTGGCTGCTTGGCTGTCGTGCAAACCGCGGCGTCATTCGCAGTCATCGCAGGCGAGCCTGGGATCCAGAAATGCCGACGGCACTGATCCCTGCCGCAATCGCATTTCCGGATCCTTGTTTCCGCTTTGCGTCCCCGGGATGACAGAGAAGGCGGCATCGGCTGGTTTGACCGAGACGGGTATTCGGCGCCTGCCACCGCCTACTCACCATGGATGAGCGCCAGCGCACCGATCCGTTTACCGGTCGGGCGCATCCTGCGGGTCTCTTGCGAAGGAGACCTCCCATGGAATCGGTCTATCGCGGCTTCGAGACCTCGCTGCTCGGTCTCGCTTTCTGTCTCGGTTTGGGCGCCTGCCTCACGCTCGGCACGCCGCCGGCATCGGGCGACGGGTTCGCCGTCACCCTGCCGATGCTCTCCGTGACGCTCACCGGGCCCTGAACCGGGCCGCGTTACGCGGCGCTCTGAGGTGCGCGGAACATGAAGGTGCGCGCCTCGTCGTCCATCTCCGACTTGAAGGTGTGGCGGCCCTTCAGCGCCTCGGCGGCCTGCGCGGCCGGGCGGGCGTTGATCGCGTCGAGGTGGCGCTTGACGTGGGGCAGGGTCGCGAAGGCGTCCTCGCCCAGCACGAACGGCACCATCCGGGCCCAGCCCCACACGGCCATGTCGACGATCGTGTAGGTCTCGCCCAGCACGTAGGCGCGGTCCGCGAGGCGCGTGTTCAGGATGTCCCAGTGGCGGCGCGCCTCGAAGGCGTAGCGCTCGGTGGCGTAGGCGCCGCCGTTGGGGGCGAAGTGGCGGAAATGGACGCATTGGCCGGAGAACGGCCCGATGCCGGTGGCCACGAACATCAGCCAGGACAGCATCTCGCCCCGCACGGGCTCGCCCTCCGGCAGGAACCGGCCGGTCTTGCCGGCGAGGTAGAGCAGGATCGCGTTCGAATCGAACACCGTCACGTCGCCGTCCACGATGGTCGGCACCTTCGCGTTCGGGTTGAGGGCCGTGTAGGCCGGGTCGAATTGCTCGCCCTTGCGCGGATCCACCGGAACCGGCTCGTAGGGCAGGCCCATCTCCTCCAGGCAGAGGGCGACCTTCATCGGGTTGGGGCTGAGATTGTAGAAGAATCGAATCACGGCGCTCTCCCTGACGCATCGCCCCGCGCGGGGCGACCGGCTCTCGGAAAAAGGTGATGCCCATCAAGCGCTTCGCGCGTCGCCTCGGAGACCTGGCCCGGGACGACGGTCGAGCGCTGCCGGACGGTCGTCCGGGGCGCGGGCGCGCGCAAGACGCGGCAGAGCGGGGCGGCTATTCCACCACGATCTTGTAGCTGCGGCCCGGCACCAGCGCGGCGCCGCGCTCCAGCCCGTTGAGGACCAGGAACCGGTCGAGCGCCCGGTCCGGCACCGCCATGCGGCGGGCCAACTCCTCGGCGCTGGTCGATCCGGCCTGGACCACCTGCAGCCGCAGGGGCCGCAGCACCGCCTCCTCGGGGGTGATCGCCCGCAGGCTCGCGACCCAGGGGCGGAAGGCCGGGTCGGGGTCGGTGGCGCCCTTGGCCGCCATGATCATCCGGAAGGCCGTGTCGCCGATCCGGATCGCCCCGAGCCGGAAGGTCCAGTCCTTGCCGCGCGACAGCGCGAAGGCCGCCGGGTGGCCGCCGACCTCGCGGGTCTCGAACCCGGCCGGGTCGAGGGCGTCGTTCCAGCTGCCCCTGAGCGCGACGTCGAGGGGCTGGCCCTCCTTGGCCTCGATCTGGTCGAACAGCAGGCGCCGGTTGCCGTCCGGGGTGGTGCCGAGCACCGCCGAGCGGGTGTTCTCCAGGACGAACCCGTCCGGCACGTCGAAGGCGATGCCGAGCCCGGGATGGACGAAGCGGTGGCCGCGCACCGCGCCGTCGCGCGGGTTGTCGCCATACGGCAGCCCGTCCACCGCCGCGAGGTAATGCGCCCGGTCGTCGGCCCCGATGCCCGGCGCCCCGATCCGGCGCGCCGCCCGGGTGACCTGAGTGACGCGCTCGGCGGTGCCCGGATGGGTCGCCAGCATGTCGGGCTCGCCTGCGGTGCCGCTGCCGGCCTTGAGGTTGGTCGAGCGGTTGAGCGCGGTGAGGAAGCGGCCGGCGGCGAACGGGTCGTAGCCGGCCTTGGCGAGGGTACGGACCCCGGTGGCGTCCGCCTCCAGCTCCTGCTCCCGGGAGAACCGCGCCAGCGCGAAGCGCGACTGATGCTGCAGCTGCGCGCCCGTATCGGGATCGTTCAGCACGTCGGCCACGACCCGGCTGACCAGGGCCGAGCGCAGCTCCAATTCGCTCCGGGCGGTGGCGTGGTTGAGGGTGACGTGCGCCATCTCGTGGGCGAGCACGGCCGCGACCTCGGAGGTGTCGCTCGCCAGCGCCACCAGCCCGCGGGTGACGTAGAGCCGCCCGTTGGGCAGCGCGAAAGCGTTGACCACGGGCGAATCGAGCAGCGTCACCGCGTAGGCCTGGTCCGGGCGCTCGCTGGCCTTCACCAGCCGGTCGGTGACCTCCGTGAGCATCCGCATCACGTTGGGCGCGCGGGCCTCGCCCCCGAACGAGGCCACGAGCTTGAGGTGGTCGGCATCGGCGGCGCGCTCGCGGCCGGTGGTGCGCGGCGCCTCGGCCGGCACCTGGACCACGGCCGGCGTCACCGGACCGGTCGCCTGGTCGGCCACGCAGGCGCCCAGGCCCACAGCCAGAAGCGCCGCCCCGGAACAGGCCGACGCCAGGCCGCGCAAGCGCCGCCTCACCACTCGCATTCGCTCCGTGATCCCGCCCATCGCGATCAGCGCCGCAGCCCTTGTTCCTCCGCCGGCTCGGCCTCGCGCCGATCCGGCTCACCCAGGATCTCGACCGCGTCGGCGTTGGCCTCCAGGGTCGGGCCGCGCCAGACTTCCAGGATGCCGCGGACCCGCACGCGCCGGCCTTCGAGCGAAGGCGCACTCAAACCACGGGCGAGCATCATTCGCCAAGTGCGTTTCGATACCGTGACCGTGAGCCCGTCCTCGCCGCGGGCCACGAAGTCGAGATAGGTGCGCGCGTTGCGCTCGCCGACATGGCGGATGCGGCCCTCCACGACGGCGAAGCGGCCCTCCCGCGCCCGGAGCGCCGGCCCGTCGGCGGCCTGGGGCACCGGATCGCGCCACAGGCCGAGCCGCCTGTCGCGGGCGGACGCCTCCACGGCGCGCAGGGCCGGGCGGCAGAGCGAATCGCGCTCACCGGCATCCGCGAAGGCCAGCCCGGCCGCGATCAGGCCGCCCGCGAGGTCGATGTCGGTGTCGGCCACTTGGATGTCGGCCCGCTCCCGGCCCCAGCGGTCGGGCTGCCCGCGCGGCACCACGACCAGGCTGTCGCCGCGCCGCGTATCGAGCCAGGCGCGCGCGGCCTCGGCGATCTCCGGGGTGTCCGGCCAGTGCAGGGATTCGAGCACGGCGCGGCCGCCCGAGGCGAGACGGATCTCGCCGCGCGGCCCGATCCCGTCGAGGATCTCGGTTCGCGCCGGTCCCGGCCGACACTCCGCCGGCGCGGCGAGACACGGCGCGGCAAAGCCCGCGGCCGCGAGGATCGGCACCGCCATCGCGCGGGCCGCCCGGCCCCGTCGCCCGCCCGCCGGCCCGTCGCCTGTCCGGATCATCGAACCCCCCCCCGGCCGATCATGCCCCGGATCGCGCGCGCGCACACCGCGCGGTTGGCCTGTCCGGGGGTTGATGCTATGGGGATTCTGGTCGTCTCCGTAGCTCAGCTGGACAGAGCACAGGTTTCCTAAACGGTCACAATTGGGCGTCGCGTCGGGAAACTGCGCGGCGGATCCGCTCAAAGTCGGGGAAAGCTCCCGGCGCCGGCATGCCGGCGTCCTGCCGATCCCGAGCCAAGCCCGCCCGACGCCTCGGCGCCAGCGGGAAGGTGTAGAGACTAGACGGGCGGCACCTAACGGCCGGGCGCAAGCCGGGCCCATGGTGAAGGGATAGTCCAGGCCACGAACGCGGCCCGCAGGGGCGGCGGCGGCGAAAGCCGAAGTGGTATGAAACCTGGGGTCGCAGGTTCGAGCCCTGCCGGGGACACCAGAACTCAGTCCGTCGACGGGAATCGGCGCCGCGGCAAAACATTTACCGCGATGGTCACCCGCCGGTGACACGGCCTCGCTATGCGGTTAAGCTTCGCCGCCCGAAAATCGCGGCAGGAGTGGGCAAGTTCTACATGGCGGGTCAGAAAACCGATCAGCGTGACGTGTATGTCGGTCAACGCATCGCCGAGCAGCGCCGCAAGGCATCGCTGACGCAGCGTCGCGTCGCGCAGAGCTTCGGGATGTCGGCGGCGCAGCTGCAGAAGTACGAGAAGGGCACCAACCGGATCAGTGCCGTCCATCTCGACATCTTCTCCCGGATGACCGGGGTGCCGATGGATTACTTCTTCAAGGGCATGCCGCGGAACGACGACTTCACCGCGCCGGGCTTCTCCGAGCCGGATCAGACGCCCCTGTCGGCGGAGGACGGGCTTCAAGGCCTGGCTGAGGTCGTGGGCCGCCACATCACCGAGCATTTCTCCGAGGAAGCCCGCCGGGACGTCGCCGCCGCGATCCGGGCCCTGGACCACAAGCTCAACGGCTGAATGCTGAGTTGTGCCGAGGACGGGCGTTTTTTCACCCGTTTCGTACGTTATAGCGGATCCGTTCGGCGATCCGGGTTGACCGTCATCCGGCCCGGTGCGAGAACCCCGACCCCATAGAGGGTCGAACGCCGCGATCGCGACGGCGTACCCGTGCTCGGGATCCGTCCACATGCCGCGTTCCAACTACCTGTTCACCAGCGAGTCGGTGTCCGAAGGCCATCCCGACAAGGTCAGCGACCGGATCTCCGATACGGTGGTGGATGCCTATATCGCGGCGATGCCGGAGGCACGGCTCGGGGTCGAGACCCTCACCACCACGAACCGCGTCGTGATCGCGGGCGAGGTGCGCGGTCCGGATTCCGTGACCTTCAAGGATCTCGAGGAGCTGACCCGCCAGGCCGTGAAGGAGATCGGCTACGAGCAGGACGGCTTCCACTGGAAGAACAACGAGGTCGCGATCTACCTGCACGCCCAGTCCGCCGACATCGCGCAGGGCGTGGACGCGGCCGGCAACAAGGACGAGGGCGCGGGCGACCAGGGCATCATGTTCGGCTACGCCGCCGACGAGACCCCGGAGCTGATGCCGGCGCCGCTGTTCTACGCGCACAAGATCCTCAAGGACCTCGCCGACGCCCGCAAGAAGGGTGAGGGCGATGCCGGCAAGCTCGGCCCCGACGCCAAGAGCCAGGTCACGGTCCGCTACGAGAACGGCCGCCCGGTCGAGGCGACCCAGATCGTGCTCTCCACCCAGCACCTCGACGAGTCCCTGGACTCGGCCGACGTGCGCGCCATCGTCGAGCCCTACATCCGGGCGGCCCTGCCGCAGGGCTGGATCAACGAGGGCACCGTCTGGCACGTCAACCCGACCGGCAAGTTCGTGATCGGCGGCCCCGACGGCGATTGCGGCCTGACCGGCCGCAAGATCATCGTCGACACCTACGGCGGCGCGGCCCCCCATGGCGGCGGCGCCTTCTCGGGCAAGGATCCGACGAAGGTCGACCGCTCGGCGGCCTATGCCGCCCGCTACCTCGCCAAGAACGTCGTCGCGGCCGGCCTGGCCCATCGCGCCACGATCCAGCTCGCCTACGCGATCGGCGTCTCGAAGCCGCTGTCGATCTACGTGGACCTGCACGGCACCGGCCAGGTCGACGAGGCCAAGCTCGAGGCCGTCCTGATGGACGCCATGGACCTGTCGCCCCGCGGCATCCGCACGGCGCTCGGCCTGAACAAGCCGATCTACGCGCGCACCGCCGCCTACGGCCATTTCGGCCGCGCACCGGAGGCCGATGGCGGCTTCTCCTGGGAGCGGACCGACCTCGCCCAGAAGCTGAAGTCGGCCCTGTCGTAAGGCGGCCCGCGCTCCAGCGCCGAACGACCCGCCAGCGCGTCGTCCCCGATTCGGGACGGCGCGCTGGCGTTTTTTTGAGTCCCGGTTTCAAAAGGTCTTGGACCTTTTGCGGGAGCGGGGCAGAGCCCTGCCTCGGGGCCGCGAGCCCTCTGGAAACCCGTCCTTGCCCGTGTGCGGACGACGCGTTGGTAGCCGATGTCTGACCTGAACGGACGACCCGGTCGCGAGGCCGAGGAGCCGGAGCGCGCCTTCTTCGGGCGGCGCAAGGGCAAGCGCCTGCGCGGCCTGCAGGAGCGGCGCCTCACCGAATTGCTCCCGGCGCTGCGCGTCGATCTCCCGCCGGACGACCGGTCGCTCGATCCGCGCACGCTGTTCCCGGCGCTCGACGGCGCGCCGGAGGCGGTCTGGCTGGAGATCGGGTTCGGCGGCGGCGAGCACCTCGCCGCCCAGGCCGAGGCCCATCCCGGGACCGGGATCATCGGGGCCGAGCCGTTCGTCAACGGCGTGGTCAAGCTGCTGGCCGCGATCGAGGCGCGGGGCCTGCGCAACGTCCGCATCCGCGACGAGGACGTGACCGCCCTGCTGGCGCGCCTGCCGGATGCCTGCCTGGATCGGGTCTACCTGCTCTATCCCGATCCCTGGCCGAAGCGCCGGCAGCGCAAGCGCCGCTTCGTCTCGGATGCCTCGCTCGCCGAGATCGGCCGGGTCCTCAAGGATGGCGGCCTGTTCCGCTTCGCCAGCGACATCGACGATTATGCCGGCTGGACCCTGGTCCGGGCCGCCCGCTGCCCGGTCCTGACCTGGACGGCGCGGCAGGCCGGCGACTGGACCCAGCCCTTCCCGGGCTGGCCCGGAACCCGCTACGAGGCGAAGGCGCTGGCAGCGGGCCGGCGCCCGACATATCTGGAATTCGTGCGCCGTCCGCGCTGAGCGGCCGGCGCCGGGGTGCCCGCGCGGTCCCAGCGCGCCCGCATCCCGTCCGGTTTCGCACGGACGGGTCGCCGCATCGGAGCGGGACGCCTTGCAACGGTCACGCTCGGGCGCCATCCTGAGTTGCCTTCGCGGTCCGGACCGCGGCAGGGGGGCATCTCGTGCGGGAGCGCGCCGCGGCGCGTTCGAGGGTTTTTCCGAGTGGACGAGAGCGTGGGTCAAGACCCGGCGGCGGACGACCCGTATCGCGCGGGCTTCGACGATGCCGCGATCGGCCTCGTCGTGCTGTCGGCGGACGAGGCGGCGATCGTGGCCGCCAACCGCGTCCTGCACGACCTGCTCGGTTGGGCTCCGGGCCAGCTGGCCGGACGCGCGACCGCGGATCTCCTGGCAGACCGGCCCGAGGGGCTTGGCGACGGCATCCAGGCCTGGCGCCGGGCGGACGGAACCGTGCTGGACGTGCGGGTGCGGCGCTCCGGCCGGACCCTGGTGGTCGAGGCCGTGGATGCGGACGCGGCCGCCCATTCCGAGGCCAACCGCGAGGCCCTGGAGACCGCCGGCCTCGGCGAGTGGCGCTGGGACCGGGCGACCGGCCTCCTGACCCTGTCGCGCCGGGCCGCCCGGATCCTGGGGCGCCAGCCCGGGCGCTCCGTGCCGTGGGACGAGCTCAAGAGCGGCCTGTCCGACCCCGAGCTCGCCCGCCTGGCCGCGACCGTCACCGAGGCGTGCCGGGCCGGGCAGTCCTACCATTTCGATACGCCGGTGACCGTCGCCGGGCGCACCGTGATCCTGCGGGTGCGGGGCCAGGCCGTGCCGGGCCGCGACGGCGAGCCCGCCAGCATGGTCGGCGTCGTCCAGGACATCACCACCCGGGTCGAGGCCCGGGACGAGATCCTGTCGCGGGATCAGCGCCTGCGGGTGGCGACCACCATCGCCAAGCTCGGCATCTTCGAGTGGCATATGCTCGAGGACCAGGCGATCTGGGAAAACGAGCACATGTACGAGATCTTCGGGCACGCCCCCGAGGACGGCACCATCGGCAAGAACGAGTTCCTCAACGACATCCTCCACCCGGACGACCGCGCCGCGGTCCGCCACGCGATCTCGAAGGCGCTGCGCGAGGACGGGATCCTGCAGATCGGCGGCCGGATCCGGCGGAAATCCGACGGGGCCTGGCGCACCATCGACATGGCCGGCCGGTTCGAGCGGGACGCGCCCAGCCGCCTGCCGCGCCGCCTGATCGGCGTGGTCGCCGACGTGACCGACCGGCGGATCGCCGAGGAGCGGCAGAGCCTGCTGATCCGCGAGCTGCACCACCGGGTGAAGAACACGCTCGCCACCGTGCAGGCGATCGTGGGCTCCACGGCCCGCACGGCCTCCAGCATCGAGGATTTCTACGAGGCCTTCGTCGGGCGGATCAAATCCCTCGCCCACACCCATGCTGTGCTCACCGAGGATACCTGGCAGACCGCCTCGCTGGCCAACCTCCTGCTCAGCGAGCTGAAGCCCTACGCGGAGGTCTCGGTCGAGGGCGGCGCCGAAGGGCGGATCAGCCTCGAAGGGCCGCCGATCGACCTGCCCTCCGAGATCGCGGTGCCGATCGGCATGGCGATCCACGAGCTCACCACCAACGCGGCGAAATACGGGGCGCTCTCGAACCGCACCGGGCGGGTCGCGGTGACCTGGTCCCTGGAGGCCGGGGGCGCGGCCGGGATCCTGCGCTTCCACTGGCGCGAATCGGGCGGCCCGCCGGTCAGGCCGCCGAGCCGCCAGGGCTTCGGCTCGCGCCTGCTGCAGCGGGTGCTCATCACCCAGGTCCAGGCCGAGGTCGAGACCGATTACGACCCCGAGGGGTTCTCGCTGACCATGCGGGCGCCGATCCCGCCGCGCAACGACAGCCTCAACCCGCTGGCCTGACGGGGCGCCCCGTCAGGCGGCGCCACGCGTCCCGGATTCGCCGCCGCCGTCGACGAACGCCTTCAGCTCGTCCAACGACGCGAAGGTGAACCGGCCCTGCGGCGTCTCCGCCTCGATCGAGCCGTCCTCGAACATCACGTAGGTGTTGCCGCCGGAGGCGTAGCGCCCGACCACGGTGCGGGTGTCCGGCTTCGGTTCGGGCTCGGGTTCCGGCGCCGCGTCGAGACTCGGGCGCAGGGCGGGAGGCTCCGAGGGCGGGGCCGGCTGCGGGGGCGCTTCGGGGGCGGCGAACAGGTCGTCCTCCGGGCTGCGCTCGGCCGCGAGGGCCGGGGCTGCCTCCGGGGCGGGCCGATGGGGCGGCTCCGGCTCCACGATCGGGGCGGCGGGAAAGGCCTGGATCGGGAAGTCCGATTCGACCGGGGCCGGCCTCTGCGCCTCGGCCGCCCTGGGGGGCTCGACCGGGGTGGACGGGGTGTCGTCGAGCAGGCGCAGATTGGGTTCGATCCGCGGCCGCTCGGGGTCGAAGGGCGGCTCGACGATCGGCGGCACGATGAAGGCGGGGGCGGCCGGCAGCACCGGCGGCAGCCGCGGTGCGCTCTCGGTGACCGGGCCGGCCTCGGCCGGGGCCAGCGCCGGGCGCTGGCCGATCACCCGCTCCAGCCGGCGGAACACGAGGGCGAGGACGCCGATCCCGAACAGCACGGCGCCCGACGAGGCCGCGACCGAACCCGCGATCACCATCGCGAGGCCGCTCTCCAGACGCACATAGGGGAAGCCCTGGATCACGGCGGCGCAGCCCCCGATGGCCATGGCGGCAGCGAGCGCGAACAGCGCAGCGATCATGTTACTCTCGAGACACGGGCCGGCTAACCGCCGGCGCTTAAGGCGTGGCGCACAGTAAGGCCTTGCCGTCATATTGCAAAACCCGGCGGTGAGATTGCTCGGGATACCGGTTCTTGCAGGTTGTCGGGCCGGGCGTCCGGGGCTTCCCCGCCCGGCTGCGGGCCGTCCCCGGAAGTTTGCACCAAGCCTGGCCGGAACGGCGTTGCCGTCGCGCGGGCACCGACTTACCTAGCGGGTCGTGACCCGGACGCCCCCGCCGGGGACGAGGCCGCCCAAGGCTGAAGCGCGCCGCTGTTTCCCGTGAAACACGGCCTGCTCCAGCCCCTTGTTATCGCATGATGATCCCGGAAAGCCGGATCCGGCTTGTCCGCATCGTGCTCAAAGCGGAGACAGAGCCAATGACCTTCACCCTGCCGGAACTGCCCTACGCCTACGACGCGCTCGGGCCGTACATGTCGAAGGAAACCCTCGAGTTTCACCACGACAAGCACCACAAGGCCTATGTCGATACCGGTAACAAGCTGCTCGAGGGCACGGATCTCCAGGGCAAGAGCGTCGAGGAGATCGTCAAGGCGGCCTACAACACGAATCAGCCGCTCTTCAACAATGCCGGCCAGCACTACAACCACATCCATTTCTGGCAGTGGATGAAGCCCAATGGCGGCGGCGCCATCCCCGGCGCGATCGCCAAGAAGATCGACGAGGACCTCGGCGGCGCCGAGAAGTTCAAGGCGGACTTCATCCAGGCGGGCGTCAGCCAGTTCGGCTCCGGCTGGGCCTGGCTCGCCGTGAAGGACGGCAAGCTCGCGATCCTGAAGACCCCCAACGGCGAGAACCCGCTGGTTCACGGCGCCAAGCCGATCCTGGGCGTCGACGTGTGGGAGCACTCCTACTACATCGATTACCGCAACCGTCGCCCCGACTACCTCAAGGCGTTCATCGAGAACCTGGTGAACTGGGAGCACGTCGAGAAGATGTACGGCGAAGCGACCGCCTGATCCGGTCATGAGGGGCGCTGCGGGCCGATCGTGTCCGCAGCGCCCTTGAGATGCCGGGCAAAAGCGGCTCTTGATGCGGCCCCCCGGGCTCAGCAGGGCAGGCCGCCATTCTTTCCTCGTTTCCCGACCCCATGATCCCGCAGCGGGCGGATCCATGATCCGCTCCATCCTCTCGGTGGGCGGCTGGACCCTGGTCTCCCGCGTCACCGGCTTCGCCCGGGACGTGGTGATGGCCGCCGTGATGGGCGCGGGGCCCATGGCCGACGCCTTCGTGGTCGCGTTCCGGCTGCCGAACCATTTCCGCGCGATCTTCGGCGAGGGCGCGTTCAACACCGCCTTCGTGCCGGCCTATGCCGGGCTCGCCGAGACGGGCAGCTCCGGCGAGGCGCACCACTTCGCCGATCGCGTCTTCACCCTGATGCTGATCGTGCAGCTCGTGCTGCTGAACCTCGCCCTGCCGGCGATGCCCTGGGTGGTGCACGCCCTGGCGCCGGGCTTCGCCGCGGACGGCGAGCGCTTCCAGCTCGCGGTGGCGCTGACCCGGATCACCTTCCCGTACCTGCTGTTCATGACCCTGGTGACGCTGCTGTCGGGCATCCTCAACGCCCACCGGCACTTCGCCGTGGCGGCCGGAGCGCCGGTGCTGCTCAACCTCGCCATGCTGGCGGCCCTGTCGCTGAGCTTCCTGTTCCCCAACGCCGCCTACGCGGCCGCCTGGGGCGTCGCGGTCTCGGGCGTGCTGCAATTCGGCCTGCTGTGGTGGGGCTGCCGCCGGGCCCGGGTGATGCCCGACCTCGCCGTGCCGCGCTCGGATCCGGCGCTGAAGCGGTTCTTCGTGGTGCTGGGGCCCGCGGTGATCGGATCGGCCGGGTTCCAGATCGCGGCCTTCGCCGACACGATCATCGCGAGCTGGCTGCCCACCGGGGCGGTCTCGGCCCTGTACTACGCCGACCGGCTCTACCAGCTGCCCTTCGGGGTGATCGCCATCGCGGCCGGCACCGTGCTCCTGCCGGAGATGAGCCGGCGGATCGCCTCCGGCGACGTGGCCGGCGCGCATGCGGCGCAGAACCGGGCGGCGGGGTTCTCCCTCGCCCTGTCGGCGCCGTTCACGGTGGCGTTCCTGACCATCCCGGGCCTGATCATGGCGGCCCTGTTCCAGCGCGGCGCCTTCAGCGCCGAGGACGCGTCCCGGGCCGCCTCGGTGCTGGCCGCCTACGGGCTCGCCCTCCCGGCCGTGGTGCTGGTGCGCAGCGCGGTGGCGAGCTTCTATGCCCGGCAGGACACCAAGACCCCGCTCTGGGCGTCGCTGACCGCGATCGGCGTCAACGTCGCGCTGAAGCTCTGGCTCACCGGGCCCTACGGCGTCACCGGCCTGGCGCTGGCGACGGCGGTCAGCCAGTGGGTGAACCTGCTGATCCTCGTCGTCCTGGCCAAGCGCCGCGGCTGGACGGCGCCGGGCCGCACCCTCGGCCTCACGGTCCTGGGCGTCGGGCTCGCCTGCCTCGCGCTGGCGGGCGTGGCCGTCTACGGGCAGGGGCTCGCCGAGGCGCTGGTCCCGGCCCTGTCGCACGGGCGCGAGATCGCCGTCCTGGTGGTGCTGGGCCTCGCCGGGGCCGCGATCTATGGCGGGCTCCTGGCCGGCCTGCTGCACCTGTTCGGCCTGCGCCTGCGCCGGGCCTGACAAACACCGTCCCATCGAGCCGGGCTCGCCGCCGCGCCTTCGAGTCCCAGATCGCTCGTGAAGGCCAATGAGGAACGCCATGACCGACGCCAAGGATCTGCTCGCGGGCGTGAGGGCCGTTGTCTTCGACGCCTACGGCACGCTGTTCGACGTGAACGCCGCGGTCCAGCGCTACGCCGACGCGGTCGGGCCGGATGCCGACCATCTCTCCGAGGTCTGGCGCAACAAGCAGCTGGAATACAGCTGGACCCTGTCTCTGATGGGCCGCTACGCCGCCTTCTGGGACCTCACCGTGCGCGCCCTCGATTATGCCCTGGCGGTCCATCCGGGCGTGGACCCGGCCCTGCGCGAGCGGCTGCTCGACGCCTATCGCGACCTCGATGCCTATCCGGAGGTGCCGGAGGTGCTGGCGTCCCTGCGCAAGCGCGGCCTGCGCACTGCGGTGCTGACCAACGGCAACGCCGCGATGGTCGACCGGGCCGTGGCCTCGGCGGGGCTCGCCGACCATCTCGACGCCGTGCTCTCGGTGGACGACGCGCAGGTGTTCAAGACCCATCCCGACGCCTACCGGATCGCGCTGCTCCGGCTCGCGGTCGGGGAGGCGGACGTGCTGTTCTGCTCCTCCAACCGCTGGGACGTGGCCGGTGCCCACGCGTTCGGGTTCCGGACCGCCTGGGTGAACCGCCGGGGGCTGCCGGACGAGTATGCGGATCTCGCTCCCACAAGCGTGATCGGGTCCCTCGACGGACTGCTCTGAACCCGCGCATCGGCGCGCGCCGCTTCGGAGATTTTTAATCGTCCCGGTGTTGGATCATCTTCAACACGAACGGGAGAAGTTGCGCGTGGCCACGAACGGTTCCTTCACGACGATCCGCGCCGGGGCCGCAGCCCTCGCGGCGACCCTGGTGCTCGGGGCCGTCGCCCCGGCCACCGCCCGCGACCAGACCGGCGCGATCATCGGCGGCCTCGCGGCCGGCGTGGTCGGCGGCGTGGTCGGTGGCGCCCTGGTGAACGGCGCCAACCAGCCGCCGCCCCCGCCGCCGGAATATCGCCCGCGCCGCGTCCTGGTCGAGGAGCCCGAGACCGTCGTGGTCCGCGAGCGCCGCGGCCCGATCTGCCACTACGAGCGCCGCAAGGAGTGGCTCGGCGACGGCGAGTTCACCTACCGCCGCGTCGAAGTCTGCGAGTAATCTGTTCGGGTCGTCTCGTCGGCGCCGCGTCCCCCCGGGGCGCGGCGTTCGTCATTTCACCACCAGCCAATCCTCGACCACGAGGGCGTCGAGGCCGGTCGTGTAGAACATCAGGATCGCGTCCTCCGCGCTGTCGAGGATCGGCTTGCCCATAACGTTGAAGCTGGTGTTGAGCAGGATCGGCACCCCGGTGATGTCCGCGAAGGCGCGGATCAGGGCCGCGTAGGCCGGATTGCGTTGAGGGGTAACGCTCTGGAGCCGGCCGGTCCCGTCCTGGTGGACCACCGCCGGCACCCGGGCGCGGACGTGCTCACGCCAGACGAGGGTGCGCTCCATGTACGGGCTGTCGGCATAGCCTTCGAACCAGTCCGGTCCGGCCTCGGCCAGGATCGAGGGCGCGAAGGGCCGGAACGCCTCGCGGTACTTCACCTTGGCGTTGAGTGCGTCCTTGGCGCCCTCCGGCCGCGGATCGGCCAGGATCGAGCGGTTGCCGAGCGCCCGGGGCCCGAACTCGGCCCGGCCCTGCACCCAGCCGACGAGACCACCCGCAGCCAGGATCTCTGCGGCCGCGCGCGTCGCCGCGTCGTGGCCGACGCGCCTGGCGCGCGGCTCCTGCTCGGCCAGCCGCTCCATGGCGGTGGTGGAGACCCGGGCGCCGAGATAGGGCGTCAGCGGGCGCTGCCCGGGGGGCGGCCCGGCCCAGTCCGGATGGTCCTCCGCGTAGGCGAGCCAGGCGGCGCCCACGGCGTTGCCGTCATCGGCCGGGGCGGAGGGAACGTGCAGCCGGGTGAAGCCGGAGCGGTCGAGCACCCGGCCGTTATAGGAAGAGTTGAGCCCGCAGCCGCCGGCGATCACGAGGTTGTCGGCGGGGGCGAGGGTGGCCGCCTCAGCCACCAGCACATCCATCAAGGTCGCAAACAGATCCTGGCCGCAGCGGGCGAGGTCGGCCCAGCCGGTCTCCAGGGCGTCCGCCGGGCGGCGCGCCCGGATCTCCGCGGCGACCGCCTGGATCGTCGCGGCCTCGGCGAAGCGCAGGCGCCCGCCCTCGATGGTGCAGAGCCGGGCCAGGAGGGCGGCGAGCTCCGGATCGGGGCGTCCGTAGGGCGCCAGCCCCATGATCTTCCATTCCTCGCCCTTCACCTGGTCGAAGCCGGCGAGATCGGTGATCAGCCCGTACAGGAAGCCGAGCGACCCGCGCCCGCGATGGCGGCGCAGCTCCGTGATCCGACCGTCCTGCAACCGGTAGATCGCGGCCGCGCCGGTCTCGCCCATGCCGTCGACCACCAGGGCGGTGGCCGCGTCGAACGGGCTGCCCCACAGCCCGTAGGCGGCGTGGCAGAGATGGTGCGGGTAGCGCCGCTGCCCGGCGATCGTCGCGCGCGGCGTCCCGGTGGCCCGCGCCCCCTGGTTGAGGGCCAGCAGGGTGCCGTGACCGACGCGCTCCTGCGCGCCGTGGAGGTCGGCGATGAACACCCGCTCGGCCTGCTCGGGCACGAAGGAGCGGTTGAGCGCCGTGCTGTGGGCGGCAAGCGCCATCAGGTCGAAGGCGCCGGTTCCGGCCTGCCCGCGCAGGAAGTCGGTGAATTGCGCCCCCCAGGAGGAGGCGACCACGATCTCCGAGCCGGCCGGCACGTATTCCTGCACCAGGGCGATCACCCGGGCCGGGATGTCGGGCTCGCAGTTCGGGGCGCGCTTGTACTGGAGGAACCGCTCCGTGGCCTCGGCGAACAGCACCGTGCCGTCGGGCCCGACGAGGGCGAGCGCCGGATCGTGGAAGGTGGTGGCGAGGCCGAGATAGAACCGCATGGAGAGGCGGGTAGCGCATTTTCGCGCGCAACGGAGCCCGGGGCGGCGCCTAGCGGGTGGTCGCGGGGCGCCGCACCAGCAGGAGGATCGCCGCCCCCGCGAGCCCCGACAGGGCCGAGCCGCCCAGCACGCCGAGCTTCACGGCGGTCTCATGCTGCGGGTCCGCGAAGGCGAGGCCGCCGATGAACAGGCTCATGGTGAAGCCGATGCCGCACAGGACCGCGACGCCGTAGACCTGCCCCCAGCCGGCCCCAGCCGGGCGCTGCGCCAGCCCGAGCGCGACGGCGAGCCGCACGCTGGCGAACACCCCGGCCTGCTTGCCCAGGAACAGCCCCGCGGCGATGCCGAGCGTCACGGGCTCCAGGAAGGCGTCGCGCGTCAGCCCGGTCAGGTCGACGCCGGCATTGGCGAAGCCGAAGACGGGAACCACGAGGTAGGCGATCCAGGGCGCCAGACCGTGCTCGAGCCGGTGGAGCGGCGAATCGGCGGCCTCCGGTCGGCCGGGACTCACCCGGATCGGGATTGTGAAGGCCAGCAGCACTCCCGCCACCGTGGCGTGGATCCCGGAGCGCAGCACCAGCACCCACAGGACGAGGCCGAGCAGCAGATAGGCCGACAGCCAGGTCACGCCCGCCCGGTTGAGGCCGTAGAGGACGGCCAGCACCAGCCCGGCCAGCCCCAGCATCCCGGCATCGAGGCCCGAGCCGTAGAACAGCGCGATCACCACCACGGCGCCGAGATCGTCGACGATGGCCACGGCGCTCAGGAAGATCTTCAGCGAGACCGGCACCCGCTTGCCGAGCAGCGCCAGGACGCCGAGCGCGAAGGCGATGTCGGTGGCCGCCGGGATCGCCCAGCCGCGCAGGGTCCCGGCGCCGAGATTGGCCGCCGCGTAGACCAGGGCGGGCACCGCCATGCCGCCCAAGGCCGCGATGCCGGGCAGCACCCGGTCCGGCCAGGTGCGCAGCCGCCCGTCGAGCGCCTCGCGCTTGATCTCCAGCCCGACCAGCAGGAAGAAGCCGGCCATCAGGCCATCGTTGATCCAGTGCTGCACGCTCATCGGCCCGAGCGCGGCGTGGAGCCCGTGCGCGTAGGTCTCGGCGAACGGCCCGTTGGCGACCACGAGGGCCAGCACCGCCGCGGCCATCAGGATCAACCCGCCCGCCGCCTCGCTCGCCAGCATCGTGCGGATGGCCGAGAGCGGGCGCCGGCCCCGATCCTGCGGGGCGCGGCCGGGAATCGGAGGCGGCTTCATCGCCGGCAGGCTTGGCTTGGTTTGGGGGCGGGGGCAAGGGTGCAGCTTGCGCCTTGCATCGCGGGGCGGCCGTCCCGTATCGTCACACCATGTCAGACCGGCTGCTCTCGCTGGTGGTCGACAGCCGTTCCCCTGCGGATCGGGCCCCGACTGGGACCGCCTTCCGGGAACTCGACCGCGTTCGGACCCTCGCCGAGGTGATCGGTGAGGACGGTGAGCGCGTGCCCGCGGGCAGCACCGGGACGATCGTCGCTGTTTGGGGCGCGGGCGCCGCCTTCGATGTCGAGTTCACGCGGCCGGTCGAGGCGCTCGCCGCCATCGCGCCCGAGTCCCTGGTCCTCGTGGAGCGCGCCGGCGCTTGATCGGCCCGGTCGGCTACCCGGCACAGTTCCGGGTCGATGACGACAAGGTGCGGCGCTACCTGCTCGATCCGGATCACGAGGATGGCGGGCCGAAATGCGCCTTCCTGCTGAGCCTCGGCTTCGCGATCGACGATCCGATAACGCTGATGACGGCCCTTGTCGGCCACCCGACGCCGTCCACACTCACGAGAGCCTATCCGGTGCCGTACGGCCTTCGGTACCACTTCGAAGGGCCGATGCCTTGTCCCAATGGAACCGCGGCGAACATTCGGACCGTCTGGCAGGTCGATGACCAGCCCGGGCTGCATCCGGCGCGGTTCATTACCCTAAAGCCGCTCCGGAAAGCGCCGCGCGATCCGTAACGCGCCGTCCCCTCACGACACCTTTCCCAAAACCGCGCGGATCAACCCCAGCCCGTCCGGGCTCGACCAGGCGGCCGGGCCCTTCATCACGCCGATCGTGCAGCCCTGCGCGTCGATCAGCATCGTGGTCGGCAGGCCGGGGGATTGGGTGTCGCGCTGGATCGCGGGCAGCACGCGCCCGCCCGGATCGGCGTAGAACGGCAGGGCGTGGATGCCCGCCTGCTTGAGCCATTCCGGCGGCTTGTCGAGGTTGCGGGTGTCGACGTTGATCGCCACGACGGCGAAATCCGGCCCGCCGAGTTCCGTCTGGAGGCGGTCGAGCGCCGGCATCTCGGCCTTGCAGGGGGCGCACCAGGTCGCCCAGAGATTGACCAGCAGCAGCCGGCCCTTGAGGTCGGAGAGCCCGGTCTCGGCGCCGTCCGGCCCCTTGAACCGGATCTCCGGCGCGGGCCGCGCCTGTTTCAGCGCCTGCATGCCCGCGACCTCGCCCTTGGCGGCGGCGTCGACCCGGGCGAGTGCGGGCGTCGCGCCCGCGCAGGGCTGGAGCGCCCCGCCCGTGTTGCCGGGCAGGAGACCGCTCCCGTATAGGGCGGTCCCGAGGACGGCGAGCGCGGCGAGGCCCGCGCCGGCCATCAGAGTGGTGCGGCCGGGCATCAGGTTTGCCTGCCGGGACGTTCAGGGCGCGGAAGGATCGACATGAGCAACCGGATGTGGGGCGGCCGCTTTGCCAGCGGCCCGGCGGAGATCATGGAGGAGATCAACGCCTCCATCGGATTCGACAAGCGCCTCGCGCCCCAGGATATCCGCGGCTCGCTGGCGCATGTGGCGATGCTCGGCGCGGCCGGCATCCTTCCGGCAGAGGATGTGGCCGCGATCGAGGCCGGGCTCAAGTCCGTGCGCGACGAGATCGAGGCCGGGCGCTTCGTCTTCAAGCGCGAGCTCGAGGACATCCACATGTCGGTGGAGAGCCGGCTCACGGAAATCGTCGGGCCGGCCGCCGGGCGCCTGCACACCGCCCGCTCGCGCAACGATCAGGTCGCCACCGACATGAAGCTCTGGGTGCGCGACACCCTCGATTCCCTCGACCAGCAGGCCGCCGACCTGCAGCGGGCCCTGGCCGAGACCGCGCTCAAGCATGCCGGCACGGTGATGCCCGGCTTCACCCATCTCCAGTCGGCCCAGCCGGTCACATTCGGCCACCATTGCCTGGCCTATGTCGAGATGCTGGCCCGGGACCGCGGCCGGTTCCGCGACGCCCGCGCCCGGCTCAACGAGTGCCCGCTCGGCGCCGCGGCCTTGGCCGGCACCTCCTTCCCGATCGACCGCCACGCCACTGCGGCGGCGCTCGGCTTCGACCGGCCGACCGCGAACTCCCTGGATTCGGTGGCCGACCGCGACTTCGCTCTGGAATCGCTCGCCGCCGCCTCGATCTGCGCCGTGCATCTCTCGCGCTTCGCCGAGGAGCTGGTGGTCTGGACCTCGGCGCAGTTCAACTTCGTCAAGCTGTCGGACGGCTACACCACCGGCTCGTCGATCATGCCGCAGAAGCGCAACCCCGACGCGGCCGAGCTGGTGCGGGCCAAGTCCGGCCGGATCATCGGCGCGCTCACCGGACTGCTGGTGGTGATGAAGGGGCTGCCGCTCGCCTATTCCAAGGACATGCAGGAGGACAAGGAGGGCACGTTCGACGCCCTCCAGGCTCTGTCCCTGTGCCTGGCCGCCATGACCGGCATGGTGAAGGACCTCGAGCCCAACGCCGAGGTGCTCAGCCAGGCCGCCGGCTCCGGCTACGCCACCGCCACCGATCTCGCCGACTGGCTGGTGCGCGAGCTCGGCCTGCCGTTCCGCCAGGCCCACCACGTCACCGGCCGTCTGGTCGGCGCCGCCTCGGCCAAGGGCGTCGGGCTGGAGGCGCTGTCCTTGCCCGAGATGCAGGAGGCCGAGCCGCGCATCACCGACGCGGTCTACGCCGTGCTCGGGGTCGAGAACTCGGTGGCCAGCCGCACCAGCTATGGCGGCACCGCGCCGGACAATGTCCGGGCGCAGGCGCAAGGGTGGATCGAGCGGCTCGGCTGAGCGCGGCGACCGCCCGGCCGGCCTTCAGGCCCGCGCGCCGGGCCGGGTGACCAGGGCTCCCAGTCCGGTCCGGCGGGCCGGGCCGGTCTCGACGGGCGGGTTGGGCGGGATCGTCGGAACGGTCGTCTCCGCATCGGCCGGTGGGCTGCGCAGCACCCGCGCCATCGCCTGTTTCAGCGCCACGGCCTCGTCCAGCAGTTCGTGTGCGTGGGCCTCGACCGAATCGTCGCCGTGGTCGTCCGGCTCGTGCCGCAGCAGCGCGCCGGGATAGGCTTCATCCTCCGGCAGGGTGCGGGACGGGTCGAGCTCGTCGGTTGTCGGATCGGGGGATGCCGCGCTCGGATCATCCGCCGCATCGCTGGGGGCTTCGGCCATGCCCGGCTCGTCCGCGCGCGCGCCGGCAGCGGGTTCCGGCCGCTCGGAGCTCGGCGCATCCGACTCGAGTGCCGCGCCGGGATCGATCCCCGCCGCGACCTCGGTGAGGCTGGCTTCCATGAGACCCGGCTCACCGCCGGCGGCGGCATAGTCCCGGGCGGCATCAGCGATCTCATGGGCGACCTGGGCCAGATCCTGGACGATCCGGGCCGCCGCCTTCCTGTCCCCGGAGGCCTCCGCCGCCATGGCTTCGGCCTTGAGCCGCCGGAGCTTCCGCTCGGCTTCCTGGAGAGCGAAGGCGGCGCGGTCCCGCTGGCTGGTCCGGGCCGAGGCCAGGGTGGTCAGGACGCTGCTGATCTGGGACAGTTTGGCGTAGCCCAGCCGCTCCGGAGGCGGCAGCACCGCCTCTTCATCCGGCTGTGCGTCGGCCCCGCCCTCCTGCGCACTTCCGCCCGCTGTCCCGCGGGCGTCGGCCGCGACGCCCGGGACCGTCACCTTGTGTGCGACCGGGCGCTGAGGCCCTTCTGGTGCCGCCACCCGGTTCACGGATCCAACCATGGCCACCTGCCGCGCGGAACTGTCGTTCGCCGACGGATTCGGACGATGCCGACAGGAAATACATAGGTTGTGCTTGCGGCCTTGGCAAATTCAACTCTTGGTTTATGGGTCCGGTCGTGGAATCTGACCGCCAATGTTTCGGAAAGCTTCTCCACCGGCTGTGCATTCCACAAATGTCGGCATCGCCGCCTCTCGCCTCGATGCCCGAGCGGCCTCGATCGGTTGCCGCAGCGCGTTCTCAGGCCGCCATCGGCCCCCTGGTCACAGATTCCGAGACCTGGCATCAATCGTCCATGACCTTGTCGATTCACCGCGCGAGCGCTGCGATCCGCAGCCGAATTCACGACCCGGCCTGATCCGTCAGGCCGGGTCTGCCCGCCCGTGAACGTCTCGGCGCCCGATGCGCCGTCCCCAAGGTCGAACCCCATGCCTGCCCAGGAACCGACGCTGCATCTCGTCTGCGGCAAGATCGCCGCCGGAAAATCGACGCTGACCGCCAGCCTCGGCGCGACGCCCGGCACCATCGTGGTGGCCGAGGATCGCTGGCTCGCGCGGCTCTATCCCAACGAACAGGCCGACCTGGCCGACTACGTGCGGCATTCGACCCGCCTGCGGAGCGTGATCGGGCCGCACGTGGTGGACCTGCTCCGCGCCGGGCTCTCGGTGGTGTTGGATTTCCCCGCCAATACCGTCGCCAGCCGGGCCTGGATGCGCACGCTGTTCGAGGAAGCGGGCGTCGCCCATCGGCTCCACTACCTCGACGTCGCCGATGACGTGTGCAGGGCCCGCCTACGGGCGCGGAATGCGTCCGGAACGCACGATTTCACGGTCACGGATGCGCAATTCGACCTCTTCACCCGATACTTCGTGGCGCCGAGCCCGGAGGAGGGATTTCAGGTGATCGTTCATCGCCCGTAGCGCGCGTCGAAGACTCGGGGGGCCAGCCGAACCGGAACGGTCAGGTCGGCATGCGCCGGCCTGCCAGCGCCGCGCTGTGTGGATCACGACGCTGTCCCGGCCCGTAACCGGCTCCAGTGCGTACGCGACGATGTAAGGCAACCGGACAAGGGACTTCTCGAAGGTGCCGGGTCCGGTCGACCCGTTGCCGTCTCACCGAGAGCCGCGCCGGCGTCCCGATTGCGCTCTGCGACCTGTCGCGACCGCTGGATTATCCCGGGCGATGAAGGCGATCTGTTCCTTGATGTCGTCCAGCGCCGAGCGACACCAGAAAACCGGCCGCCTCACACGTCGCCATCACGGGCGGCCTCCGCCGCATCGATGACGGCGTGGATTCGGCCATCGCATCGTCGTGCGGCACGACGTGTCCGAGTCTGGCATCCGCCAGGCCGCGCTTGATGCCATCGAGACTTTGCAGTTCGCGCTCGACGTAGGCGGATACGGCCTCAGCAGCGAGAAACGATGTACTGCGCCGGGTGTCGATCGCGATGCGTTCGAGCGTCGACTTGATTTCGGGCGAAACCCGAATCGTCGTGGCCGTGCTCGCAGGCATCGCGAAACTCGTGCGCTGATCGATGCGCAGCCTTACACGGGGGCGGTGCGTTACAAGGCAGGTGCATCCGACCGCGACAGCGGGGCCGGGCAGGCTTCGACACAGGCCCAGCTACCCACACCAACCCACAGGCCCGGCACGAATTTGTGCATCGCAACCATCGGGGGGCCTGCGCGTTCACCGTCTGGCTAAGTCCGGCCCGTTAGAAGCTCGGCTGTGTGGATCGGAGATCGCATGATGCCTGTCGAGAGTTGGCTGAAGCCAGAAGACGTGCCCGAACTCGCGGCACGGGCAACCGCCATGATCGATGCTGCCCTGACTGGTTCCGGCCTGACCCGCGAAACCTACTGGTCGGCCGTCCGCAAGGGCTACAACACCCCCTATAACGACCCGCCTCGCAAGCGCCCGCTGCCGCCGGCCCAGCCGAACGCGGTCGCGTCCAGCGTGGCCACGCCCGAACCCGTCTCGGTCCCGCCGGCGGTGATCGCCGCCCTGGCCGCAGAGGTGCGGGCGGTCTGAACCGCCGCGCCGTCCGGGTTACTCCATCTTGGCCGCCACCGAGCTTGGCTGCCATCTTGCCGACTTTTTGCGCGGGCTTCACTCATCCAGATCCCCGGTTCGGCCCTCTATGGGGCCGCCCGTCGTCAGGAAGTGAAGATGGTCCGCGTCCCCCGCCTGCTCCCGGTCGGAGCCCTCGCCCTGCTCGCCTCCGGTCTCGTCACGGGCCTCGTCGGGGCCACGGTCGGCGCAGCGGCCTTATCGGCGACGGCGGTTCAGGCCCAGCGGGCGGAGCCGGACGGCTTCTCGGATGCTGAGCCGGCGAAGCGCGGGCGCCGGTCGCGTCGCGAACGCGCCCCGCGGGCCGAGAGGAAGGCCGCGACGCCCCCCGGGATGCAGCAGGCCACCCCGGTGGCGATCTTCGGCGACTGGAACGTGTTCGTGAACGGCGATGGCCGCGCCAAGCTCTGCTACGCCATCGCCCAGCCGCAGGCGCGCTCGCCCAAGACCCTCAAGCGCGACACCGCCTACCTGTTCGTGAGCGTGCGCAAGGGCGAGAACGTCCAGAACGAGGTCGCGGTGATGCTGGGCTTCCCGTCGAAGCCCGCGGCCTCCCAGATCAAGCCGGGCTCGGCGGCCGCGCCGACCGACCCGACCCTCAACCTCGGCACCGGACGCTACGGCCTCGTCGTGAAGGACGGCAATGCCTGGCTGCAGAACCCGGCCGAGGAGGCCCGGGTGGTCTCCGAGATGAGCGCGCGCAACCCGAAGCTCGTGATCAAGACCACCTCGCTGCGCGGCAACCCGACGAGCGACGAATACGCGCTCGCCGGGTTCGCGGAGGCGATGAAGCGCACCCGGGACGAGTGCGCCAAGTAACGGCCGGGTCAGGCCCGGCGGCGCCGGATCTCCGCCGCCTGGCCGCCACGGGCGTTCGCACGAGCCCGGGCCGCAGCCCGCTCGCGGGCGGCGCGGGCCGCCTGCTCGGCGTTGCGGAACACGGCGCCGTCGAGGCCGTCGAAATCCCGTGACGACGAGAAGAACCGCACGCCGCGCCCCTCGGGCACGGCGATGCCGGCGGTGACCTCGCCGATCTCGATCACCCGCGGCGGCTCGGCCCGATCCGCCGAAGCCCGGTCGGAGAGCGTGACGTCTTCGGGGGCGAGGTCGTCGGTGAAGGGGTCGGGACGGTTTGTCGGCGGAAGCCCGACATCGAGACTGTGCATGGGACGGAATCCTGCCTTGGCCGGCGCCAGGGCCGTGCCGGAATGCGGGAAGTGCTGCGAAGGGTCGGTGCGGCTCAGGTCTCGCCGATCACGTCGATCGTGCGGGTCTCTAGCCCCTTGATGTGACGAACGCGCTATCGCCGATCGGGCAGCGCGTGCGCCCGGCGGACCTGCCGTGTCGGGCCGGATCGCGGCCCGTTCAGGCTTTGGCGCGCGGGCCCGGTTTCGACGCGAAACCGCGGGCCATGGGCGCGTCATCCGCTCGGAGTCGACAGCGCCGCCAGCAGGTCGGGGCACCGTGCGCATCACGGAGCGGGTGGCGAAAGGAGCCGGTTCGGATCGACATCCAATGTCCTCCAGACTGAAGGACCGCGCGGCGCGTGCGCCGTCGCAGTGCTTTAGCGTTTGATGACGCGGCGCAAGCTACGCTTCTCAAATCACCGCGGCCGAGGGGGCGGGCCAGGACGTCCGCCCCGTTCGGCGAGGGCAAAGATGGGCCCGGGGCGCCGGCCCGTCAACGGAACGCGCTTCCGATTTTCGGCGCCGGCTTGGCAGGAAACCGGTCCCGCCCGGCCGCCTGGGAGACGCGATGGTTCAGGCCCCGGCGATCACCGCGGCGAGGTCCGCGAAATCCGAGAAGACCTGGCCGGCGCCGGCCCGCACCAGGTCGGCCCCCGCCGGGTCGTGGCCCCAATGGCCGCCGCCGGTGAAGCCCGCGACCCGCATGCCGGCGCTCCTCGCCGCGGTGACGCCGGGCACGCTGTCCTCGATCACCAGGCAGGAATCCGGCGCCGCACCCATGCGCGCGGCGGCGAACAGGAACAGGTCGGGGAAGGGTTTGCCCCGGGCGACCTGCGCCGAGGAGAAGACGTTCTCGCCGAACAGCGGCAGCAGCCCGGTCAGGCCCAGGGAATGGCGCAGCCGCACCGGGTCGCTGCTCGACGCGACGCAGGACGGCAGGCCCAGGGCCGAGACCGCCTCCGCGACGCCGCGCATCGCCCGCAGCTCGGCATCGAACAGGGCGAGCGTCTCCGCCTTGACCGCCTCGACGAAGCCCGGGGGTGCGGTGACGCCGTAATCGCGCGCGATGTGTTCCATGATCGACACCATGGAGGTGCCGGTGAAGCGCGCCCGCACGGTCTCGAAATCGATGGCGACGCCGATCCGGTTGAGGCCGGCGGTCAGGCAGGCGAGGCTCAGCGGCTCGCTGTCGACCAGGACGCCGTCGCAATCGAAGATCACCAGGCCGGGCTTCTGGGCGTGCGCGTCCAAGGTCGATGGTCCTCGACGGCCCCGCGCCGCCGGGCGTCCCTGTGGCATGGCCCCCTTGGGGCGGCAACCGCGCCTATGCCGCAGCGCACCTTGTGCGTGCCGCAGGCGACTCCAAGCGCGCTGCAGGCGAGTCCATGCGTGCCGCGGCTTGCACCGGGCGGCCCGGCCCCATACTCCCGGTTCGGGCGCCCGCCCGGGCGCGCAGGCATGGCTCAGAAGATCCCGCGATGTTCCGCTTCCTGGCCCGCGTCCTGGGCTTCCTGCTGATGGCCGGCGGCTTCGTCGCGCTGGTCTATGACGGCGCCCGCTCGATCGCCAACAATGGCCTGCGGGTGACGCCGCTCTCGGACGTGATCGCCACCCTGTCCAAGGACAAGTCCGGCACCCTGCAGGGCAGCCTCGAAGGGGCGGCGCCCTGGCTCTGGCACCTGCTGGGCCTGCCGCTGACCCTCGCCCCGGCCTCGCTGATCGGGCTGGGGCTCGGCGCGGTCCTGCTCTGGCTCGGCCAGCCGGGCCGGGAGCCGATCGGGTTCCTGACGAAGCCCTGAGGGCGCGGCCCTACCGCGCCGCGAGCTGGGCGCGGGCCTCGGCGAGTTCGGCCTTCAGCCGCGCGATCTCGGCGGTGAGGGCGTAGTGTTCGCTCACGTCGATCTGGGACGCGAAGTAGTAGACGACCGTCCCGGTCGCGTCCCGCACCGGCCCGACATAGAGCGCGTTCTGGAAGACCGAGCCGTCCTTGCGGTAGTTGAGCAGGTCGATCTTGATGTCGACTCCCTGCCGGATCGCGGCGCGCAGGCGGTCCACCGCGGCCGCCTCGGTCCCGGGCCCCTGCAGGAAGCGGCAATTGCGCCCGGTCACCTCCAGCCGCGTGTAGCCGGTGAGGTTGAGGAAGGCGTCGTTCGCGAAGACGATCGGGTTGTCGTATTGCCGCGGATCGGTGACGATCGTCGGCATCCGGGTTGCCCGCACGGCCGCGGCGAACGGGTCGCCCCGGTTCGACTCCGCCCGGAGGTTGTCCAGCACGTGGCTCGTAGCGGTCCAGCCCGCGTCCATCCGGCTCAGCCCTTCACGCCTCAACCTGCGGGTCGAGGCCTCGCGCGCTTACAAGCCGGAAATTGCGGCTCCGGTCCAGTGCTCCGGCTGCGATTTGAACGGCGCGGCGGGTTTTCGCGCGGTCTGTACGGTCGGGACGGAAGCCCGAAGCTTTCTCGCCGGGCCGGGCGTGCCCATATTCGGACCACGCCCTGAAGACCCGGAAGGCCAGAGACGATGTTCCCGTTCCGCAAGCGCCCCGAGATGCCGAGCCCCGCCGACGCCCTGCCGGGCCGCCCGAACCCGATCCCGACCGCCGAGACCCATTTCGTCAACGGCAACCAGCTCAAGGGGCCCTATCCCCCGGGGACCGAGACGATCGTGCTCGGGCTCGGCTGCTTCTGGGGCGCCGAGCGCCGGTTCTGGCAATTGCCGAAGGGCGTGTTCGTCACCGCGGTCGGCTATGCCGGGGGCTACACGCCGAACCCGACCTACGAGGAGGTCTGCACCGGCCAGACCGGCCACAACGAGGTCGTGCTGGTGGCCTTCGACCCCGCGGTGCTGCCGCTCGACGCCCTGCTGCGGACCTTCTTCGAGAGCCACAACCCGACCCAGGGCATGCGCCAGGGCAACGATGTCGGCACGCAGTACCGCTCGGGCATCTACACCAACGGCCCGGAGCAGGAGGCCACCGCCAAAACCGTGCGCGCGGCCTATGCCGGGGCGCTGCGGGCGCGCGACTTCCCCGACATCACCACCGAGATCGTGCCGCTGGAGACCTTCTACTTCGCGGAGGCCTACCACCAGCAATACCTCGCCAAGAACCCGGCGGGCTATTGCGGGCTCGGCGGCACCGGGGTGAGCTGCCCGGTCGGGACCGGGATCGCCGCCTGACCCTTACGGGTTGCCGCCCGGCCGCGGTGCCGGCGCCGCGGGCGCGGTGACCGCGGCCGGCTCGGGCTGCGGCGTGCTGCTCCTCGGGCTGCGCAGGACGATGAGCACGCCGCCCACGACCGAGAGGGCGAGGGCGGTGACGAGGATGAGGAAAAGCCAGCGGGGCATCCGGTGGCGTTAGCACGTCGCGCCCGGTTCGGCGAACGATCCGCGCGCCGCGTGTCGGAACGCCTCAGCGCGGGACGAACACGCCCGGGACCACCGTGCCCGTCCGGCCGAACATCGCGTCGGCGCGGGTGCAACTCGCCGGCACGTCCTTCTCGTACACGGCCAGGTAGGACCGGGCCTGCAGCAGCAGGGCATCGCGCTCGAGATCCGCGGGATCGACGCCCATGGCCTGGACGACGCTCTTGAAGCGGTCGCCGTCGGTCCGCAGCGTCTCGCAATGGGTGTTCACGAAGCCGGCCAGCCCGGCGAGCTTGGCCGCCTTGAGGGCATTGGCCGGCGGCTCCGCCGGCGTCTCGCCGAACGCCTGCCCCCCGGCGAGGGTTAGGACGAGCGCCATCGGCATGAGGCTGCGGATCCGCATTCGGTGATGCTCCATCGGGCTACGGCGCCTTCAGCACGGCGCGGCAGGCGGCGGGCAGGGCCGACATGGTCATAGCGGGCTTCGGCTTCGGCGGCACCTTGGGCGGCTTCGGGTGCAGCACCGCGTCCGAGAACCAGTAGCCGAGGTCGTCGCAGCCATCCCCGGCGGCGGGCGCGCCCTGGGGCTGGCAATCGTCCTGGCCGGCCGGGCAGGCGAGCCGGATATGGTAATGGTAATTGTGCCCGTACATCGGGCGCACCTTGGACATCCAGCTCCGGCCCGAGGCCTCCCGGCACAAGGCCTTCTTGATCGCCGCGTTGACGAAGATGCGCTCCACCTCCGGCTGCTCGGCGGTGACCTTGATCAATTGCAGATGGGTCGGCGTCCAGACCTCCGGGTCGATGTCGAGGCGGTCGGGGCGGACCATGTCGGTGGCCGAGGTCTCCTCGCGCTCCGCCCGGCTCATGCGGTGGTCCGGCATCGGGGTCAGCCAGATGTCGGCGTCGATGCCGATCTGGTGTGAGGCGTGGCCGGTGATCATCGGGCCGCCGCGGGGCTGGGCCATGTCGCCGACCAGCAGGCCCGGCCAGCCGACCCGGGCGGCCTTCTGCGATAGGCGCTCGACGAAATCGATCAGGTAGGGCGTGCCCCACATCCGGTTGCGGGACGGGCGCATGACCTGCCAGTTCGGCCCGTCGAGGGGCAGCGCCTGCCCGCCGGAAAAGCAGCCCTTGGCGTAGAAGCCGTAGATATGGGCCGGCCCGCTGGAGGCCCGGGTGACGCGTCCGAACAGCGCCTTGGCCGGGGTCGAGGGCGCATCCGGATGCTCGAGCGGCGGCAGCGGCTTCGGGTTGACGCTGCCGCGGTCCTGGGCGTGCGCCCCCGCGGCGGACAGGATCAGGGCGGCGAGCGCGAGGCGCGCGCGGGGATTCGGGGTGAGACGCGGGATCGGCATGCGGGGAGCTGTTCGTCCGGCTGAGGGGGCGGGCGCAGGCCCGGACCGGAACGTCGCCCACGGCCGGGGCGTTTTTCGGGCAGAGATCGAAACGCCGATCACGACCCGGGAGGCGAGCATGGCGGCCAATCCTCAACCCGCGGCGCGGCAGCCGCGCAGCCTGATCGCCAGCGATCGGGTCATCGGCACGGATGTGCGCCGGCCGGACGGCAGCAAGGTCGGCCGGATCGAGCGGCTGATGCTCGACAAGATCTCCGGCCGGGTCGCCTACGCGGTGATGAGCTTCGGCGGCTTCCTGGGCCTCGGCGAGGAGTTCTACACGCTGCCCTGGTCGGTGCTGCACTTCGAGCCCGAGCAGGACGCCTACGTGCTCGACATCACCGAGGAGCAGCTGCGCGCCGCCCCCGCCCGCACCCCCGAGGGCACCGACCCGGCCGCGGACGGCGCCTGGGAGGAGCAGATCCACCGGTATTACGACGCCGCGCCCTATTGGGGGATCTGAGCCGGCGGCGGTTCAGCCCTCCGAGGGGCCGCACCAGCCGGGCAGGTAGCCGGCCTCCTTGGACTTGGCGAGCGCCATCGCCTTCTCCAGCGCCTCCGAGAAATCGTTCTCGACGCGCTTCTCCTTGATGTTGCGGCGTAGGAAGTCCGCCCAGAGGAACTCGCTGAACGGCGTCGTGTCCTTGGCGAAGCCGCCGGCCCGGCGCAGCTCGCCGGCGAGACTCCGGAACGGGTCGTCGGCCAGGTCGTCGATCGCCTTGGGGATGTCCTTGAAGTCCCGCCGCACGCCCTCGGCATCGTAGGGATAGACCCAGGATTTGTGGTCGCAGACCGTCCAGAACGCGTCCTTCTCCAGATGGTGCAGGTCGGCCAGCACCGTGACCAGCACGCTCTCCACGCCCTCTTCGTGCAGCGCCCGGGCGAGGTGGTGATGGTCGACCACGTAGTGGTTCTTCTTCGGCCCGAGCACGGTCGGGATCATGTGCGCCCCGAGGAACGCCTTCTTCTTCTCGCCGTCGTAGCTGCGCCACCGCCGACGCTTCTCGGCGACCTCCCGGTAGCCCACCGTCATCTGGGTCGGGCGCAGCTCGGTGATCGGGATCGGCTTGAGCAGCGGTTCGCGGTTGGTCATGACTCGAGCGTCCTGCGTGGTTGTGTCGCGCAGATTCCATACCCGGCGCCGGATCGGAAGGCCGACCCGGCCGGATCGTGCTCACGATTTGCCGATTGGCCCGGCCCGCACCGCGTCCAGCACGAACACCCGGATCGCCGAGGACAGGTTCTGGCCGCCCCGGCCGGCATCGATCGCGCCGATCAGCGCCTGGACCGACTGGCCGCGCGCCTCCGCGACCTCCCGGAGCGCCGCCCAGAACGGGTCCTCCAGGGACACGCTGGTGCGATGGCCCGCGATCACCACCGAGCGCTTGCTGAGCCCCGCGCTCACGATGCGCGCGTCATGGGGACGAATCGGGCTCCGGCTCGCCGCGCTCGAGCCGGTGGCCCTCGTGGCGCTCGATCTCCAGGGCCTTGCGCCGCTGCTGCAGGGTCTTGGCCTTCTTCGGACGCCCGAAGGCGATCCGGTTCTCCTCGGCCTTGGCATCCTCGGCCGCGCGGGCCTTGGCCTTGCGGACCTGGCGCAGGTTGATGATCTCGGCCACGGATCGCCTCCCGGCTCTCGGTTGAGGGCGGAGCCCCCGGGATACCAGGGCTCCGCCCTGGACCCGCACAAGGTCCCGGACCTCGTGGATCCGGGATTTTCGCGCAGGTTACTCGGCGCTGGGGGCCAGCATCGTCTCCGGCCGGACCACGCGCTCGAACTCCTCCTCGGTGACGTAGCCGAGGCGCAGCGCCTCCTCCTTGAGGGTGGTGCCGTTCTTGTGCGCGGTCTTGGCGATCTCGGCGGCCTTGTCGTAGCCGATCGAGGGGGCGAGCGCGGTCACCAGCATGAGCGAGCGGCTCATCAGGTCGGCGATCTTGTCCTCGTTGGCCTTGATGCCGACCACGCAATTGTCGGTGAAGCTCACCGCCGCGTCGGCGAGCAGCCGGATCGATTGCAGCACCGCGTTGGCGATCACCGGCTTGAACACGTTCAGCTCGAAATTGCCCTGGGAGCCGGCGAAGCTCACCGTGGTCGCGTTGCCGACCACCTGGCAGCACACCATGGTCAGCGCCTCGCACTGGGTCGGGTTGACCTTGCCGGGCATGATCGAGGAGCCGGGCTCGTTCTCCGGCAGCGACAGCTCGCCGAGGCCCGAGCGCGGGCCGGAGCCGAGCAGGCGGATGTCCTGGGCGATCTTGAACAGGCCGGCGGCCAGCGCCGAGAGCGCGCCCTGCGTGAACACCAGCGCGTCGTGGGTCGCGAGCGCCTCGAACTTGTTGGCGGCGCTGGTGAATTCCAGGCCGGTCAGCGCCGCGACCTTGGCGGCGAACTTGTCCGCAAATTCGGGATGCGCGTTGAGGCCGGTGCCGACCGCGGTGCCGCCCTGGGCGAGCGCCAGCACGCCGGGCAGCGTCGCGGCGACGCGCGAGCCGCCGAGCGCCACCTGGGCGGCGTAGCCGGAGAATTCCTGGCCGAGGGAGACCGGGGTCGCGTCCTGCAGGTGGGTCCGGCCGATCTTGACGATCGATTCGAACGCCTTGGCCTTGGCGTCGAGCGCCGTGTGCAGATGGGTGAGCGCCGGCATCAGCCGGCCGCTGATCTCCCTTGCCACGGCGATGTGCATGGCGGTCGGGAAGGTGTCGTTCGAGGACTGGCCGCGGTTGACGTGGTCGTTCGGGTGGATCGGCGTCTTGCCGCCGCGCTTCCCGCCGAGCGCCTCGTTGGCGAGACTCGCGATCACCTCGTTGGCGTTCATGTTCGACTGGGTGCCCGAGCCGGTCTGCCAGACCACGAGCGGGAATTCCTCGTCGTACTTGCCGGCCACGACCTCGGCGGCGGCGGCCGCGATGGCGTCGGCGAGCTTGGGCTCCAGCGCGCCGAGATCCTTGTTCACCAGGGCGGCGGCCTGCTTCACCAGGCCCAGCGCGTGGACCAGCGGCGCCGGCATGCGCTCGGTGCCGATCTTGAAGTTCTGGATCGAGCGCTGGGTCTGCGCCCCCCAGTACCGGTGGGCCGGGACCTCGATCGGCCCGAAGGTGTCGGACTCGGTGCGGGTGGCGGTTCCGGTCTCGGTGGGCGACATCGTGGCCTCTACGTTTGGTGCAGTGCGGTGCTTACTTAAATGAGGCGCAGGTGAATCGCGATGCCGGTTTTCCCCGGCGCCGGACAAGAGCGGGGCTCTGTTCCCGCCGGACAAGGAGCCGATGAGCGCGACGATCGACCGAACCGCCCGCGATCTGGCCGAGGGGGCGCCCGCCGCCCGGTTCCGCCCGCCCGTGCCCCGTCCGCTGCACGAGCCGCTGGGCCTGTTCGACTTCCTCCGGGCCGCCCGCAAGAACCCGATCACCACCTGGATGGACGTCCACTTCAAGGAGCCGGTGGTAGCCGCCGAGGGCGCCATGGGCCGGATCACCGTGGTCAGCGACCCGGCGCTGATTCGCTACCTCCTGGTCGAGAATGTCGAGGGCTACCGCAAGGACGACCTCCAGCGGCGCGTGCTGGCGCCGGGCCTGGGCAACGGCCTGCTCAGCGCCGAGGGGGACGAGTGGCGGCTCCAGCGCCGGACCCTCGCGCCGATCTTCAACGCCCGCACGGTCCAGGGCTTCTCCGACGCGATGAACGCGGCCGGGGCCAAGCTGGGGCGCCGCCTCGCCCGCCGGGGCGGCAAGCCCGTTGACGTCGCCCTGGAGATGACCCGCGTCACCCTCGACGTGCTGGAGCGGACGATTTTTACCCAGGGGCTACCGGGCGATCCGGACGCTTTGGGCCGCGCGATCACCCGGTTCCTGGAGGCCGTGGGCCCGATCGACCCCCTCGACGTGTTCGGGGTGCCCGATTTCGTGCCCCGCATCGGCCGCCTGCGGGCGCGGCCGGCCGGCCGGTTCTTCGCCGAGGTGGTCGACGAGCTCATCGCCCGGCGCAAGGCGGCGATGGCGCGCGGCGAGGCGCCCCGCGACCTGCTGACCCTGCTGCTCGCCGCCCAGGATCCCGAGACCGGCAACGGCCTCTCCGACCTCGCGGTCAAGGCCAACATCGTGACCTTCATCGCGGCCGGGCACGAGACCACGGCCAATTCCCTGACCTGGGCGCTCTACTGCCTGTCGCAGGATCCCGCCGCGCAGGCCCGGGTCGAGGCCGAGGTGGACGCGGCCGGCGAGGGCGATTTCGCCGTCGAGCGGCTGCCCTACACGCGGGCGGTGATCGAGGAGGCGATGCGCCTGTTCCCGCCGGTGCCGTTCCTGAGCCGGCAGGCGACCCGGGACGACCGGCTCGGCCGGATCAAGGTGCCCCGCGGCTCCCTGGTGATGGTGGCGCCCTGGGTGCTTCACCGCCACCGGACGTTGTGGCAGGACCCGGAGGCGTTCATGCCGGAACGCTTCCTGCCGGAGAGCCGGGACGCGATCCCACGCTTCGCCTACCTGCCCTTCGGCGCCGGCCCGCGGGTCTGCATCGGCCAGAGTTTCTCCATTCAGGAAGCGGTGATCGTGCTGGCCCATGTGGTGCGGGCGGTGCGCTTCCATATGCCGGCGGATCACCCGCCGGTCATGCCGCTCCACCGGGTGACGCTCCGGCCGGAGCACGGCTTGCGCATGGAGGCGGAGCTGCGGGCCCGAGCGGGTTGACGCGGTCCCTGCCGGTTCGCGCCTTGTGGACCGGACGGAGCCTCCCCGATGTCCGATACCGCTGCGCCCGCCACGCTGGACTGCGCCGAGACGGAAACGTTCGTGGCTGAGCAGCGCAAGCTGATCGCGGAGCAGTCGAAGCTTCAGGCCGAGGCCCTGAAGATCGGTCGGGATCGCCTGCTCAGCCCGCGCTCCATCGGCTTCGCCGGCATGGCCGCCGCGGCCGCGTTCTTCGGGGCCGGTGCGGCTTTCGTCAAACTGATCGGCCCGTGACGACCGCCCTTCGAGGCGTTGGGCGGCAGGGATCGTCGAGGCACTGGTGAGCGCCGTCACCGAGCTCGAAACGCCGGCTCGGGCGCATGAAGCCACGCCGACGACGGACCAGGAGCAGGCGCGCCGCGATATTGAGGTGATCTTTCGGAGGGCGATCGAAGCGCCTCGGCGCGCAGGAGCAACCGCATCGCGATCTGCCCGATCAGATGTCGGATGAGGGACGCGAGCGGGAAAGCCCGGCCGTCGTTGGTGAACACATCCGCGGGACGCAGAACGCTGTTCCGATCGCGAGAATGGCCGTGGCGTTGAAGAACGTCGCGGCGAGCTTCACATCTTCGTTGAAGCGTTTCGCGCGATGTGCGCGCTCCGCCGTCGACATGACGGCGGCGCGACAGTCTCGTCCACCGATGAATCCCCGGGCCGACGTTTCGGCCCGGCGCGTTCAGCTCTTCTTCCGGAATGCGTCCAGGCTCACGACCTCGGCGCTGCCCTCCTCGCCGTCCTTCTTGGCGGCGGGGCGGGGGGCCTTCTCGTCCGGCTTCGCGCCGGGCTTGTCGCCCTGGGCGGCCGGCGCCGGCAGGACCTTCGGGGCGGCCGAGCCGATCGTGGCGAGCCCGGAGCCCTTCGGCCGGACCTCGCTCGGCTCGGAGCCGGCCCCGCGCGGGCCGGTCTTGGCCGGGGCGGCGTTGGCCTCCTCGGGCACCTCGCCGGCCTCGGTGAGGTCGAACTTCAGGCCGAACTGCACGGAGGGGTCGAAGAAGCCCGACAGGGCGTCGAACGGCACCAGCAGCCGCTCCGGCACGCCCGAGAAGGACAGGCCGACCTCGAACGTGTGCTCGTTGACGCTGAGATCCCAGAACTGGTGCTGCAGGACGATGGTCATGTCCTGCGGGTACTTCTCGCGCAGGGCCTGCGACATCCGCACGCCGGGCGCCTCCGTCCGGAACGAGACGTAGAAGTGATGGTCCCCCATCAAGCCGTCCCGGGCGGCGTCGGTCAGCACCTTGCGGACCACCCCGCGAAGGGCGTCCTGCACCAGGAGATCGTAGCGAATCAGGTCGTCTGCCATCTGCGGTCGCGCTCTAGCCCGGTCTGCGCCCGGCGCCCCGCCGCGGATGGCCGGACCGAGGAAATGAGTGAAGGCTTCTGGTGCCGGGCGCCTTCCTGCCCCGCCTACGCGATGCTAACCGCGAGGACTTGAGACCGATCTTGGAGACCGCTTACGCGGCCACCGCCACCGGAGCAAAGTTGTCGTTGGCAACTCTTGCAGCGGCCCGATAACGGCGGAACCATGCCGAGCGAAAGATCTACCTTTACGCCTTCGTCGATCCTAGCTTCGCCCCCGCCTGAGACCAGTCCAGCTCCGTCGGCCTTGCGGCCATCGGTCCTGGGCTCAGGTGGAGGCGCCGGGTACCGCCCCCGGGTCCGATAGGTTTATTTCGAAGACCGTTTATCGCCATAGCCGGCCTCGCGACCGGCTCCCAAGATATAGAGGGGATCGGTCCGGTTTTGAAGCCCGATCGTGTCGCGCCACTGTCTCAGGGCGAACCTCTTGATGCGGCTGTTGCCGGAAATGCGCAGTCGCGCGGTTCCGCGCCCGACGGGTCGAGCCGGCTCGACCGGATCTGGGGGGCGACCTGGCGCCTCGGCGCGCTCGTCGCCCTCGTGCTGGTCTATCTCGGCGCCGCGAGCCTGCTGTCCCTCGCCAGCGTCCGGGTCGGCTTCGACCTCTGGGCCGGGATCGACCCGTTCCTGCCGCCGGAGCGGCGCCCGTTCCTCGGCGCGGTGGACCTCGCCCACCGCGCCTTCGCGGTCGACGCCCTGCGCCAGGTCTACCTCGCCGCCCTGGTGCTCGGCGGGGCATGGTGGCGCGACCGGGCCGGCTGGCGTCGGCGCTTGGCGCTCGATCGCGAGCGCCCGAACGGGATGCGCCCGGTCGCGCTGCTGGCGCTCCTCCTGGTCTGGCCGGTGCTGCACATCGCCTGGGTCACCGGCACGGCCGAGTTGTTCGGCGCGAGCTTCGGCCGGAAGGTGACGCTGTCGCCGTTCATGAGCCAGAGCGCGGTCGTGGCCTGGCTGCTCTATCTCGCTGTGCTGGCCCCCGTGGCCGAGGAGCTGCTGCTGCGCGGCGAGGCCTTCGCCCGTGCCCGCGACGCGGTCGGGCCGGTCGGCGCGATCCTGGCCACCGCTGTGATCTTCGCCGCCGCCCATGTCTCGTCCTGGGGGCTCGCCCGGCCGGTCTCTCTGCTGCCCCTGGCGCTGGTGCTCGGCTGGCTGCGCTGGCGCACCGGCCGGCTCTGGCCCGGCATCGCCCTGCATGGCTGGTCGAACCTCGCCCTGGTGACCTACGTGCTCTGGCCGACCTGAGCGCGGGACGACGGTCAGGCCCCTTCGTCACCGGTGATGATGGTGGATAGACTGGTCCTGCGCTTGCCCGCGGCCGCTCTCACGCGCAGGACTATCCGATGGACGCCTATCACAGCCTGCTGCGGCGCATCCTCGACGAGGGCGTGGCCAAGGACGACCGGACCGGGACCGGGACGCTCTCGGTGTTCGGCCACCAGATGCGCTTCGACCTGTCGGCGGGCTTCCCGCTGGTCACCACGAAGCGACTGCATCTCCGCTCGATCATCCACGAGCTGCTCTGGTTCCTGGCGGGCGACACCAACGTCGCCGCCCTGCGGGCCAACGGCGTGACAATCTGGGACGAGTGGGCGGACGAGCACGGCGATCTCGGCCCGGTCTACGGCCGGCAATGGCGCTCCTGGGCCAAGCCCGACGGCGGCAGCGTCGACCAGATCGCCTGGCTGCTCGGCGAGATCCGGCGCAACCCCGATTCCCGTCGCCTGATCGTCTCGGCCTGGAATCCGGCGGATCTCGACCGGATGGCGCTCGCCCCCTGCCACTGCCTGTTCCAGTTCTACGTGAGCGACGGGCGCCTATCCTGCCAGCTCTACCAGCGCTCCGCCGACGCCTTCCTGGGCGTGCCGTTCAACATCGCGAGCTACGCGCTCCTGACCCACATGATCGCCCAGGTGACGGGGCTCGGGGTCGGCGACTTCGTGCACACGTTCGGCGACGCGCATCTCTACCGGAATCACCTGGAGCAGACCCGAACCCTGCTCGCCCGCACCCCACGCCCGCTGCCGCACTTGCGGCTAAACCCGGAGGTCCGCGACCTCTTCGCCTTCCGGTACGCGGACATCGTCATCGAGAATTACGACCCGCACCCGGCCATCTCGGCCCCGGTGGCGGTATGAGCCCCGCCATCGCGCTGGTCGTGGCGGTCGCCCGCAACGGCGTGATCGGCCGCGACAACGGGCTCGCCTGGCACCTGTCCAGCGACCTGAAGCGGTTCAAGGCGCTCACCATGGGCAAGCCGATGCTGATGGGCCGGCGGACCTGGGCCTCGATCGGACGCCCGCTTCCGGGCCGCCGCACCCTGGTGCTCACCCGCGACCGCGGCTTCCACGCCGAGGGCGCCGAGATCGTCCACGACTGGGACGCCGCCGTCGCGGCCGCGGCCGCACCGGAGCTGATGGTGGTGGGCGGGGCCGAGATCTACGCCCTGGCCCTGCCGCATGCCGACCGGCTCCACCTCACCGAGGTCGAGGCGGAGCCGGAGGGCGACGTGCGCTTTCCCGCCTTCGATCGCGCGGCGTTCCGGGAGACGTTCCGCGAGGCGCACCCGGCCGGTCCGCGCGACGAGCACGCCTTCGCGTTCGTCGATTGGGCGCGCATCCGCTGAGGCGCGCCGCCGCGGTTGTCTTCCGGCCTGTGCGTGCCCACCTGCCAGCCTTGACAGCATGGGGCGCACACCCGCAGGTGCCTGTCGGGCATGCGTTCTCATGGGGCTCCGCGCCTCGCGAGAAGAGACGCCCGCGCAGGCGTTTAGCCGCCAAACCAACCCGCCCGCACCGCGAGCGGGCCGGTGGGCGGGACTAGGCGGGTGAGCGTGGCCGTTCAGGCAGGGAGACGCAGCCCGGGGAGCACGCTCAGCGTGCGGACCGGGCGCGGGCAGGCAGGAGACGACGGCTAGGATGCTTTGGAGCAATCAGAGCGGCGGTGGCGGCGGCGGCCCGTGGGGTCGGCCCGGCGGCAACGGCGGCGGCCCGTGGGGTGGCGGCGGCGGCGGCAAGACCCCGCCCAACCTTGAGGACCTGCTCCGGCGCGGGCAGGACCGCCTGCGCGGTCTGATCCCGGGCGGTGGCAACACCGGCGGCGGCTATGGTGGCGGCAGCCCGAGCGGCATCGGCGGCGGACGCAGCGCCGCGGTGATCGCGGCGCTGGCCGTCGCGGTCTGGCTCGCCACCGGCTTCTACACCGTCTATCCGCGGCAGGTCGGCATCGAGACGATCTTCGGCCGCTACGTCGGCACCAAGGGCGAGGGCCTGCGCTACAACTTCCCCTATCCGATCGGCGGCGTGGTCAAGCCGGATGTCGGCTCGCAGAACTCCATCCAGATCGGCTTCCGCGCCGGCCCCGGCGGCCAGGGCCGCAACCGCGATGTTCCGGACGAGAGCCTGATCCTCACCGGTGACGAGAACATCGTCGATCTCGATTTCGAGGTGCAGTGGCGGATCAACCCGCTCAAGGCCTCCGACTTCGTGTTCAACCTCCAGAATCCCGAGGGCACCATCAAGGCGATCTCCGAGAGCGCGATGCGCGAGGTGATCGGCCGCCGCAACATCCAGGCGATCCTGACCAACGAGCAGTCGAGCATCGCCCAGGAGGTCAAGGAGATGGTCCAGAAGGCCCTCGACGAGTACGGCGCCGGCGTGCGCATCGAGGTGGTGCAACTCGTCTCGGTGAACCCGCCGCCGGAAGTCCGGCCGGCCTTCATCGACGTGAACGCCGCCCAGCAGGACGCCGACACGGCGCAGAACGAGGCTAAGACCTACGCCAGCCGTGAGGTGCCGCAGGCAAGAGGCCGGGCGTCGCAGATCTTCCAGCAGGCCGAGGCCTACCGGACGAAGGCGACCGCCGACGCCACCGGCCAGGCCGCGCGCTTCAGCGAGGTCTACGCCTCCTACAAGGCCGCCCCGGCCATCAGCCGCGAGCGGCTCTTCCTGGAGACGATGGAGAAGGTCCTGGGCTCCGTGAACAAGGTGATCATCGACCAGAACGGCGCGCAGCCGGGCTCGGGCACCGCCGCGGCGGGCGTCCTGCCGGTTCTGCCGCTCACCGAGTTCGGCGCCCGCGCCCAGTCCCCGGCCGCCACGGGAGCCGCCCGATGAAACAGGCTCTCCGCACCGGCCTGATCGCCATCGCGGCGATCGTCGCGATCGGGCTCTACGCCTCGATCTTCACCGTCGGCCAGATGCAGCAGGCCCTCGTCCTGCAATTCGGCCGCGTCCGCGCGGTGCTCAACGCCACCGGCGAGGAAAAGCCCGGCCTCTACTTCAAGGTGCCGTTCGTCGAGAACGTCGTGATCTTCGACAAGCGCGTGCTCGACCTCGACCTGCCGGTCCAGACGGTGCTCACCGCCGACCGGCAGAACCTGGAGGTGGACGCCTTCGCGCGCTACCGCATCCTCGATCCGCTGCGCTTCTACCAGGCGGTGGGCAATATCGGGCTCGCCAACCAGCGGCTCGCCAGCTTCACCAATTCCGGCCTGCGCAACGTGCTCGCCCGCTCGACCCGCGACGCCATCGTCAAGACCGAGCGCGGCCAGCTGATGCACCAGATCCAGGAGGACGTGAACCGGCAGGCCAAGGCGCTCGGCATCGAGATCGTCGACCTCCGGATGACCCGGGTCGATCTCCCGGCGCAGAACTCCGCCGCCGTCTACAAGCGGATGAAGACCGAGCGCGAGCGCGAGGCCGCCGACATCCGCGCCAACGGCGACCAGAGCGCCGCCACGATCCGGGCCAAGGCCGACCGCGAGGTCACCGTGATCCTCGCCGAGGCGACCCAGAAATCCGAGCAGCTGCGCGGCCAGGGCGACGCCGAGAAGAACCGGATCCTCGCCGAGGCGTTCAGCAAGGACCCGGACTTCTTCAGCTTCTACCGCTCGATGCAGGCCTACGAGACCGGGCTGAAGGGCTCCGATACGCGGCTGGTCATCAGCCCCAGCTCGGACTTCTTCCGCTACTTCAGCGATCCGCAGGGTCGGGCGACGGCCTCGGCGCCGCGCACGCCACGCGGCCCCACGGACCCGGCCGCCTCGACCGGCGCGACGCGCTGACCGCTGGCGCCCCGGCGCCAGCGGATTACGATGCGAGACAATCCGCGGGCGGCCGATCCCGGTCGGCGGCCCGCGCAACCGGAAACGCGTTCTTGAAGAGGTCGACCATGCACCCCGTCGCGAGCGCCCGCCGGGCGCCCTTCGGCCGCGCGCAGGCGCAGCCCCGTTCCCGCGCCCGCTCCTTCATGGCGGCGATCCTGGTCGGCGCCTCGTTCGCGACCGCGTCCCTGCCGGTCCCGGCCTTCGCCAAGGGCCCGGCCTCCCTGGCCGATCTCGCCGATCAGGTCACCGACGCGGTGGTCAACATCTCCGCCTCCACCACGGTCGAGGCGCGCAACAGCCGCGCCATGCCGCAGCTGCCCCCGGGCACGCCCTTCGAGGACCTGTTCGAGGAGTTCTTCAACCGCCGCGGCGGCGGTGGCGGGAAGGGCGGCGAGCGCGGCGACAACGACACCCCGCGCCAGCAGCGCAAGTCGAACTCCCTGGGCTCCGGCTTCATCATCGACGCCTCCGGGATCGTGGTCACCAACAACCACGTCATCGGCGACGCCAACGACATCCAGGTGATCCTGCACGACGGCACCAAGCTGAAGGCCGAGATCATCGGCAAGGATTCGAAGATCGACCTGGCCGTGCTGCGGGTGAAGCCCACCGCCGAGCGCCCGCTGAAGGCGGTGCCGTTCGGCAAGTCCGACACGATGCGCCCCGGCGACTGGGTGATCGCCATCGGCAACCCGTTCGGGCTGGGCGGCTCGGTCTCGGCCGGCATCGTCTCGGCGCGCGGCCGGAACATCGAATCCGGACCCTACGACAACTACATCCAGACCGACGCGGCCATCAACAAGGGCAATTCGGGCGGCCCGCTGTTCAACATGGACGGCGAGGTGATCGGCATCAACACGGCGATCCTGTCGCCCACCGGCGGCTCGGTGGGCATCGGCTTCGCGGTGCCCTCGGACACGGCCAAGCCCGTGATCGACCAGCTGCGCGACTTCGGCGAGGTCCGCCGCGGCTGGCTCGGCGTGCGCATCCAGAACGTCGACGACGCCACCGCCGAGGCGCTCAACCTCAAGGGCGGTGCCCGCGGCGCCCTGGTGGCCGGCGTCGACGAGAAGGGCCCGGCCAAGACCGCCGGGATCGATGTCGGCGACGTCATCGTGAAGTTCAACGGCGCCCCCGTGAAGGCGTCGGGCGACCTGCCCCGGATCGTCGCCTCGACCCCGGTCGGCCAGAAGGTCGACGTGGTCGTGGTCCGCAAGGGCGAGGAGCTGACCAAGCCGGTCACGCTCGGCCGGCTCGAGGATACCGACAAGCCGCAGCTCGCCAATCTGCGCCAGCCCGAGCCCGAGAGCGCGACCCGTCAGGCGCTCGGCCTCAACCTCTCCGGCATCACCGACGAGCTGCGCAAGAAGTTCGGGATCAAGGATACCGTGAAGGGCGTGGTCGTCACCCGCGTCGATCCGAACTCGACCGCGGCCGACAAGCGGATCCAGCCCGGCGAGGTGATCGTCGAGGTCGGCCAGGAGGCGGTGAACACCCCCGCCGACGTGACCAAGCGGGTCGAGGCGCTCAAGAAGGACGGGCGCAAGTCGGTCCTGCTGCTGGTGGCGAGCGCCACCGGCGACGTGCGCTTCGTGGCGCTCGGGCTCGAATAAGAGCCTCTCACGAAACTCCCGCCGCACCGTCGCGTGCGAACGGAGAGCTCCCGGGAACCGGGAGTTTTGTGAGGTACTCTAAGCCGATCCCGCATCGAGACACCGAGGGCCGTCGCTCCGAGAGGATGCGGCGGCCTTCGCGTTTTCGGGGATGGGAGCGGTTGCATTGACGCGGCGGATCGGTGCCGCACACTGCTCTGGCGAATCGGTGCGGCTCGGAGTCTGTCGAACGCCATGGCCGCCGTCGCCTTCGACACGCTGAAATTCGCCCGCGCCCTGCGCGAGAAAGCGAAGCTGTCGCCCGAGCAGAGGGAAGGGTTCGCCGACGTGCAGGCGGACATCCAGGTCGTCCGCGGGGACATCGAAGCCCTGAAGATCCAGACCCGCGCCGATATCGCAGCGCTGCGGCTCACGACTCGGGCCGATATCGCGTCCGCAAAAGTCGAAACTTTGCGCTGGCTCGTCGGCGCGATCGGCTTTCAGACCTTGGCCGTCCTCGGCGCGGTGATCACGCTCACCCGCACCTTTCACTGAACCCTCACCCCACGAACTCGGCCGCCGCGTAGCCCTGCAGGTACAGGAGCGCGGTGAGGTCGCCGTGCTCGATCCGGACCCGGGCGGCGGCCGCCACCGCGGGCTTGGCCCGGAAGGCGACGCCGAGGCCGGCCTCCGCCAGCATGTCGAGGTCGTTGGCGCCGTCGCCGACCGCCAGGGTCTCGGCGGGGGCGAGCCCGAGGGCGTCGCGCAGCGCGATCAGCGTCGCGCGCTTCTCCGCCTTGCCGACGATCGGGTCTTCCACGGTGCCGGTGAGCCGCCCGTCCGCCACGCCGAGCACGTTGGCCCGATGCTCCTCGAAGCCGATCATCCCGGCGATCGGGCCGGTGAACAGGGTGAAGCCCCCGGAGACCAAGCAGGTGCGGGCGCCGTGCGCCCGCATCGTCCGCACCAGCGTCGGCCCGCCCGGGGTGAGGCTGAGCTGATCGGCGATCAGCCCGTCCACCGCCGTCACGGGAATGTCTTTGAGGAGCGCCACGCGCTCGCGCAGGGCCGGCTCGAACGCGATCTCGCCGCGCATCGCCCGCTCGGTGATCGCCGCGACATGGTCCTTGAGACCCAGCGTCCCGGCAAGCTCGTCGATGCATTCCTGCTCGATCATGGTCGAATCCATGTCGGCCAGGAACAGCCGCTTGCGCCGATGCGCGTCGGCCGGCAGCACGGCGAGGTCGATCGGCTCGCCGGAGAGCGCGGTCCGCAGCCGTTCCGTCAGAGCACCCGCGTCAGCGGGATCGCCCGGCACCAGGATTTCGGCGGCAACCTCCCCGTGCAGGATCCGCGGCGGGTGCTCCGTCCCGAGCACGGCGCGCGCCTCGGCCAGCACCGCACCGGTGATGGACGGCCGAGCCGGGTTTGCTATCAGGACCGCGACCAGCATCGTGGAGTTTCGCCTTGCCAGACCGGGAGGAGACCGGGGGGCGCCCGGCGGCGATCCTCATCGCAGGGCCCACCGCCTCGGGCAAGTCGGCGCTGGCCGCCCGTCTGGCGCTGCGCCACGGCGGCGTGGTGATCAACACCGATTCGATGCAGGTCTATCGCGACCTGCGCCGCCTCACCGCCCGGCCCGACCCCGAGGAAGAGGCGCGGGTGCCCCACCGACTCTACGGCCATGTCGACGGGGCGGTGAACTATTCCGTCGGGCAGTTCTCCCGGGACGCGACCGCGCTTCTGGCGGAGCTCGACGGCCGGCTGCCGATCTTCGTCGGCGGCACCGGCCTGTATTTCCGGGCCCTGGAGCAGGGATTTTCCGAGCTGCCGCCGGTCCCCGACGCGGTGCGCGCGCAGGTACGGGAGGCGGCCGAGGGCCGCCCGACCGAGGCGCTGCACGCCGACCTCGCCCGGCACGACCCGGACGGCGCCGCCCGCCTGCGCCCGAGCGACCGCATGCGGGTGATGCGCGCCCTGGAGATCTTCCTGGCCACGGGCCGGCCGATCGCGAGTTTTTATGGCGACCCCGTGCCCGGGCCGCTCGCCGGCCGGAACCTCCAGAAACTGTTCCTGGCGCCCGACCGGGCGGAGCTGCGCGCCCGCATCGACGCCCGCTTCCGCACGATGATCGCCGAGGGCGCCCTCGACGAGGTCTTTCGCCTGCGCGCGCGAAATCTTGACCCGATGCTGCCGGTGATGCGCGCCCACGGCGTGCCGGGCCTGATCGCCCATCTCGACGGGGCGCTGGATCTAGAAGAAGCGATCGCCCGCGGCCAGACCGATACGAGGGCCTACGCCAAGCGGCAATTCACATGGTTCCGCCACCAGATGGGAACGGATTGGCGCTGGCTCGATCCGGACGAGGCGACTGGGTTGTGAGGGCGATGTCTTAACTGGAGCTGCGGTCGCGCAGCTTTCCAGGTGGGGCGTAGGTTCCCCTCTCCCCGCAAGCGGGGCGAGGGGAGATGTGCCAGCCTCAGCGCTCCAGCCGGGCCACCAGGCTCGACGTGTCCCAGCGGTTGCCGCCCATGGCCTGCACTTCGGCGTAGAACTGGTCCACCAGCGCCGAGACCGGGAGCTTGGCGCCGTTGCGGCGGGCCTCGTCCAGCAGGATGCCGAGATCCTTGCGCATCCAGTCGACCGCGAAGCCGAAGTCGAACTTGCCCTGGTTCATGGTCTTGCCGCGATTCTCCATCTGCCAGGAGCCGGCGGCGCCCTTGGAGATCACGTCGAGCACCGCCTCGACGTCGAGGCCGGCGCGCTTGGCGAAGTGGACGCCCTCGGACAGGCCCTGGACCAGGCCGGCGATGCAGATCTGGTTGACCATCTTGGTGAGCTGGCCGGAGCCCACCGGGCCCATCAGCCGGCAGGCGCGGGCGAAGGCGCCGATCGCCGCCTCGACCTTGGCGTAGGTCTCCGGCTCGCCGCCGCACATCACGGTGAGCACGCCGTTCTCGGCGCCGGCCTGGCCGCCGGAGACCGGCGCGTCGATGAAGCCGAGCCCCTTGGCCTTGGCCACCTCGGCGAGCTCCCGGGCGACCTCGGCCGAGGCGGTGGTGTGGTCGACGAAGACCGAACCGGCCGCCATGCCGGCGAGCGCACCGTCATCGCCCAGCACGACGCTGCGCAGGTCGTCGTCGTTGCCGACGCAGGCGAACACGATCTCGGCGCCCGCGACCGCCTCCCGGGGCGTGGCCGCGAAGGCGCCGCCATGGGCCTTCACCCAGGCCTCGGCCTTGGGCGTGGTCCGGTTGTAGACGGTGACGTCGTGGCCCTTCTTGGCCAGGTGCCCGGCCATCGGGCCGCCCATCACGCCGAGACCCAGGAATGCGACCTTCGCCATGGTTGTCCGCTCCTCCGAGGGCCGGACCGCGCCGGCGCCCTTCCTTCGCTCACGACAGGCGGCGACGGGGTCCACAGGCCGGCCCGTGAGGACGGTCGGGGCCGTGCCGATGACCCGATGTGACAGATTGGGGCGTCATGCCGCCCGCGAAGCTGCATCACAGCTCGGATCGCTTGCGTCAACGCCGGACGAATAGGATAAACCGCCGGTGTAGCCCGGGACCCGCGAGTCCCAGCCGGCGGCCTTGGGCGGCCCCGAGCGCGAGGCAATCGAAGGGAACGCGAGATGGGTACGGCGATCGGCAGGCACGGGCCATGGGCCCTCGTGGGAGCGCTCGGCGCCGCGGCTTTGGCGATCGTGGCCAGCCAGCGCGGCGAGACGATCAACGCCCTCTGGATCGTGGTCGCGGCGGTCTGCGTCTACATGATCGCCTACCGCTACTATTCCAAGTTCATCGCCGAGAAGGTGATGCGCCTCGACCCGAAGCGCCTCACGCCGGCGGTGCGCCACAATGACGGGCTCGACTACGTGCCCACCAATCGCGGCGTCCTGTTCGGGCACCATTTCGCGGCGATCGCTGGTGCGGGCCCGCTGGTCGGCCCGGTCCTGGCGGCGCAGATGGGCTACCTGCCCGGCATGCTGTGGATCCTGGCCGGCGTGGTGCTGGCCGGCGCGGTCCAGGACTTCATGGTCCTGTTCGTGTCGATGCGCCGGGACGGCCGGTCGCTCGGCGAGCTGATCCGGGCCGAGCTCGGCACCGTGCCGGGTATCATCGCGCTGTTCGGCACCTTCCTGATCATGGTGATCCTGCTGGCCGTGCTGGCGCTGATCGTGGTCAAGGCGCTGGCCGAGAGCCCGTGGGGCACCTTCACGGTGATGTCGACGATCCCGATCGCCATGCTGATGGGCGTCTACTCGCGCTACATCCGCCCGGGCCGGATCGGCGAGGTCTCGATCCTCGGCTTCGTCCTGCTGATGCTGGCCATCGTGGGCGGCGGCTCGGTGGCCGCGAGCCCGGTCTGGGGCCCGGCCTTCACCTTCACGGGCCCGCAGCTGTGCTGGATGCTGATCGGCTACGGCTTCGTGGCCTCGATCCTGCCGGTCTGGCTGCTGCTGGCGCCGCGGGACTACCTCTCGACCTTCCTCAAGATCGGCACCATCGTCGGGCTGGCGCTGGGCATCGCCGTCGTCGCCCCGCACCTGCAGATGCCCGCGATGACGAAGTTCGTCGACGGCACCGGCCCGGTCTGGGCGGGCGGCCTGTTCCCGTTCCTGTTCATCACCATCGCGTGCGGCGCGGTCTCGGGCTTCCACGCCCTGATCTCGTCCGGCACCACGCCGAAGCTCATCGCCAACGAGGCGGATGCCCGCTTCATCGGCTACGGCGGCATGCTGATGGAATCCTTCGTGGCGATCATGGCGCTGGTCTCGGCCTGCGTGATCGACCCGGGCGTCTACTTCACCATGAACTCGCCCGCGGCGCTGCTCGGCACCACCCCCGAGACCGCCGCCGCGGCCGTGACCAAGCTCGGCTTCGCCACCACCCCCGAGGTGATCACCCAGACGGCGGCGGATGTCGGCGAGCACACGATCATCTCGCGCGCCGGCGGCGCCCCGACCCTGGCGGTGGGCATGGCCCACATCATCTCCTCGGCCATCGGCGGCAAGGCGATGATGGCGTTCTGGTACCACTTCGCCATCCTGTTCGAGGCCCTGTTCATCCTCACGGCCGTGGATGCGGGCACGCGCGCCTGCCGGTTCATGGTGCAGGATCTCGTCGCCCTGGCGGTGCCCTCGTTCAAGAACACCACCTCCTGGGGGCCGAGCATCGCGGCCACCGCCATCGCGGTCGGCGCCTGGGGCTACTTCCTGTACCAGGGCGTGACCGACCCGCTCGGCGGCATCAACACCCTGTGGCCGCTCTTCGGCATCTCCAACCAGATGCTGGCCGCGGTGGCGCTGACGCTCTGCACGGTGGTGATCTTCAAGATGAAGCGCGAGCGCTACGCGTTCGTGACCATCATCCCGACCGCGTGGCTGTGCCTGTGCACCCTCACGGCCGGCTGGCAGAAGCTGTTCTCCGCCGACCCGAAGATCGGGTTCCTGGCCCATGCCGAGCGCTACGCGACGGCCGCGGCCGAGGGCAAGCTCCTGGCTCCGGCCAAGAACGCCGCCCAGATGGACCAGATCATCCTCAACGACCGGATCGACGCGGTGCTGGCGGCCCTGTTCATCGGCCTCGTGGTCGCCATCGCGGGCTTCGGCATCGCCGCCTGCCTGAAGGCGTGGCGGGCCGACCGCTGGACCGCGCTCGAGACCGAGCCGCGCCTGGCCGCGGCGGAGTAGGGCGCGCCATGGAACCACAGCAGAGCCTGCGCCGCCGCCTCCAGACGCTGTCCAAATGCGTCTGCGACGGCGCCCGGCTGATGGTGGGGCAGGGGGATTACGCGGCCTACGCCGCCCATATCCGCCAGACCCATCCCGACCAGGCGCCGATGTCGGAGCTGGAGTTCTTCCGCAACCGCGAGAACGCCCGCTTCGGCGTGGGGAACACCTCGGGATTCCGCTGCTGCTGACGGGGGCGGTGACGGCGGCGTCAAACGGTGCAGGGCTTGTCGTCTCGCACCGTCATTGCGAGCGCAGCGAAGCAACCCAGGGCAGCGCGCGATCCCCGAAGGTAGCGCGTCGCTAGGTTGCTTCGCTGCGCTCGCAATGACGGGGAAGGCGGGACGGCCGCCTTCAACCAGAAACCGGATGCGGCGCCGCCATGCGCCGGCCTGCGAAACCATAACGCGAGCGCCGACCATCAGTCCCCGGCGCAAGCGCGGCCGGATCTTGACTCGGCCGCCACAATATCCGCCATCTCCGACCGCACGGGAGGTCGGCATGAGCATTTTCCAGGACGCCATCCTTCGGTTCGGCCGCACGATCATGTCGTATGCGGGCGATGCCGTCTTCCTCCAGGCCGCGGTCTCGGCCGCGGCCAACGTCATCGTGGCCGATGGCGACGTCGCCGAGGAGGAGATCGAATCGGCGATCAGCGGCATCCGCGCCAACCCGATCCTCGAGAAGTCCTACGACACGCTGCGGGTCGAGCAGGAGCTCTACGAGGCCATCGCCCGGGCCAAGACCCGCGCCGGCCGCCTGGAGAACCTGCGCCTGGTGGGCGCCATCGTCGAGCGGCCGATCGACCAGCGCCAGGACGTGTTCCTGATCGGCGCCGACGTGGCCGATTTCGGCGGCATCAGCGAGGTCGAGCACAAGGCGCTCGATGAGATCGGCGCGGCGCTGCAGGTCGACAAGTCGGCGCTGCTGCGTTGAGCCGCTTCGGCGGCCGGTCGTCCGGCGGGGTTTGACCCGCCGCAACCTGCGGCCTCCGGCGGATCGACCTTGCGCGCCTGGGCGACAGCTTGGCGCGGGCCGGGCGTTGCTTGAACCGCCCCGCGCGATGCGCAACGCTTCCGGCCGGCCGCGAATCGGCGGCCCGCGTGGGGCGCGGGATGGACGTTCGGAACACGGTTTCGGCTGACATGCCCGAGCGCGGCGGCGAGATCGCCTTCGACAGGTCGCTCGCCGGGCTGACCGGGATCGTCGTGAAGGGGTTCCTGCTGACGCTGGTCACCTTCGGCATCTATCGGTTCTGGTACGCGACGAACCTGCGGCGGTTCTTCTGGAGCCGCACCCTCGTGGACGGCTCGCCCGCCGCCTATACGGGCCATGGCCGCGACCTGTTCCTGGGCTTCCTCGTGGCGATCGTGCTCCTGGCGCCGATCTCCACCGGCCTGTCCGCCCTGTCGCTGCTCCTGCCCGATTCCCCCCTCGTCGCCTCCGGCCTCGGCTTCGGCGTGCTGTTCCTGCTCGGGCAGTTCGCGCTCTATCGCGGGCGGCGTTACCGGGCCACCCGGACCCTGTGGCGCGGCATCCGGCTCGGCCAGGACGGTTCGGGCCTGGCCTACGCGGCTCTGGCCACGGCCGGGTGGCTCTTGGTTCTCGCGACCCTCGGCCTCGCCTTCCCGTTCATGCGCGCGGCCCTCGAGCGCTACCGCATCCGCCACACCCTGGTCGGTACGAGCCGGATGGAATCGGATGCCCGCGGCCTGGCGGTGCTGCGGAACTGGCTGCTGCTCTGGGCCCTCGTGGCGGTGCCGGTCGTGCTGCTGCTGGCCCTCGGCCTGGCCGAGGATGGGTGCGGGCCGATGCTGGATGCCGCCCTGGCTTTGCCGAAGGAGAGGGCCGAAGCGCTGCCCGACTGGGTACCGACCGGCTGCGACAGCGTCGTCCAGGTCCTCGCGGCCGTGTTCGTGGTCCTGCTCGTTGTGGCGGCCCCGATGGTCCTGGTGCTGTATCCCTACTACCGCGCCCGCGAGACCCGGGCCTTCCTGAGCGCCATCCGGCTGGGCGAGGTCCGCCTCGTCTCGCACCTGACGGCGTGGGACCTCTACCGGCCGTACCTGGCCTATATCGTCCAGTGCCTGAAGCTCGGTGTCGTCATCACGCTCGTAGCGGCCGTCCTGGCGGTGCTCGCCACGCTGTTCTTCGGCCAGGCGGTCTCGCAGAACGGGGAGGGCCCGATCTTCGGAATGGCGATCGTCGTGGCCATCTATGCCTGGTACCTGGCCGCCTCGGTGGTCCTGTACGTGCGCGTCCTGAAGGCCGGGCTCTGGCGCGCCGTCGCCGAGACCACGCGGATCTCGGATGCGGCCGCCCTGGGGGCGATCGTCGCCGCCGCCCGCGGCGCCAGCAGCAGCCTGGGCGAGGGCATGGCCGATGCCCTCGACGGGCACGGCATCATCGATATCGGGCTTTGAGGGACCGGGCATGGCGGCGCTCACCGGCGCGGGCCGCTACTTCGACGGCCGCACCGCGCGGCCCGTGCCGGTCTCCCTGCGCCTCGAAGCGGGACGCCTGGCGGTGTCGGGCCCGGACCTCTGGCGCGACTGGAACGGCCTCGACCTGCGGGCCGAGGATGCGCGCCCGCCGCTGATGCGGGTCGGGCCGGCGGACACGCCCGAGCGGGTCGAGTTCTCGGACGAGGCCCTGGCCGCGGCCCTCGAGGCGCTCTGCCCGGACCTGCATGTCGGGCCGGCCGGGCAGGGGGGCACCCTGACGGTGGCGCTCTGGTCGATGGCGGCCGGGATCACGCTCCTCGGCCTCGCGGCGTTCGGCGTGCCGGCCCTGGCCGACGCAATCGCGCCGCTGGTGCCCGCGGCGGTGGAGGAGCGCATCGGCGCCCTGGTCGAGGACCAGATCGGGTCTCTGCTCGGCAACCCGCCCGCCTGCGCGGCGCCGGAGGGGCGGGCCGCCCTGGGCCGGCTGGTGACTCGGCTGCGCGGGGACCTGCCGCCGGGCCTGCGCGTGAGCGTGCGCCGCTCCCGCACCGACGCCAATGCCCTGACGCTGCCGGGCGGCCGGGTCATGGTCCTCTCGAAGCTGCTCGATGAGGCGCGCTCGCCGGACGAGTTCGCCGGCGTGCTCGCGCATGAATTCGGCCACGTGGCGGCCCGGGACCCGACCCGGTCCCTGATCCGGAGCTCCGGTATCGCCTACCTGCTCGGGTATCTCGTCGGCGACGTGGCCGGCTCGGCCGTGATCGTCGCGCTGGGGGAGAACGTGCTCTCCGCCGGCTACAGCCGGGAGGCCGAGCGGGCGGCCGACGCCTATGCGGTCGCCGCGGTCACCCGCGCCGGGGGCGACGCGGCTGCCCTCGCGACCATCCTGGAGCGGATCGCCGCGGACCGGGACGAGAGTCTCGCCTTCCTGCGCAGCCACCCGTTCACCCGGGAGCGGGCCGCCGCGATCCGCTCGCGCGCCACCCCGCCGGCCGCCGACCGGCCGCCGCTCCTCGACGCCCCGTCCTGGGCGGCGCTGCGGGCGATCTGCGCGACCAATCCGCCCGGATAGGCCCGCCCTGCGGCGTCGCGGCCCGTCCCTTGCTCTAGCGGACATGATAGCGAAACAGGCTTGGCGTCCGGTGCGCCGGCACGCGACGCGAAGGGGCTGGCCTGGCGCCGGCCGGCGGAGACCGCATGGGCCTCGTCCTCTACGCTCTCAAGTTCCGGATCACGACCTACGTGCTCGCCGTACTGATGATGCTCGGTGGCGTCGGCGCGATCGTGGTCATGCCCAAGGACGTGCTGCCGGTCGTCGACATCCCGGTGGTGGTCGTGGTCTGGACCTATACCGGCCTGTCCACGCCGGAGATGGAACAGCGCATCACGACCTATGCCGAGTACGGCATCTCCAACAACGTCAACAACATCCGCCGCATGGAATCGACCACGCTGCAGGGCACGGCGGTCCAGCGCGTCTATTTCGATCCCGCGGTCAGCATCGATCTGGCCATCGCCCAGGTCGTGTCCTCGACCAACTCGATCCGGGCCGCGATGCCGGCCGGCACCCAGCCGCCGATCATCGTGCGCTACTCGGCCTCCTCGGTCCCGGTGATCCAGCTGGCCCTGACCTCGGCCAAGGACGGGCTGAACCAGGTCTACGACTACGCCCAGTACCGGATCCGCCAGACGCTCGCGCAGGTGCCGGGCTCGACCCTGCCGTCGCCGTTCGGCGGGGCGCCGCGCCAGATCATGGTCGACCTCGACCTCAACGCCCTCCAGGCGCTCGGCCTGACGCCGCTCGACGTCACCAACGCCATGACGGCCCAGAACCTCACGGTGCCGTCGGGCCTCGCCAAGATCGGCGAGCAGCAATACCCGATCCAGCTCAACGCCACGCCGCCCTCGATCGAGACCCTCAACCTCGCGCCGATCAAGGTCGTGGCCGGCCAGCCGGTGCTGATGCGCGACGTCGCCTATGTCCGCGACGGCGGGCCGCCGCAGATCAACGTGGTCCGGGCCGATGGCGGCCAGGCCGTGCTGATGCAGGTGATCAAGAACGGCACCGCCTCGACCCTCAACGTCGTCAACAACGTCAAGGCGGCGATGCCGACGATCCGGGCCGCCGCCCCCGAGGGGCTGACGATCAAGCCGCTGTTCGACCAGTCGGTCTTCGTCTCGAACGCCATCGAGGGCGTGCTGCACGAGGCCGCCATCGCGGCGGCGCTCACGGGGCTGGCGATCCTGCTGTTCCTGGGCTCGTGGCGCTCGACCCTGATTGTGCTGATCTCGATCCCGCTCTGCGTGATGACCTCCCTGGCCGTTCTGGCCGCGCTGGGCGAGACCATCAACGTCATGACCCTGGGCGGCCTCGCGCTCGCGGTCGGCATCCTGGTGGACGACGCCACGGTGGCGATCGAGAACACCTACCGGCTGTTCGAGGAGGGCGAGGAGTTCCGCGAGAGCGTGGTCCACGGCGCCGCCGGCATCGCCAAGCCGGCTTTGATCTCGACCCTGTCGATCTGCGCGGCCTTCACGGCGGTGTTCGCGCTCACCGACACGCCGAAATACCTGTTCACCCCGCAGGCGCTCGCGGTCGTGTTCGCGATGCTGACCTCCTACCTGCTGTCGCGTACCCTGGTGCCGCTCATGATCGACGTGATCGTGGCGCCGGAATACGCCCAGAAGCACGCCAAGGACCGGGACGAGCGCGCCCCGCCCCGCCAGGGCCGCATCGCCCGGGCCTTCGGCCTCGTCTCCGCGCCGGCGCTCCGCCTCGCCGGGCGCGCCCACGGGGCGTTCGAACGCGGCTTCACCCGGTTCCACCGGGGCTATGTCGGGCTGCTCCACGCGGTGCTGGCCCGCCGGATCGCCACCCTGGCGGTGGTCGGCTGCGTCTTCGGGATGACCGGCGTGCTGTTCGTCTTCGTCGGGGAGGATTACTTCCCCGAGATCGAGGCGAGCCAGATGACCCTGCACCTGCGCACCCGCACGGGCATGCGCATCGAGACCACCCAGCAGGTCTTCGCCGAGGTCGAGGACACCGTCCGGGAGGTGATCCCGCCGGGCGAGATCGAGCAGATCCTGGACAATATCGGCCTGCCCTCGACCAACTACAACTTCGCCTTCTCGGACGGCTCGTTCGTCTCCTACAACGACGGCCAGATGCTGATCAGCCTCAAGGAGGGCCACGGCTCGGTGGCGCTCTACAAGAAGCGCCTGCGCGCGGTGCTGATGAAGCGCTTCCCCGACCTGATCGCCTATTTCCAGCCCGCCGACATGATCACCCAGATCCTGAATTTCGGCGTCATCACGCCGATCGACGTGCAGGTCTCCGGCCGGCACAAGGAGAAGGACCTGGAGGTCGCCCAGCGCATCGTCCAGCGGCTCAAGCACACCAAGGGCCTGGTCGATGTCCACCTGCAGCAGATCGTCAACGAGCCGCAATTCTACGTCGACGTCGACCGGCGCCTGGCCTCCGAACTCGGGCTCACCGAGCAGCAGGTGGCGCAGAACATGAACATCTCGCTGTCGGGCAGCTACCAGGTGACGCCGAACTTCTGGCCCGACCCCAAGACCGGGATTCCCTACCAGCTCTGGGTGCAGACGCCGGAATACCGCAACGCCTCGCTCACCGACCTGCGCAACACGCCGATGTTCGTGCGCGCGGCCGCCACCGCCGGTACCGGCCCCGGCGTGCTGACCCTGCTGTCGAGCCTGGCCGAGCTGCGCCGGGTGCCGACCCAGACGGTGATCAACCACGTCAACATCCAGCCGACCTTCGACATCTTCGCCTCGGTCCAGGACCGGGACCTCGGCTCGGTCGCCCGCGACATCGACGCGATCGTGCAGGACGAGCAGAAGAACCTGCAGGCGCCCGACAAGATCACGGTGCGCGGCCAGATCGAGAACATGCGCAGCGCGTTCTTCCGCCTGGAGATCGGGCTCGGGATCGCGCTGATCGCCGTCTACCTGCTGATGGCGGTGAACTACCAGAGCTGGGGCGACCCGTTCGTGGTGATCGCGGCCCTGCCGATGGCGTTCTGCGGCATCACCTTCGCGCTGTTCATCACCGGGACCGCCTTCTCGATCCCGTCGATCTTCGGGGCGATCATGTCGGTGGGCATCGCCTCGGCGAACTCGATCCTGCTCGTCACCTTCGCCAAGGAGCACCGGGAGGCCACCGGCTGCAGCGCCCTGGAGGCGGCGATCACCGCCGGCGAGACCCGCCTGCGGCCGGTGCTGATGACCGCCTCGGCGATGTTCTTCGGCCTGATCCCGATGGCGCTGGGCACCGGCGAGGGCGGCGAGCAGAACGCCGCGCTGGCCCGCGCCGTGATGGGCGGCATCGCCTTCGCCACCCCGGCGACCCTGCTGCTGGTGCCGTTCCTCTACGTGCTGCTGCGCAGCGGCCCCGCGCAGCCGGTGCAGGATTATCTGGAGGCGGAGGGCCGCGCGGCGGCGGCGTGAGGGCGATGTCCCACCCGCGCCCTCATCCTGAGGTGGGGGCGGAGCGCGCCTCGAAGGAGCCCTCGAGTGGGCCGCGCGCTGCCTGGAGGCCGCCGCTCGGCTTCGTCGCTTCGCGATGAGCAGAGCGTTCGGAATGTCCGTCGTGTCGGCTGGCGCGTCCCCGTCGCCGCGATCGGGGTGACGGGGAGGCGCCGGGGCGTCGCCCCTACCCCTCCTTGAAGCCGTATTCCGGCGTGTCGTCGTCGTTGCCGTAATACTTGTACGGCAGGAACTTGCCCGACATCGTCAGCTTCACCCGGTCGCCCTTGTTGTTGGCCTCCCGGGCCATCTCCATGTTGAAGTCGATCGCCGACATGATGCCGTCGCCGAATTCCTCCTGGATCAGCTCCTTGAAGGTCGTCCCGTAGACCATCACCAGCTCGTAGAACCGGTAGATCAGCGGGTCGGTGGGCGGCATCGCCGGGATCGAGCCGCGATAGGGCGCCTCGTTGAGCATCCGCTCCTCGGCGACCGTCAGGCCGAACAGCTCCGCCGCCCGCCGCGCCTGCGCCTTGGGCAGCTTCATCTGGCCCATGCAGGCCGCGGTGATCAGGAACGGCGAGAGGCCGCCGATCGCCTCGTGGATATGGGCCCAGCTCCAGCCCTTCTCGCGTTTGATGTCGAGCAGCTTCTCGGTCAGGTCGGCGCGCTTCATGCGGGGCTCCGTGTGGGGATCAGGCGGGTTGGGGAAGGGCCGCGGGCGGTACGCGGCCTGCGGCCTCGGCTGGGCCGAAACGCGCGGGATCCGCGCCGAAGCAAGGGATACGCCAGCCAATTCCTCGCGGCGATGGCCAAGGATGGCCAAGGATGACCGAGCGCGGCCAACCGGCGGTTGACGCTTCGAAGCGTGGTTTCGATGCACCGGAGGGGCGGGAAGCGCGCCGCCGGGGCCGGAAACGCTTGCATCCGCGGCCCGTTTTAAGACCATGCGCCCTCGGGTCTCGGAGGCGGGCTTTGGACGGGGACGATCGGGACGAACAGACGGCGGGCGCATCCGCGCCGCCGGCACCCTGGGAATTCGTGCTGCCGGAGGAGACGGCCACGGAGGATCTCGGCCTGTTCCTGTCCGAATTCCTGCTCCCGGGCGACGTCGTGGCGCTCTCGGGCGGCCTCGGCGGCGGCAAGACCACCCTGGCGCGGGCGGTGATCCGCGAGCTCGCCGGCGATCCGCGCCTTGAGGTGCCGAGCCCGACCTTCACGCTGATCCAGCCCTATACGGCCCGCGATGGCCGGGCGATCGTCCACGCCGACCTCTACCGCCTGCGCGACCCCGACGAATTGGTGGAGCTCGGCTTCGAGGAGATGGCCGAGGACGCGATCACCCTGGTCGAGTGGCCGGACCGGATGCCGCCCCGCGACGGCCCGGTGCTCACGATCGACCTGTCCCTGCGGGCGGAGTTCGGCGCCGAGGCGCGCCTCGCCCGGATCGACGGCACCGGCGGCATGCGCGCCCGGCTCGACCGGGCCCGGGCGGTGCGCCGCCTGCTCGAGCGCAGCGGCTGGGACATCGCCGAGCGCATCCTGATGCAGGGCGACGCCTCGTCCCGCGCCTACGAGCGCCTGACCAAGCCCGACGGCACCAGCGCCGTGCTGATGATCGCCCCGCCCCGGCCCGACGGCCCGGCGGTCCGCGACGGAAAACCCTACAGCGCCATCGTGCACCTGGCCGAGAGCGTCCACGCCTTCGTGGCCCTCGACCGCGGCCTGCGGGCGCTGGGCTTCTCGGCCCCCAGGATCTACGGCGAGGACCTGCCCGAGGGCCTGCTGATCCTCGAGGATCTGGGCAGCGAGCCCGTGGTCGAGGGCGGCGCGCCCCGGCCCGAGCGCTACACCGAGGCGGTGCGCCTCCTCGCCAAGCTCCACGCCACGCCTCTGCCGGCGGTGCTGCCGGTGGCGGACGGCATCGAGCACGTCCTGCCGACCTACGACGAGGCGGCTCTGCTGTTCGAGGCGGAGCTGATGCCCGAATGGTACGCGCCGGCGATCCGGAACGTCACCCTGTCGGCGGACACCCGGGCCGAGTTCGTGGCCCTGTGGCGCGCGGCCCTGCAGAACGCGATCCCCGACCGCGCCACCTGGACCTTGCGCGACTACCACTCGCCGAACCTGATCTGGCTGCCCGAGCGCGACGGGCTGGAGCGGGTCGGGCTGATCGATTTCCAGGACGCCGTGATGGGCCACCCGGCCTACGACGTCGCCTCGCTGCTGCAGGATGCCCGGGTCGATACCAGCGCCGAGTTCGAGCTGCGGCTGCTCGGCCTCTATGCCCGCGAGCGCCGGAGCCGGGACCCGGCCTTCGATGTCGGCGCCTTCGCCACCGCCTACGCCCTGCTGGCCGCCCAGCGGGCCACCAAGATCTTAGGGATCTTCGCCCGGCTCGACCGGCGCGACGGCAAGCCCGGCTATCTCGCCCACCTGCCGCGGATCGAGGGCTATCTCGCCCGCAACCTCGCCCATCCGGCGCTGGCCGAGCTGCGGGCCTGGCACGCGGCGCATCTGCCGGGCCTCGTCGCTTCCGACTCCGAGTCCTAGGACTCATGTCTATCGACATCGAGTCACGCGCGAAAAAAACGGGATCCCAAAGGGCCGGGGGCCCTTTGGCAGGGTTCGGGACGGCGTCCCGAGGTTCACAGGGCTCTGCCCTGCACCCGCAAAAGGTCCCAGACCTTCTGAAACCATGATCATCAACGCCTGATCCGGATTCCCGCATGAGCGAGCCCGCCCCCGCCGTCACCCGTGCGTTCGTGCTGGCCGCGGGCCTGGGCAAGCGCATGCGGCCGGTGACCGCCACGGTGCCGAAACCCCTGGTGGAGGTGGCCGGCAAGGCGCTCCTCGACCACGCCCTCGACCGGGCCGCCGAGGCCGGGATCGAGACCGCGATCGTCAACGTCCACTACCTGCCCGACCTGATCGAGGGGCACCTCGCCCGCCGGACGGGCGGGCCCGCCATCCAGGTCTCGGACGAGCGCGCCGCGCTGCTCGAGACCGGCGGCGGCATTCGCAAGGCGCTGCCGCTGCTCGGCGACGCGCCCTTCGTGGTGCTGAACTCGGATTCGTTCTGGCTCGAAGGCCCGGCCCCCAATCTCCGCCGGCTGATCGACGCCTGGGACCCGGCGCGCATGGACGCCCTGCTGCTGGTGGCGCCCACCGCCACCAGCCTCGGCTACGACGGCGCGGGGGATTTCCTGATGGACGCGGACGGCCGCCTGGAGCGCCGCGGCGAGCGCGAGGTCGCCCCGTTCATCTATGCGGGCGTGGCGATCCTGCAGCCCGGCCTGTTCGCCGACACGCCGGAGGGGGCCTTCTCGCTCAACCTGCTGTTCGACCGGGCAATCGCGGCCGGGCGCCTCTCCGGCATGCGCCTCGACGGCCAGTGGCTCCATGTCGGCACCCCGGACGCGATCCGCGCCGCCGAGGAGCGCGTGCAGGCGAGCGCCCGGGCCCCGTGAAGCCGGTCGTTTCGGGCGCGGCACAATCGGTCTTGCCAAGCCCGATCCGACCCTCTAGAAGCCCCTTCACACCGGCGGGCCAAGCCCCGCCGCCGTGACAGGCGCCCGTAGCTCAGCTGGATAGAGCACCAGACTACGAATCTGGGGGTCAGAGGTTCGAATCCTTTCGGGCGCGCCATCACTCAGCGATCATCTCAAAACCTGCCGCATGCACCGGGGTAACGCTGGGAGTAACAGCGAAAACGCCCGGCGACGGCTGTCGCCCGCGCAGGATGCGCGCGGGGCCGCCAACCAGTGATCCCTACCCTGTCACGGTAGCGTGCTTGCAGGCGCCTCCTGGCATCTGCATGCGCTGGCCGGGGGAGCGGGATTCGAACCTGCAATCAGACCGTTATGAGCAGTCGGCTCGCACCGTCCGATGATGGACTGGTACCGCCGGGATGGATGGACAGCGGGCCCACGCCGCCTACCATCGGAAGTTGCGACCCCGGCCATGGAGCTCAGAATGAACCCCGACGAGGAGGTCCAATGGCTGCGGCTGCGTATCCTCGCGCTGGAAGCGAAGGCCTCCGAGGCGGAACGCCAGATCCGCAAGTTAGGCTGGGGAATGCTGTTTCTGCTGGCCGTCGCCTGCGCGGACTTCATCCGCATCTTCGTCGGATAGGCGCCCCCTCGACTTCGATCGGCATTGCCAACCGTCAGGCGCATAGCGTGCCCTCCGCCAGCTTCATCAGCGCGACGACGAGCGCCACCGACATATCGTCGAGGTCGGCGTAGCCGTTGATCGGCCCTCTTACCTGTTCCTCGGCCTCAGGGAGCGGGTCGAGCCTCGCGCGGCATCCAGCCTTGGCGGAGGATGTCCGGCAACCGCCAGACGGAAGGCCCGCCACGCGCGTCCGGATCGCTCCCGCGGCCTGGACCAAGCCTCTGTTGCAGCCCATGCCGTCCGCGTCGCACGCGGCGTCGCCGTAGGGCATCGATGCGATCGTGCCTGGCGATCAGCCGGACCGGTTCGGGCGAGGCCGCGGAACGCTCGGCGGTGCGTAGCGCTGGCGACGGCCGGCGCGGTCCCCAGCGGGGCCGCGAGGATGGCGCCGAGCGCGGCGCGGCGGGTCGAGGCAGCCATCAGGCCCTCTCCCCGGCCTTGCACAACGCTTCCGGGCGGTGCGCGTCGAGGCGCTTAGCCATGGCTGACAGCACCTTGCTGGTGAGCCAGATGTCTTCTGGATCCATGGGATCTGAGGTCGCGGCTACGCGATTGGGCACGCTGGCCCGGAGGGCCCAATCCCGAATGTCCCCTTCCATGCCATCGACGGAGTGGAATGCAGGATGATGGCTCATGCCGCCCGCCCGACATGGAATTTGGGAGGCAGGGGCCCGAGTCCTTTCGGGCGCGCCATTCTTACAAAATCTTGAGCGGATGCGGGTACATGACCCTGTCCCGCGGACGGCGATCAGCCAACCTTCGGATCAAGCACGGTGCGCGACCGAGACGTCACCGAGGGCCTCTGTCCTTCTGAAACGCCCGGCCGGACGCGAACGGCCGGGCGCATCCGCCGCTCAGGCGACCCGTTGTGCGGCTGAGCCCAGGCCGAGCTCGGCGCGGAACAGGGCTTCCATTTCGCGGCGGACGCGGATCGCCGGGTGGTTGGCGTCGTAGGTCACGTCGCTCCAGCGCACCGCCCGGCCGGCGGGGACGTCGTGGGTCAGGACCAGGTTATGCGCGAGCCCGATCGGAAGGGCGTCCTGCGCGAGAGAATCGGTCGTCGGCATCAGCTTGCCGTAGACCGTGAAGCCGCCCTCGCCGTCGAGGCGCTCGCCGGCCTTCAGGGGGCGCTTGGCGGTGGCGGCCACGTCGCCGCGCCAGGCGCCGGTGGCGCCCGTGGCCTCGCCGCGGACCGCGATGGAGGCGACCGAGATCCCGAGCTCGAGGCCGATCAGGTGGTAGGGCTTGTAGGTGGCGGCGTAGCGGCCGCTGGCGTCGGTCTTGAGCCCGTATTGCGCGAAGCAGTCCTGCACGTAGCGGCTCGGCGCTGCGAACACCGCGAAGACGCCCCAGCGCAGGTCGCGGAACACCGGGCGCCCGTCCCGCTCCAGGGAGGACACGACCTCGACGGTGCCGCGCTCGGTCAGGATGCCGCCATCCGCCACCGGCCGCAGGAGCGTGGGCAGGTCGTCGACGCCGCAGGCCGGGAAGGCTAGCCCGTCGCGCGGCGGGGTCAGGTCGCAGGCATTGGCCACCGCGGCCATCTCCAGGGCCGACTTGGTGCCGTCCAGGAAGGAGTTGAACATCTGCGGGTTGAAGTCGCCGCCCGCGACCTGCTCGGCGCTGAAGCCGTAATGCCCCCAGACCGTGTCGGGGGTGGAGGCGTGATAGGCCGGCAGGTACTTCGTGCCCTTGCCGGCGCAGATGACCTCCAGCCCGATGGTGCGCGCCCAGTCGACCAGCTCGGCGATGAGCGCCGGCTGGTCGCCGGAGGCCATGGAGTAGATCACCCCGGCCTCCGCGGCCCGGCGGGCCAGGAGCGGGCCGGCCAGCACGTCGGCCTCGACGTTGACCATGATGATGTGCTTGGCGTGCGCGCAGGCCTTGAGGGCGTGGTGGATGCCGGCGGCGGGGCTGCCGGTGGCGTCGATCACGATGTCCACGAACGGGCTGGCGATCAGGGCGTCGGCATCGTCGGTGACGCAGGTCGCGCCGGTCCGGGCGGCCTCCTCCGGGGTCGGGGCCGCGAAGCGGGCCTCGTCCCAGCCCACCCGGCGCAGCGCCTGGCGGGCCCGGTCGGGCGACAGGTCGGCCAGGGCGGTGAGGTGGATGCCCGGTGTCCGGGGCGCCTGCGACAGGTACATGGAGCCGAACTTGCCGGCGCCGATCAGGCCGACGCGGACGGGGCGGCCCTCGCTGGCGCGGCGCTGCAGCTTGGCGAACATCGACATGGCGCTCTCCCGGCGGTGTGCCGCGGTCGGTCGAGCCTTCGGGCCCGTACCCGCCGCGTTGCATCCTCGTGCGAGCCTGGCATTATCATGCATTGCCGTGCGCGCCCATGCGACGGCGCAGGCGCGCGGCCCCGGACGGGCGGCGCCTATCCCCCGGCGCGGCTCTCCTGCTCCCGCTCCAGAAGCCATCGGCGGAAGGCGCGGATCTTCTCCAGGTCCCGGTCGCGTTCGCGGTAGCAGATGAAGTGCAGGTCCCGGTACAGGCTCTCGAGCTGGCCGTCGCCGAGCCGCACGAGCTGGCCGGCGCGGAGCTCGTCCTGCGCGAACCGCAGGCTCTCCAGCGCGACGCCGAGGCCTTGCACCGCCGCCGCGATCACCAGGGAGCCGCGATCGAAGGCCGGCCCGGAGGCCGCGGCCGGGGCGGAGAACGCGTTGCGGGCGAACCAGTCCGGCCAGCGCACGGGGCTGAACGAGGAATCCAGCCGGGGGAAGCGCTGGGCCGTGGCGGGCTCGATCGGCCCGAGGGAGCGGGCCAGCTCCGGCGCGCACAGGGCCGCGATCTCCTCCAGGCCCAGGGCCTCGACCGTCAGCCCCGGGCCGCGCGGCGGCCGGCCATAGGCGATCAGGATGTCGATCTCCGCGTGCCGGCCGAGGTCGATCGGGTCGGCGTTGCTCGACAGCCGGATGCCGATATCGGGATGCGCCTCCACGAAATCATGCAGCCGGGGGCCGAGCCACTTGGCGGCGAAGCTCGGGGTGCAATGCACGGCCAGCGCCGAGGGCGGCGGCGGGCTCAATTCGGCGCAGGCTGCCTCGATGGCGTCGAAGGCCTGCGCGAGGCCCGCGCTCAGGCGCTCGCCGTCGGCGGTGAGCGTCGCCTGCCGGTTGGCGCGCCGGAACAGGGCACGCCCGAGGTTGCGCTCCAGCGCACGGATCTGATGGCTCACCGCCGAGGGCGTCAGGTGCAGCTCCTCGCTCGCCCGGGCGAAGCTGCCGAGGCGCGCGGCCGCCTCGAAGGCCCGCAGGGCGGGGAAGCTCGGGATGCGGCGCATCGGGCGATCCATGAATTGGATTCACGAAAACCGTGAAAACTCGTCGTTTGTCAATGTCGGGGCCCGGCACGATAGTGCCTGTCAGACCGCGAAGACGGCCGAGGACGGCCCGATGAGAGGACGCGTCATGCTCGACGACCAGGCCCACGGCAGCGACATCGCCATCGACCTGCCCAACGACAGCGCCGGCCGCAGGCGCACCTCGATCTACCAGCCCGAGCAGGCGGGCCTGATCTTCCCGGAGATGCCGGAATTCGCCAGCCACGCCGAGGCGCGGGAATACCGCAAGCAGCACCTCGTGGCGGCCTGCCGGGCCTTCGCGCTGCACGGCTTCGACTACGGCTTCGCCGGGCACCTCACGATCCGCGATCCGGAGCGTCCGGAGCTGTACTGGACCAACCCGATGTGCGTGCACTTCTCGCAGGTGCGGATGTCGAACCTGATCCTGGCCGACCACAAGGGCGACGTGGTCGAGGGGCGCTACGCGATCAACCGCGCGGGCTTCGTGCTGCACGCGGCGGTGCACGACGAGTATCCCGACGTCATGGCGATGTGCCACGCGCACACGACCTACGGCACCGCCTGGTGCGCCACCGGCCGGCCGCTCGACATGATCAGCCAGGACGCGGCCGCCTTCTACGACAGCCACGCGGTGATCGGCGCCTCGGCCGGGGCGGTCGCGGTCGAGAAGGCGAGCGGCCTCTCGGTGGCCCAGCAGATCGGCCGCAACCGCGGCGTGCTGCACCAGAACCACGGCCTGCTGACCTGCAGCCGCCACAGCATCGACGACGCGGCGTTCTGGTTCATCGCCCTGGAGCGGGCCTGCCAGCAGCAGCTCCTGGTCGAGGCGACCGGCATCAAGCCGCAGCTCCTGTCGGAAAAGACCGCCCGCTACAGCCGCGAGCATGTCGGCAGCGACTACATCGGCTGGCTGCACTTCCAGACGCTCTACAGCCACATCGCCGCGACGCAGCCCGACATGTTCCAGTGACGCCGGCGCGGTCCGGCCGCGAACGCATCCGCTTCTCCGAAGGGCCGGCCGCCACGCCGGCCCTTCCGCTGTCGGCGGCCGATTTGCCTGTCGACAACCCGGAATCCCGGAAACCTTCCGGCTGTCGCGATCGTCGTCCTGGCGTCGCCAGGGCAACGCGGAGGCCGTCATGATGGGATTGGGCGTGTTCTGTGTGGTGGCCGGCGCCGGCCTGGCCGCCGCCTCCCTGTGGGCGCCCCGGCACCGGGCTCTCCTCGAAGGGATGGGCGGATGCCTGTTCCTGGCCGGGCTGGGCTGCGCCGGCGCGGACCTGGCGCTGGCGTCCTGATCCGGGCGCCGGGCGGGCGCGATACCGGGGCGTTTGGGCCGGTGGGGTTGCCAAGCTTGACCATATAGGCCAGCCTGTACGTAAGTAATGCGTCCCGATTGGAACTGCCTAGGAGTGCCAATGCTGGTCAATCACGAGCGCCGCCTGCTCAATAAAGCCGCCGGGTCCGACAACTATCGGATCTCCATTCAGCGGAATCCGGACGCGTCCTGGCCCGGTGATCACAGCAGACTCACGGCTCTCGAGAGTATCGGCCATCTGGAGCGGGTCGGGGTCAGCGACGGCCTCGCCACCTGGCAGATCACCGCCACGGGGCTGACCCAGCTTCAGGCGCTCGTTGGGGGAGCCGCCTGATGGCCTCGATCAAGATCCGCGCGACCGATGACGGCACCTTCGTGGTCTATCGCAACGGCGCGGCGGTCGCCTCCGGGCTGACCCGCGACCAGGCCGAGCGCTGCGCGTCGATCCTGGGCTGGATCGCGCCGCATTCCTGAGCGGGGCCGCCGGTAAGGGACCGTTAACCCTGCCGGCCTAGCCTGGTCGGACCAGCCGATCGCTGGCCTTCCACGCCCATCCGATCTCGCCCCTCAACACGGATGGGCGTGGAAGCCGAATTCCGGTCAGAGCGCGCGCGCGTAGCCGGGGCGCAGGTCGATCGCCTGGGCGGTGGCCTGAGAGAGCCGCACCTCGGTCAGCGTGACCTCGGCCCCGTCCTTCACAGCCTCCTTGACGATCTGGACCCCGCTGTCGGGATCGTCCGCGATGACCGCGTAGAACACCGTCAGCAGGTTCTCCGGGGCGTCCTCGTCCCGGCGCGCGACCTTCACGATGAAGGCGGTTTGGTTCGGCTCGATCATGGTAGGCGTTCAGTTCCGTCCTGGGCCGCGCTGAGGGCGGCCGCCGCCGAACGCGATACCGCGTCGGCGAGAGAAAATGGATCCCGACAAGGATTTGCCGCCCCGGCCGGTCGACCCGGCGCCGGACGGCCCGGGACCGTCAGGCCGCGGTCAGGCGCTTGGTGTTGAACGCCACGTGCTCGCGGTAGCGGGCGATCACCGTCTCGGGCGAGCCGCCCAGCATGAGCGTGGTCATGGCCTCGCCGGCGGCGTGCATCTTCTCGGTCACCATGGATTGCGCCTCGGCCAGCCCCTCGCTGCCGCCCCAGGCGAGCCGGACCAGGCGCAGTTCGATCACCCGCTGGGCCTCGATCGCCAGCATCATCGACGAGAAGAAGGGATTGTACACGGCTCACTCCGAACCGCGGCAGATGCGGCGGGGATGAAACGCGGCGCTCGCCCGGAATGATCCACCGGCCGCACGCGGGTCCGGCCCGCGTTTCGGGCCGGACCCGCGTGCCGGGGGCGACTCACCCGCGGGCGAGGCGGTCGCGGATGAGCGCGTGGAGCGCGCGCAGGTCGCTGCCGAACTGCCGGATGCCCTCGGCGAGCTTCTCCGTGGCCATCGCGCTCTCGTTCATCTCCCAGCGGAACGAGAACTCGTCGGTGGCCGGCACCTCGGGCGCCTCGCCGTAGGAGTCGGGCGAAAGGGCGCGGGGGAGGTGGCCCTCCGTCGCGGCGAGTTCCTCCAGGAGCTTGGGCGAGATGGTCAGGCGGTCGCAGCCCGCCAGCGCCTGGATCTGGCCGATGTTGCGGAACGAGGCGCCCATCACGACGGTCTTGATCCCGCGCGCCTTGTAGGCGGCGTAGATCGCCCGCACCGACTGGACGCCCGGATCCTCGGCGCCCGTGTAGGTCTTGCCCTCGGCCTTGGCGTACCAATCGGTGATCCGCCCGACGAAGGGCGAGATCAGGAACACGCCGGCATCCGCGCAGGCCATGGCCTGGACCAGGGAGAACAGCAGCGTCAGGTTGCAGTCGACGCCCTCGCGCTGCAGCACGCGGGCCGCCTGGATGCCCTCCCAGGTGGAGGCGATCTTGATCAGCACCCGGTCGCGCGCGATGCCGCGCTCGTCATAGGCGCGGATGATCGCCCGGGCCTTCTCCACCGTCCGGTCGGTGTTGAACGACAGGTTGGCGTCGACCTCGGTGGAGACCCGGCCGGGCACGAGCTTGGTCAGCTCGGCGCCCACCGATACGGCGAGCCGGTCGGCCACCGCCTGGACGATGTCCTCGGTCTCGCCGCCCTGCTTCTTGCCCCAGGCCACGGCCTCGTCGACGATCGGGGCGAGCCCTTCCATGCCGGCCGCCTTGAGCAGCAGCGAGGGATTGGTGGTGCAATCGACTGGCTTGAGCTTCTCGATGGCGCCGATGTCACCGGTATCGGCAACCACCACGGTCATGGTGCGGAGTTGATCGAGCAGCGATGTCATAGCGTACCTCGTGGATTGGCGCCCGGCCGACAAGGCCGCCGCACCCGTGCGCCCGGAGATATAAGACGCGCCCCGGAGCGCTTCGACGCCCGGTGGGTCCAGCCGAATCGCCCGGCGAGCGCGCCCGGGCGGATCCGTACCACGGCAGGGCCGGATCAGCCGACCGAGCGCCAGTCCCGGAGGGAGAGGGACCAGGCCTGGGCCTCGTTATAGGCCACGGCCACCCGGCCGTGACTGAGGATCTTGGCAAGCATGACCCGGTCGCCCAGCGCAGTGATCTGGATCACCGTCGGGCCGTAGCCGGCATCGCCGACCAGGCAGGTTCCGACCTGCCAGCCCTGCTCGCGGCAGATCTCCGCCGCGCAGCGGTGATCGTGCCGGGTCACGGATTGGCGCTGCGGGCGGCCGGCTGCGGATAGGCCGGGTTGCCGCCCGGAACCGCGCTGCTGTTGGAGGGCGAGGTCGCGCCGCCCGTGCCGCTCTCGCTGCCGGTGACCTGCTTGCGCGAGGCCGCCTGGCTCTGGCTGGCGTAATCCGGGGGCGAGCTCGCGCCCTGCCACATCATCAGCCCGGCGAGCGCGGCGACCATGAGCCCGACGCTGGCGACCAGCACGTAGAGCGCCGGCCGGCCACGCTTGCCCTGCCGGCCGTCCTGACCGGAGAGTTGTTCTGCCATCTTGGAACCTCGTTGACCCGCCGTTGCGGGGTCTGGAACGCTCGCCGCCGACGGGGATGCCGGTTCGGCACCGGCAGGCGCGGGGAATCGAAGGCTTGGAGCCGGGTCCGGTCGCAACGCGACCGGTTCGGGGGAGGAACAGGCCGCCGGACGGATAGGTCCGCCCCTGTGGCCTTATGCATCGGCTCGGCGGTGCGGAGGGGCGAAGCTCAGGCGGTGAAGACCAGCAGCAGGGCGCCGAGGCTGCCGAGCGCGGTGACGCTGATGCCGCTCACGAAGGCGACGTCCCAGCCGGCGAACTTGTTCGTGACCGGCGCGAACCGGTAGGCGGAATGCGTCACCAGCGCGCCGAGCACCGCGAGTGCCAGCGCGACCGACATCAGAATTGTCATGGGGTTTGATCCTTGCCCGTCAGTGGCGGGACTGACCGACCCTCCGCGGATACGTGCAACGGGTCAGCACGCGCAAATATCCGCCCGGCGCAAAACTGTTGCGTGTCGCTGGCTGTCGAACGCGCGCATCGGCCGAGGCCCGCCCGGCCCCGCGATTCCCGCCCGCCATCGGCCGCCGCCACGATTGCGCCCGCGCGGGCGAAGGCGGATCCCGGGCGCCGATACCACCGCTTCAAAACGGCGAAGACTACTTCTGGTCGATAATAACCGCCCCGATGGTGCAGGCATACCAGTAAAAATAACGTAGGTCAGGGAACCAGCTTGTGCGCAACCCGTTTTTGCCCCGCTGCCGACACGGCAGGGCAAGCGCCAGGGGGCGAACGCGAAAGACCAGGCCGTCCGGCGCCAGCGTCCAGTGCCGAACCGTACAAATATCGGAGAGGCTTGCCGGCCGATCTGCCGCAGATCACGCAGTCGTGATCGGATAAATCATCCGGCGATTATAGTCCTTTCGTACCATTGATTGCGCGAGCGCGGCGCACATCTGATGGCCGATCCAGGGTCTTCTCAGGAACGGCGAGGTGCCCGTGATCGAGCGCGTGAAGAGACCGTCCGCCGAGCGCGTCAAGGCGTCGGTCAAGGAGGCCATCGGCAAGCTCACCGGGGACGCCCGGGTCGAGGCCGAGGGCCGGCGGCAGAAACAGGCGGCCCGGCCCCCCAAGCCGGCCAAACCCCGCACCGACTGACCCCGGTCTCAAGCCGGCGGCCCGTCCGGGCACCATCCCCATCGAACACACACCCCACGGAGAACGACATGGTCGACATCGACAGGATCACGGGCGCCGCCAAGGACCTCGGCGGCAAGGTGCAGGGCGCCGTCGGCGACCTCACCGGCTCGCGGAGCGACTCGGTCGAGGGCCGCTTCCGCGAGGCCAGCGGGCAGGCCGAGAACCTCTACGGCCAGGCCAAGGACACGGTCCGGCACGCGGCCGACGAGGCTGCCGACTACGCCGAGGACGCCTATGAGCGCGGTGGCCATTACCTGCGCCGGGGCACCCGCGAGGTGAGCCATCAGGTCGCCGAGTACCCGCTCGCCTCCCTGCTCGTCGCCGGCCTCGTCGGCTTCGGCCTCGGCCTCCTGGTCAGCGCGAACCGCGACTGATCCCGGCTTCCACTTCCACAGACGACCGACGACCCGGAGCAAGAGCGTGACCACCATCCAAACCACCGCGTCCCCCCTGGCCGCAGGCGCGTCCGCCGACACGCGCGCGATCCTGCTCAACCAGGTTTCCTGGGGGGCGATCTTCGCCGGTGCCGCCACCGCCCTGGTCACCCAGGTGATCCTGAACCTGGTCGGCGCCGGCGTGGGCCTGGCCTCCTTCGGGCCCAATGCCGCCGACAACCCGGCCGCCTCGACCGCCTCCATGGGCGCCGGGATCTGGTTCGTGGCCTCCGGCATCGTCGCCTCGCTGGTGGGCGGCGCCATCGCCGGGCGCCTGTCCGGCAAGCCGCTGCCGGGGACGGCCGGCCTGCACGGCCTGGTGTCCTGGGCGGTGACCACCCTGGTGGTGCTCTACCTGCTGACCTCCGCGGTCGGCGGCCTCATCGGCGGCGCCTTCAGCGGCGTGACCGCCACCCTGGGCGGGGCCGGATCGCTCGTCGGCGGCACCGTGCAGACGGCCGCCCAGGCCGCCGCGCCGTCGCTCGCCAAGATCACGAACCCGCTCGACGGGATCGAGAGCACGGTCCGCCAGCAGGCCGCCGGCCAGGACCCGCAGGCCGCCCGCGACGCCGCTGTGGCGGCCGTGAAGGCCCTGTTCACCGGTGACCCGGCCCAGAAGCAGCAGGCCGAGAGCCGCGCCGCGGACGCGCTGGCCAAGGCGCAGAACATCCCGGTCGAGCAGGCCCGCCAGCAGGTCCAGGACTACGAGAAGCAGTACGACCAGGCCGTCGCCACCGCCAAGCAGAAGGCCGAGGCCGCCGCCGTCGCCACCAAGTCGGCCGCGACCCAGGGCGCCTTCTACGCCGCCCTGGCGCTGGTCCTCGGCGCGCTCGCCGCCTTCCTGGGCGGTCGCTTCGGCGCCCCCAAGCCCGTCACCCTGCTCGGCGCCTACGAGACCCGCCGCGCCTGAACCCGATCGGTCCCCGCCCGCCGGCGGGACCCCTCTCGACCGGCACAAGCCGGCCATTCCGCCCCCTCGAAGGAGATGTTTCGATGAGCAGCACCACCGACAAGATCAAGGGCCTGGCCAACGAGGCCGTGGGCAACGTCAAGCAGGCCGCCGGCAACGTGACCGGCAACGACAAGCTCGTGGCCGAGGGCAAGGCGCAGGAGCTCAAGGGCGAGGCGCAGAAGACCGTGGGCGACGTCAAGGACGGCGCCAAGAACCTGGCCGACAAGGTCACCGGCCGGAACTGATTCCGTTCGGCGGGGCCGGCAGGACCGGTCCCGCCCCGACCAACCCCACACCCAGGAGAGCAGCATGAACCGCGACCAGATCCGGGGCGCGTCCCGCCACGTGAAGGGCCGGGCCCAGACCACCCTCGGCGGCCTCACCGGCGATCCGGGCCGGCAGGTCCGCGGCGCCGTGAACCAGGTGGCCGGCGGCGCACAATACGTCTACGGGCGCGCCCGGGACCGCGCAGAGGATCTCGCCGAGGACGGCCGCCACCTGGCTCACGCCGCTTCCGAGCGCGCCGACCACCTGATCGACGACGGCCGCCGCTACGCCCGCGAGGCCCGCCGCCGGGGCGAGACCTACGGCCGTCAGGCGGTCCGCTACGCCGACACCAACCGCACCAGCACCCTGCTCGGCATCGCCGCCCTGGCCTTCGCGGCCGGCTGGCTCACCCGCCGCAGCCACTGATCACGCGCGTGACGCGGGGACGTGGATATCGGGTTTCCGAAACCATCCGGCGGTAAGCTAGTACCGGCGCCCGACGATCGCCCGGCCTCCGCGAGGGGCCGGGCGGGTTCCGGCGCGGGTGGGGGAGAGGGCCGATGAGGCGATTCGGCAAGCTTCTCCTGCGTCCGGAGATCGTCTTCCTGATCCTCGCCATCGGGCTCGGGCTCGCCGCCGCCGGGGCCTACTGGGCCTCGCGCGCCACGGTGCTGACGGTGGCGGTCGCCCCGCGCGACGGCACCGAGCCGGCGGTGATCCAGGCCTATGCCGACGCCCTGGCGAAGCGGCACAAGGAGATCCGGCTCAAGATCCTGCCCTTCGACGACGTGCGCGACAGCGCCGAGGCGCTCCGCGACGGCCGGGCCGACCTGGCGGTGGTCCGCCCCGACGTGGCGCTGCCGGATAACGGCCTGACCCTCGCCATCCTGCGCGACCAGGCCATGATCATCGCCTCGCCCGAGGCCTCGGAGATCACCCGCTTTCCCGATCTCGACCGCAAGCGCCTCGCCATCCTGGCCCACCGGGACGCCGACGAGACGCTGATCCGGTCGATGCTGGCCCATTACGGCCTGACGCTCGCGAGCCAGGACAAGGGCGGCCCGCTGCCGCCCCGGCAGGTCGCCCTCGTGGAGGTCGCCGAGGCCGACCTCACCGCCGCGCTGACCCGCAAGGAGGTCGATGCCGTGGTCTCGGTGATCGCGCCCACCGCCCCGACGGCGCAGCGCATCGTCGAGAGCGTCCAGGCGGCGAGCCGCAGCCGGAAGGTCGCCTTCGTCGATGTGGAGAATGCCGACGCCATCGTGGCCCGGATGCCGCGCCTCCAGATGGTGAGCATGCCGGCCGAGACCTTCGGGGGCAGCCCCAAGGTGCCGGAGGAGGACGTGCACACGGTGGGCGCCTCCTACCGGCTGATGGCGCGCGCCAGCCTGTCCCGCTCGGTGGCGGCGGACGTGACCCAACACCTGTTCGAGCTGCGCAGCGGCCTGGCGAACGTCACCGCCGCCGCCGACTACGTCCAGGCCCCGGCCTACGAGAGCACGTCCGGCGCCACCAGCGCCCGGCTGCCGATCCATCCCGGCGCGGTCGATTATTTCGAGCGCGAGCAGCAGAGCTTCGTCGAGCGCTACGAGACCTGGATCTACCTCGTCGCCTTCCTGGGCGGCGGCATCGGCTCGGCCTTCGCCTGGGTCGGGCAGCGCCTGTCCCGCCTGCGGCGCGAGCGGATCGAGGAGGCGACCGACCGGCTCCTGGCGATCCGGCAGGAGGCGCAGGACTCCCCCGATCCCACCCGCCTGGTGACGCTCGCCCGCGAGATCGACGACCTCGCCGGCGACATCGCCCGGCACGCCCTGGAGCGCCCGACCGAGGGCCGGACCCTGTCGGCGGCGGCCATCGCCATCGACGCCGCCCGCTCCACGATCAAGCGCGCGATCGCGGTCGGCCGGCACGGCGACGACGCCCCGGCTCTGGCCGGCCAGACCGTCACGGCCGGGCCCGAGCTCTCCTGACCGGCGCCCCTCAGGGCGCCTTCCGGCGGGCCTGGGCGGCGGCCCATTCCCGGTCGCGCTCGGCCTGGGCGGCGCGCTGCTCGGCGGCGTAGGCCTCCTGCTCGGCCCGCTCCCGCTTCCGCTTGAGCTCGGCCGAGGCGGCGGCCCGCTTCTTCCAGGCCTCCGTCTCGGCCTTCTGGCGCCGCAGCTCCTCGACGGTGATCGGCTTCACCGGCTCTTTCGGCTGCGCCCAGGCGAAGGGCCGCCGCGGGGAGGGCGGCGGCCGGCGCGGCGGCTCCGGTTCCGCCGCAGAGAACCGCGGATTGCGCAGTGACGCGGCGGCTTCCGTCAGCGTCAGGCCGGCGCCGGCCGCGATGCGCTCGGCGGCGGCCCGCGCCGCTTCCCGCTCGCCCGCGGTGGCCCCCCGATTCGCCAGGGCGAGGCACTTCTCGAAGCGGTCGCGCTCGGCCGGCGTCATGGCGGGTTCCGGATCGGCAGATTCGGCGCGGTCTTAGAGCCTCCCGGCGGCTCTGTCCCGCCCCCGGCCGTCGCAGCGGCGCAATTCGGGCCGGCCGCGGTCCTTGTCCGCCCCTCACCGGTTGTTCAGGAGCGACCGGGCGAGGAGGTGCAGGGTCGCGCCGAGGCCGAGCGCGCAGGTCGTGACCACCAGGACCTGGAGCCCGCTGATGCCGGGCCGCGGGCCGAAACTGTAGGCCAGCAGCGAGCCGCAGGACCCGGCCGAGACGACGCCGGACGCGATGGTGTTGAGCCACGTCGCGGAGAGGCGGCGCCGTTCATCGTTGATGTCGCCCATGGCCGGCTCCCGTCGCGGGCGAGGTCTGGTTTATTGTCATAGGAAAGGAATTATTACCAGAAGTTGTGACCCGCCGCAAGGGCCTGAGCCGAGCCCGCCGCCGTCAGGTCGCCCCGGTCCGGCAGCGGGCATAGCCGCGGGAGATGAGCCGACTCTGCTGCGCCACGCGCCGCTCCACCGCGTCGAGATCGGTCAGCGCATCGGTGATCGCCGCCACCAAGGCGTTCCAGGCATCGCCCCGCGCGGCGCGGTGATAGGCCAGCGCGATCGCCTCCGCCTCGGTGAGCCGAATCTCCGGGGGCGGTTCGTGCGGATGTGCGAGCATGGCCATTCCGTTCCAGTGAGAACATATGACGAACAAAGCGCGGAAGCCGCCCCGGTTCAACCCATCCGGCGCCGCCGGTCCGGATTCCGGTGGAGGGCTGTTGATCGATTCCCGAAAGCGCAATCCCGGCGCGGGCTTACCGCGCCCGCCCGGATCGCGTCAGCCGGCATGGACCGGCAGCAGCAGGGTGACGGTGGTTCCGCGCCCGGGCTCCGAGTCCAGCTGCAGGTCGCCCGACCAGCCGACCACGATGCTGCGGACGATGGCGAGCCCCAGGCCGGTGCCCTGGCCGGTCGCCTTGGTGGTGAAATACGGGTCGAGGGCGCGGGCCGCGACGGCGGCGGACATCCCCTGGCCGTCATCGATCACCCGGAGCCGCATCCGCGGCCGCGCCCCGCCGGCCGCCCGATCGCCGTCGATCCGGTCGACCTCGACCCGCATCCGCGTCGCCCCGGCCTGCACGGCGTTCTGGAGCAGGTTCAGCAGGATCTGGGTCAGCTCGCCCTGGAGGGCCAGGACCTCGGTGTCGCGGTCCCGGATCGCCACCGCGAACGGCTCGCGCAGCATCGGCCGGATGAAGGTGCAGGCGGTCGCGACCGCGGCCCCGAAGGCCAGGCTCTGGGGCGCGATCGTCTCGCGCCGGACATAGCCCAGGATGCCCTGGATGACGCCGACCGCCTGGATCGCGCAGGCCTCCACGGTTTCGAGGTCGGCCCGCTCGGGCGGCCGCCCCTCAGCGAGATCGGCCAGCATGATCTCGGTCATGCCGCGCACGGGCTGGAGCAGGTTGTTGAGCTCGTGCGCCACCGAACCGACGAACTGGCCCAGCGTCTCCAGGCGCTGGCGGTCCCGCTCGGTCCGGTCGCGCTCCTGCTGCCGATGCTGCTCGAGCAGGTCGATCTTGGTCTGGTAGGCCACCGCCGCGGAGACCATCAGGGCGCTCAGGCAGGCCGACATGCGCCGGATGATCTCCGGCCGGTTGATCGGCACGCCCTGGTCCGACAGGGCCAGCGCCGCACCCTCATGCAGCCCGGCGATCTCGTCGAGGGAGATGTCGTCGGTGATCGCCAGGCGGCCGAGTTCCTCGATGTCGAGGAGCGGCGCCTCGTCCGCGGTGGCGACGTAGCGCGCCATGCCGTCGGTGTAGCGCAGCAGGAGGTTTCGCATGCGGCCTCACGCCCGGAAGGCGACGCACAGGACGCCGCAATCGTCGCTCTGGCGTCCGTGGCTGGCCATCAGGTCCGCGGCGAGCCGCTCGGGATCGGCGCGCGCCGCATCCGGCTCCAGGTCCACCGGCCGGAGCCCGTCGGTCCACAGGACCAGGATGTCGGCGGCGGTGAACGGGACGACCAGGGGCTTGAGCGGGCGCAGGCCCGCCCCGACGATCCCCGGCATGCCGTCGAACCGCAGAGTCCGGGCGGCGAACAGCGCGCCCTGGATGTTGCCGACGGCGGCCGTGGTGATGGTCCTGGCGGCGGGATCGATGCGCACCAGGGCCGCCGCGGCGCCGCGGGTGTGGCGCATGGCCCGGTCGGCGGTGGCGAGCCGCTGGGCCGGCTCGAGTCCCACCTGGCCCTCGACCAAAGCGAGCAGGCTCCGGGCGGCGTGATGGGCGTCCGGCCCGTGCCCGAGGCCGTCGACGATGCAGGCGAAGGTCGCGTCCCCCTCCTGCCACCAGGCCACCAAGTCGCCGCAGGCGGTCTCGCCGGGATAGACCCGTGTGGCCGCGGCGATCCGGGGGATCGGGATCACCGGATCCGGGCTCATGGCCGCCGCACCAGGCAGACGATGCGGGTCCCTTCCCCGACCCGGGTGGTGATCGTGAAGCTATCGACCAGGCGGCGCGTCCCCGGGAGGCCGCAGCCCAGGCCGCCGCGGGTCGAGAAGCCGTCCTCCATGGCGAGGGCGAGATCGGGGATCCCCGGGCCGTCATCCTCGGCCACGAGCTCGATCACGGACGCGTCGGGCGTATCCTGCGCGGTCAGGCGGATCAGCCCGCCGCGCGTGGTGTGGAGGACGAGGTTCATGGCGAGTTCGGAGACCGCCGTGGCCAGGCCGTGCGCCCGCACGGTGCTGAAGCCGTGGCGCAGGGCGAGCCGGCGCGCCTCCTGGCGCACCTCGGCGGCGTCGATCTCGCTCGTGACCCGCAGCGCCACGACCTCCGGCCCTACGACGTCCGGCCCCGGGATGGCCGGCCCGAGGACGGCCGGGTCCGGGAAGCCCGGCGACCGGCTCATCGCCGCCTCGTCATGCCGGCCCGGACCAGGGTGTGGCCCGGACAGGTCTCGATCGTCAGGTCGTCCATCAGCTTGTGCACGGCGGCGAGGCCGAGGCCGAGGCCGCCCCCGGTCGAGTATCCGCGTGTCAGCGCGCCGGCGACGTTGGCGATCCCCGGCCCGCTATCCTCGACCTCGATCACGATGCTCCGCTCCAGGGCCGTCAGCCGGGTCAGCACCCGGCACGCGCCGCCGCCGGCATAGATCAGGGCGTTGCGGGTGAGTTCGGAGACCACGGTGGCCAGGCGGGTCTGATCGACGGTGCCGAAGCCGATCGCCGCGGCGGCGCCGCGGCTCGCCTGGCGTGCCCGCAGGATGTCGTCCTGAGCCCGGATGTCCACGACGGCCCGGGTCTCGTCGCCCGGCGGCGGCTCCGGTTCGGAGCGATCAGGCGGTCGGAACTTCGTCATGGCGACCTCCGCGGGAAGCCACCATCCGACCGACCTTGGCCACCCCGCCTTCGAGATCGAAGGCGGTCTCCATGTCGATCATGTCCCGGCCCATCTCCACGAGCGTCAGGGCCACGGCCGGCTGCATGCCGGCCAGGACCGCGACGCCCCCCATGATCTTCACCATCTTGGCCGTTTCCGAGAGGATCCGGGCCATGTACGAATCCACGACGTCGGCCGCCGTGATGTCGATCACGAGACCGTCGGCCTTGCCGGCCTGGATCAGCGCCAGGGCGTCGATCTGGAGGTCCATCACCTGCTGGTCGGTCAGGTCGGCCGGCAGGGAGGTGAGGAGGACGCGGCCGAGCCGGAGGATGGGAACGCGCATCAGAGCATCGTCTCGTGCGCGCCCTTGGCATGCGGGCCGAGAAGCCGGAAGGCCTCGGCCAGGCCCGCCCGCAGCGTCCCCCGGGTGATCATGTTGGACAGATCCACGTCGAGCTTCACGAGGGTCTGGGCCGCGTCCGGGCTGATGCCGGTCACGATCACCTGGGAGCCGAGCAGGCGCGCGGCCTCGACGGTCTTGGTCAGGTGCAGGGCGACGCGGCTGTCGATCAGCGGCACGCCGGTCACGTCGAGGATCGCGATCCGCGCCTCCTCCCGGGAGAGCGCCTCCAGCAGCCATTCCATCACCTGACGGGCGCGCTGCGTGTCGATGATCCCGACGAGCGGCATCAGGATGATGTTGCGCCAGATCGGCAGGGCCGGGGTCGCCAGGTCCAGCAGCGCCCGGCCCTGGCGCTTGATGATCTCCTCGCGGGTCTCGACGAAGGCCGCGAAGGTGATGAGGGCGAGCCGGTCCACCACCGCGTCGAGGGCGGTGCGCATCCTGTAGAGCTCGGTCGCCTTGGCGCTGGTCTCGCGATCCAGCATCTCGCCCGCGATCGTCTTCAGCGACAGGATCAGCGTGGCGGTCTCCATCGGCGTCAGCCCGTCGCGGACGCAGGCGGCGCTGATCGTGGCGGCCTGCTCCTCCACGGCCTTGAAGGCGGGCCCGGCGCCGTCGCCGTCGTCCAGGAGGAAATAGGCCGTGAGCTTCTCGACCAGGGTGCTCAGCTCGAGCTTGAGCAGCTGGAGCGAGCCCGGCTGCGCCCCCGGCGCGGTGTCGCGCAGCTTGGCGAGCCACGCGTCGAGGACGCCCGCCCGGTTCTGTTGGAGGATCTGTCCGACGCCGTGCATATGTTCGATCACTCCTTGGCGTCCGATGGGGCGAGGGCGGAGATGGCGGCCAGGAGTTCCTGCATGCCGACCGGTTTCATCAGCACGCGGTCGGCCCCGACGCGCGCGGCCTCCTCCATCGAGAAGAGCTGCGGTGCCCGCGGGGCGCCCCCGGTGATCGCGATGATCGGCAGGCCGGGCTTGTGCGCCTTGACCCAGCCGATCAGCGTCAGCCCGTCCCGCCCGGGCATCCAGAGGTCGGTGACGAGGATGTCGAAGGGGCGGCTGCCCAACAGGGCCTCCGCCTCGGCGGCGGACCCGCATTCCTCGACCCTGTGCCGGCCCCGCTCCAGAAACCGCCGGACCGTCATCCGCACGACGGCCACGTCATCCGTCAGGAGGACCGATGCCATAGATCAATCCTCCTGTCATGAATGCTGAAAGTGTGCATCACAAGCCTGACGTTCAGGGCAGATGCATCTGGTAGAATGCGATGTTTCAAAATTCTCTAAAACAACTCGATATCATTATTTTGTTTTGCCGCGCTTCTCGGGGGTGACGGTCCCTCGGAAAGTGCAATTTCTGCAAATGATCTAGCGTCGGGCCAAGATTTCGTCAAGGGATTCGACAGATCCAGTGCGTGAAGATGCGTGCGGGCGGCGGCAAAAATACCTTCCAGATGCTGCAGGCGCTGGCGCGTGACGTCCTGAAACTGGATCGACCCGATGAGCCGGACGATCGGCTGGGCGATGCGGGCGCTCTCTTCCTGGACCTTCACCAGCGTGTCCCGCTGGTGGGCGACCAGGCGCTCCATGTTCTCCGTCAGGCTGGCGATCGCCGAGGCGATCTTCATCAGCTCCCCGCGCTCGCTCTCGACCCGGTCGGTCACCAGGCTGGCGAAATTCTCGCGGATGGAGACGCGCAGGCTGGCGAGATCCTGGGCGATGCGGGTCGCGGTCCCCGCGGAGGCGCTCGAGAGCTCCTTGACCTCCCGCGCCACCACGGCGAAGCCCGCGCCGGCCTTCTCGGCCCGGGCCGCCTCGATCGTCGCGTTCAGGGCGAGCAGGTTGGTCTGGCGGGCGATGGCCTGCACGCCGTCGGTCGCCCGGGTGAGCTGGGCGGTGGCGACGTCGAGCTCGTCGAGGCGCTGCCGGCAGGTCACCACGTCCTCGTCGCGGCGGACCAGGAAGTCGCCGATCAGCTGGCGATTCTCGGTGAGCTGCTGGTCGGTCTGGTCGACGATCTCGACCACCCGGGTGTTGGAGCCGGACAGGTCCAGGAAGGCGAGCAGCTCGCTCATGGCGCCGTCGACCTCCCGCAGGCTGGTCATGATGTCGTAGGCGGCGGCCTCGGTCTCGGTGGTGACCGAGGCCGTGTCGGTGGCGGCGCGCTCGAACAGGCGGTCGTAGACCGCGAGATGGTCGGCCAGGGTGGCCTGGATCTCGGCCGGAATCTCGGCCGGGACCGCTGCGCGCCCCGCCGCCCGTCCCGCCGCCGGTCCCGTCGCCTCCTGCGCGCCGGGATCGTCCTGCCGCGATTCCGCTTGCGGCGCCTCCGCGGACGCCCGGTGCGCCGGTGCCTCCGGGCTCGGCGACGGGCGGCTCAGCACCGCCGAGACCCAGCTCGCCCCCCAGCTCGCCGCGAAGCCGAGGGCCGCCAGGGCGGCGACGCCCGGCACGGGCCCGAACGCCACCGTGCCGGCGGCGGCGAGCACCAGGGCCGACAGCCCGGCGCAGAGCGGTCCGGACCATCGGAGCGCGAGGGGGGGAGGGGCCCAGGCCACGATCAGGCTCCGGGGACCAGCTGGCGGATCACCTTGAGCAGGGCATCCGGGTCCACCGGCTTGACGATCCAGCCCGTGGCACCCGCCGATTTCGCCTCGTTGCGCTTGTCCTGCTGGGACTCGGTGGTCAGCATCAGGATCGGGATGAACTGCAGGCCCGGGAGCTTGCGCACCCGGCGGATCAGCTCGATGCCGTTCATCGCCCCCATGTTGAGGTCGGTGATCAGCAGGTTGGGCTTGGTGCCGCCCTGCAGCGTCGTGACGGCTTCCTCGCCGCTCGCCGCCTTGACGACGCCGAGGCCGGCCTTGCTCAGGATGCCCTCGATGCTCATCAGCATGGTCGGGGAATCGTCGACAATCATGATCGTCGTGGCCAAGAGGGTCTCCTAGGACGGTGCGTGGGATGCGGGGGCCGTGTCGGCCTGCCAGACGGCGGTGAGCTCGTCGGTCAGCAGGGCGTAATCGGCGGCGCCGCGGCTGGAGGGCGCGTAGTCCCGGATGGGTTTACGGGCGGCGAAGGCCTCCGCGAGGCGGATGTCGGTCCGGATGCCGGTGAGCACGCGCTCGATCCCGAATTCCCGGGCGACGTCCTGCATCGTCTCGCGGTGGTGGTTGGTATGCACGTTGAGCATCACCGGAAGCAGGCCGACCACCGTCAGGTCGCTGTTGACCGTGGTGGCGATGCGGAAGAACAGCCGGGCCAACTGGCGCACGCCCTCGGCCGACAGGGCGTGCGGGATCATCGGGACCAGGACACCATCGGCGGCGGCCAGCGCATTGACCAGGATCATGTCCAGGGAGGGCGGCGTGTCGACGATCACGAGGTCGAACCGCGCCGCGATCTCCGGGCCGCGCAGGCAGCGCTGCAGGGCCGAGACGCTGCGGTCCACGACCGTCATCCCGTCGAACAGCTGGTCGGCGGGGGCGACCGAGACGCCCGCGAAGGCGGTGGGCCGGATCGCCGCCTGCAGGTCGAAATCCGGGCTCGTGAAGATGTGGTGGGCGGTCGGCGCGTCGCGCTCCGGCACGATGCCGAAGCCGAGGCCGGCATGCCCCTGGGTGTCCAGGTCGACCAGCAGCGTGCGCCGGCCGCGGGCGCCGCACTCGGCCGCCAGGTTGACCGAGGTCGTGGACTTGCCGCTGCCGCCCTTCCGGTTCGAGATGGCCAGGATCGTGGTCAAGCGGTCGCTCCGGAGGCCCGCGGGGCGGAACGCTGCGGGGCGGCCTGCCGGGACCCCTCGAGGAACGGCATGACGAGCCCGGCCAGCGCCGGGTCGGCGGGCGGCGCGAGGGTGGCCGGCCGCGCGGCGGCCAGGACCTGCAGGATGGCGGTGTGCAGCCCCTGGCACTTGGTCAGCACGACCTTGTGGGCGCCCGGCCTGCGCAGGGCCTCCAGCAGCGGCAAGGCCTCCTCGACGGTGCAATGCCCTTCGAGGTGGATGGTCTTGCGGGCGATCCGGATGGCCATCACAGCAGCTCCCTGAGATCGAGCACCAGGAGGACCCGGCCGTCCCCCAGGAGGGTCGTGCCGGCATAGCCGCCGATGCCCGCGAGCACGCCTTCCAGAGGCTTCAGGATCACGTCCATCCCCTCCCGGAAGTTGTCGATGATCAGGCCGACCCGCCGGCCGTTGACGTGGCAGACCAGCACGGCGGCGTCGGCCTCGCCCCGGGGCTGCTCGGGCAGGTGCAGCAGCCGCGACAGCCGCAGCAGCGGGATGATCGTCTCGCGCAGCACGAAGGTCTCGGCCTTCTTGATCATGCGGATGCGCTCGCGCGGCACCCGCACGGTCTCGACGATCATGTCCATCGGCACGCCGTAGAGGCTGCCGGCGGCCTCCACGATCATGATCCGGGTGACCGCCATGCTGAGCGGCAGGGCCAGGCGCGTCGTCGTCCCCTCGCCGAGGCGGGAGCTCACCGAGACCTGGCCGCCGAGCTTCTCCACGGTGGTCAGCACCACATCCATCCCGACCCCGCGGCCGGACAGGTCCGAGACCTCCAGCGCCGTCGAGAAGCCCGGGCGGTAGATCAGGTTGATCGCCTCCTGGTCGGAGAGGCGGTCCGCCTCCTCCTGGCCGACCACGCCCTTGGCGACCGCGGCCGCGCGGATCCGGGCCGGATCGATGCCGCGGCCGTTGTCCTGGACCTCGATGACGACGCTGTCGGCCTCCTGGCGGGCCTTCAGGAGGAGGCGCGCGGTGGCGGGCTTGCCGGCCGCCCGGCGCTCCTCCGGCGCCTCGATCCCGTGATCGAGGGAGTTGCGGACGATGTGCAGCAGCGGGTCGCCCAGGGCCTCGATGATGGTCTTGTCCGCGGCCGTGTCCTCGCCCTCGAGGACGAGGTCGATCCGCTTGCCGAGCTTGCGCGCGAGGTCGCGCACCAGCCTGGGGAACCGGTCGAAGATCTCGGCCACCGGCAGCATGCGGACCTGCATGATCGCGCCCTGCATCTCCTGGGCGAGCCGGTCGATGACCGCGTATTGCTCCTTGATCTCGCGGGACATCTCGCGCGAGGCGTAGGTCTCCTCCGCGCGCTTGGCGAGGAACGGCAGGGCGTTCTTCGAGACGACCAGCTCGCCGATCAGGTTCATCAGCAGGTCGATCTTCGCCTGATCGACCTTCAGGGACTTGGCGGCCAGGCGCCCCTCCGGCTCCTTGCCGGCGACCGGAACCGACGCGGCGTCCTCGGCGAAGCCCTGCGGCAGCGCCTCGGCCGGCGCCGGCGCGGCCTCCACCCGCTGGAGCGGGGCGCCGTCCAGCACGGCGGACAGGGCGCTCAGCACCGGCGCGACCGAGCGGGTCTCCCGGGCCTCGTCGAGCGCCGCCCGGATCGCCCCCCGCTCGGCATCGCGGCCGAGGCTGAGGAGCACGTTGCCCACCACGGTGCCGACCGAGGCGAGGCGCTCCGCGTCGTAGCCCGTGCGCTCCAGCGCCCGCTGCTGGCGGGTGAGGACGGTGCGGGCGAGGTCCTCCCGCGGGTCGGCGGCCTGCGAAGCCGGCTGCTGCGCCGGGTCCTCGTCGGCGGGACGCGGGCCGGCCGGGGCCGGATCGAACCGGCCGGTCCCGGCGGCGGCCACCAGAGCCGCCACGAGATCCCGATCGGGTTCGCCCGCCGAGAGGGCGACCTCCAGCCAGTCCAGAGCCTGGCGGCGCCAGAGGGTCGGCCCGGCGACGCTGCGCAGGGCCGCCACGGCCTTGCGCAGATCGTCGTGGCGCCCGGCGTCGAGGAACGCCGAGGCCGCCGCGCGGAAATCGTCCCAGATCGGCCCGTCGCTGGCCGCGCCTTCGATGCGCACGAGGTCCCGGGCCCGCACGGGGGCGATGGTGACCCGGTCGAGCTCGTAGCGCATCGCCTGCTCGATCTCGGGCCGGGGCGCGGTGCTCAGCAGGGCGAAGTGCAGGTTGCACTGGTAGGGGTCGAGATCCTCCAGCGGCCCCCAGGGCTGGTCCGCCGCGATGTCGAGGGCGAGCGCACCGGGGACCTGCTGGATCGCCTGCAGAGGATCGGTACCGTTGAAGAAGCAGCCCGGCTCCGGCGCGTAGAGCACCAAGTGGACCGTCTCGCCCCCGCAGGCGCGCCGGAACGCGTCCAGGCAGGCGGGGGCGGGCAGCCGGGCCAGGAGCGCCGGCGGGAGCGTCGCGGCGGCGTCACCCGGCGCCGGATCCGTGCCGGGCAGCGCGTCGGCCGGCTCCCCGCCGGGGGCGTCGTCCGGCGTGCCCAGCCGCTGGCGCAGGAGCGTGGACATCCGGTGCGCGACCGCGTCCGCATCCGTCGGCAGGACCGCGCGCCGCTCCAGCTCGTCGATCCACTGGCCGACCTGGTCGAGGCTGTCGAGCAGCATGTCGACCAGGGCGGAATCGATCTGGAGCGCGTCGGACCGGACCTCCCCGAGGAGATCCTCGGCGGCGTGGACCAGCCGGGTCAGGGCCAGCGCGTCGAACAGGCCGGACGAGCCCTTGATCGTGTGGACCGCCCGGAACACCTCGTTGATCGCGGTCTCGTCCGTCGGGTTGCGCTCCAGCTTCAGCAGGCCGCTCGCGGAGACCTGCAGCAACTCGCGCGCCTCCGGGATGAACCGGGCCAGCAGGGGGTTGGTCATGCCTGCGCACCCGTCAGCAGGCGCGCGGTCTCGACCAGCAGCACGGGGTCGGCCGGCTTGACGATGTAGAAGTTGGCCCCGACCGCGTAGGCCCGGCTCGCATCCGCGTCCTTGGCCTCGGTGCTGATCGTGACCACGGGGATCGCCTGGAGCGACGGCTCGCGGCGGATGCGCGTCACCAGCTCGTAGCCGTCCATCTTGGGCATGTTGATGTCGACGATCATCAGGTCGAAGCCGCCGAGCAGCGCCTTCTCCAGGCCCTCGACCCCGTTGGCGGCCTCCTCGACGACGAACCCGGCCCGGCCGAGCACGTCCTGATAGAACATCCGCATCGTGATGCCGTCTTCGACGACGAGTATTCGTTTGCCGGACATGCCCGCCTCAATCCTAATCGATCGGTCTTTGGTAGACGATCGTGTCGCCGAACTTGCGCGGCAGGAACATCGACGACATGCGGCTCATGCTCTCCGAATGGCCCAGGCAGATGAAGCCGCCCGGGGTCAGGCATTCGTAGAGCGCTTCGACCGCGGCGCGTCGGGACGTATCATCGAAATAGATCAGCAGGTTACGGCAGAAGATCACGTCCATCGCCCGGTAGCGATGCATGTGGATCGGGTCCGACAGGTTGGCGATCGAGAAATCGATGGAGCTGCGCAGCTCCTCGTGGATCTCGAACTGGTCCTCGCCGACCGACCGGAAATACTTCTTGCGCAGCTCCGGCGACAGCCGCTGCAGGGAGCGGTTGCCGTAGATCCCCTTGCGGGCATCGGCGAGCACCCGGGAATCGATGTCCGACCCGGTGATCTCGATGTCGAACTCGTCCGCCCGGGACCAGTTTTCGAGGATCTGGATCGCGATCGAGTACGGCTCCTCGCCGGTCGAGCACGGCATCGACCAGATCCGCAGCGTCCCGCCGGGCCGGCGCGTCCGGGTGATCTCCGGCAGGATGCCCCGCACCAGGGCGTCGAACTGGTAATCCTCGCGGAAGAAGTAGGTCTCGTTGACCGTCATCAGGTTGACGAGATGCTGCAGCTCCTCGCCCGAGGCCTGGAAGCGCAACAGGGTGAAATACGACTTGAAGCTGTCGCTCCCGGTCTTGGCGATCCGCTCCAGAAGCCGCTTCTCGACGAAATACTCCTTCTTGCCGCTGAACGAGATGCCCGTGCGGCGGTAGAAATATTCGTAGAACTTCTCGTACTCCTCCTCGGTGACCTGGATCGCCGGGGCGGTCTGGCCGTGGGAACGGGGCGGCTGCATCACGACCCTCCGATCCGGCGGATCGCCGCGGCGGCCGCGAAGCGGATGAACGGCACTTCGGGGAAGCGCGCGGCCAGGGCCTGGAGCGGCGCGATCGCGCGCTCGTTGCCGATCTCGGCCAGGCCGTCGACCGCCGCGGCGCAGACGTTGATATGCGCCTCGCGCGCCACGACCTCGGCCAGCCAGTCCGGCGCCTTCGGGTGCGGCAGCAGGCTCAGCATGTTCACCGCCAGGATGCGGACGTCGCTGTCGGGATCGGCCAGCAGGTCGGCGACATGCGGCTCGACCTCCATGGGCATCTCCTGGAGCGCCTCGATCGCGGCGTTGCGCAGGGCGCTGTCCTCGCTGCGCAGCAGCGGCAGCAGGCCCTCCACCACGGCAGGCGACTTGAGGCGGATCAGGGTCGTCAGGATGACGGCCCGGACGCTGGCGGCCGGCTCGCGCGCGAGATGCGCGCAGAGCAGCGGCCCGGCCTCCGGGAACGCGCCGAGTTCCCGGGCGGCCCGGCGGCGCTCGCCGGCCTCCGGGGCGGCGAGGGCGGCCTTGAGCCCGGCGAGATCCGCGTGCGGCGCCTCGGCCTCGGTCTTCGGCGGAGCGGTCGGCTTCTTAAGTCCCACGGCGGCGTCCCCCGGCCAGAGCCCCGGCCTCCGGGGCACCGAGCCACCCGATAAGCTGCTCTGCGATCGCGTCGCTCGGCAGGACCACGCTGGCCCCGCCGCGCTTGATCAGTTCCTGCGGCATCCCGAAGACGACGCTCGTCTCCTCGTCCTGCGCGATGGTCAGGCCGCCGCCGGCGCGCAGCCGGGCCATGGCCTCGGCGCCGTCGTCGCCCATGCCGGTGAGCTGCACGGCGATCAGCCGGTTGGCCGGGAGCAGGGCGAGCGCGCTCTCGACCATGCGGGCGACGCTCGGATGCCAGATATGCGTGTCGCTCTGCGGCAGCGGCGTCGCGGAATAGCCGATGCCGCGGCGGGTCACGACGAGGTCGGCATCCCCCTTGGCGATGTAGACCGTGCCGGGCTCGACCGGCATCTGCCGGGCGACCTCCACCACCGAGACCGCGCAGAGGTCGTTCAGCCGCCGGGCGAAGACCCCGGTGAAGCTGCTCGGCATGTGCTGGGCGACCAGGATCGGCCAGGGGAAGTCCGCCGGCAGGCGCGGCAGGATGTCCTCCAGCACCCCGGGGCCGCCCGTGGACACGCCGACCAGCACCAGCCCGGGGCGACCGCCCGCGAAGGAGACCTGGGCCGACGGCGGCGGCGGGGCGGGACGGCGGCGCTGGGCGGCCAGGCGCCCGCGCAGGCCGGTGCTGCGGCGGACCCGGGTGGTCGCGGCGCTGCGGACCTTCAGCAGAAGCTCGCGGTGGATCTGGTCGATCGACAGGGAGATCGTGCCGCCGGGCTTCTGGACGAAATCGACCGCCCCGAGGCTCAGCGCCTGCAGGGTCGTCTCGGCGCCTTCCTCGGTCAGCGACGAGACCATCACCACCGGCCGCGGATCCTCGCTCATGATCCGCGACAGGCAGGTGATCCCGTCCATCTCCGGCATGTTGACGTCGAGGGTGATCACGTGCGGATCGAAGCTTTTGAGCGCCTCCAGCACCTCGACGCCGTTGCGGGCCGTCTGGACCGTGAAGCCGCCCGCCGCTTCGAGGAGCTGCGTGAGGTGCCTGCGCATCAGGGCGGAATCGTCGGCCACGAGGGCGCGGATCATGCGGGGTCTTTCCGGCGGGACGGGTCGGGATGACGGGGCGGCGGCCCCGCGCTCAGTGGGTGGTGAGCCGGACGGCGGCGGCTTCCTGCGTGTCGAGGAGCTGCATCGTGTCGAGCAGCAGCACCATGCGCTTCTGGCTCTCCAGGTTGGCGACCCGGCGGATCAGGCGCTGCTGCGCGTCCGAGAGGTTGGGCGCGTCGCCGATCGCCTTGGCCGAGATCCGCATCACCTCGGAGACCGAGTCGACGATGAAGCCGGTCCGGACGCCGCGGACGGTGAAGACCATGATCCGCTGCCGGTCGTTGCGCTCCGCCTCGGCGAGGTTGAAGCGGCGGCGCTGGTCGACCACCGGCAGGACGACGCCGCGCAGGTTGATCACCCCCTCCACGAAGGACGGCGCCTTGGGGATGCGGGTCAGCTCGTCCGGGACGCGGACGATCTCCTGCACCGCCTCGATCGGCACGCCGTATTCCTCGCCCATCAGCCGGAACACGACGAACTGCTCCTCGTCGGCGGCGTCCTGGCGCTCGTCCCCGTCCTGTCGTCCCTCGGCCCGCATGCCCTCGTCCTCCGTGGCGGCCAGCTTGCGCAGCGCGCTGGTGTCGAACATCTTCTCGACCGACAGGACGGAGACGAGGCGCCGCCCCTCCTGCAGCCGGCAGATCGCCTGGATCTCGTCCATGCCGCCGTCCTGCGACAGCAGCGCCGGCATCGGCTCGACGAGGCTGCGGCTGACCCGCAGCACCTCCTTGACGCTGTCCATCACGACGCCGACCGACAGGGTCCCGCCCTCGCCGAGGGACACCACCACGACCTTGTTGGTCTCGGTGAATGCCTTGGCCTCGAGGCCGAACATCTCGCGCAGCGATACGAGCGGCAGCAGGCGGTTGCGCAGGGTGATGACCCCGAGCACGTGGGGCGGCGCGTTCGGGACGTGGGTCAGGCGCTCGGGCAGCTGCACGATCTCCTGCACCCGCTCGATCGGAAAGGCGTATTCCTGCCCCGCCACCTCGAAGCTCACGAGCTGGTCCTCGTCGGCCTCGACCTCGGCCCGGGCGGCGGAATCCGCGTCGGCGGCCTGGACCTGGCCGGCGGCCCGGCGGACCTTCGCGGCGATCTGGCTGAACTCGCGGCTCACCAGCTGGGCCGCGTCCAGGATCATCACCATCGAGCGGCCGTCGTCGCCCTTGATCATCCCGGTCAGGAGCGCGGTGTCGACGCTGCCCTCGATCGCCGAGGTCGGCTCGATCCGGTCGGGATCGACGGTGACGACATTGGCCATCCGGTCGACCACGAGGCCGATCGGATTGCCCTGGTCGAGCACGACGACCCGGGTGGCGTCGTCGTTCAGCACCGGCGGGAAGGCGAACACGTCCCGCAGGTTCAGCACCGGCAGGACCGTGCCCCGCAGGTTGGCGAGCCCCAGCAGCGAGGCGGGGCTGAACGGCACCCGCACCACCTCGGGGATCCGGATGATCTCCTGCACGTCGGCCAGCGCGACGGCGAACATCTCCGTCTCGACGTGGAAGATCACGAACTGACGGGCCTCGCTGCGGTCGTCCGCGTGGTCGGGCCGTGCGGCGGCCTCCGCCGGATCGGGCGTGAACCCGGGATCCGGCGCCTGCACCGCCTGAGCTGCTGCGTCTGCCATGGTCGGTCTTTCGCTCTCCGGGCGGTTCGGCTCAGGCGGCCTGGAGCTCGTCGGCGAGCGAGGCGATCTCCTCGATCGCGGCGGCGAGCTGCTCGGCGCCCTTGCCCTGCTCGGCGGCGGCGGTCCCGGCCTCGGCGGAGGTCCGCGCCGCCTGCTGGGCCGCGGCGGCGACCTGCTCGATCGCCGTCTGGACCTCCTGGACCATGCGGACGATGCCGCCGGCGCCGGTCAGGATCTCCCGGTTGCCGCCCAGCACCTCGTCCATGTCCTTGATCACGGCGTCGAAGTTCCGGGAGATGGCGAGGCTCTTCTCGACCTCGTTGGCGGCGCCGTCGGCGATCTCCTGGATATCGCCGCGCACGAACACGATCGTGTCCTGGATGGTCTTGACCGTGTCCTTGATCCGCTCGGCGTTCTCGGCGGAATCCCGGGCGAGGTTGCGGATATCGGTCGAGACCACCGCGAACCCCTTGCCGAACTCGCCGGCGCGGGCCGCCTCGACCGAGCCGTTGACCGCCAGCATGTTGGTCTGGATCGAGACCGTGGTGATGGCGTCGACGATCTTGTCGATGCGCCGGCTGACCTGCTCGAGCGCGGCGACCTGATCGCGGCTCACGCGGCCCGCCTCGACGGATTTCTCCAGACCGTCGATCATCGCGTCGACCAGCCCCTTGTTCTCGTTCAGCATCTCCGCGATCGCCTGCGCCTTCTCCACGGCGGCGCCCGCCAGGTCCTGGGTCACCTGGGCGCGCCGCTCGATCTGCGCGATCGCGGCCGAGGATTGCTGGGTCGCGGCCGATTGCTGCTGCGCGCCTTTGGTGATCTGGTCGAGGGCGATCGTGACCTGGCCGGCGGCGCGGTTGATCTCCTCGACGGCGCTGGACAGCTCCTCCGCCGCGGAGGCGACCTCCTCGGCGCTCTTGCCGATATTGGTGCTGTTCTTCAGCTCCTCGGCGAGGCCGGACAGCTCCTGGGCGGCGTCCTCGCTCTGCGACAGCGCCGTGGTCTGCTGCTCGACCATCTTGCCGGCCTCCTGGCAGGCCGCGCTCTGCTCCTCGGCCGCGGCCGCGATGATCTCGGCGCCCTTCTGCGCCTCGGTGGCGGCGGTGGCCGATTCGTCGGCGGCCCGGGCCAGGTCGCCGCAGCCCGCGATGATCTCGGCCATGTCGGTGCGCACCCGGTCGAGCTGGGTGGTGACCGCCCGGCCGGTCTCGACCTGGGAGCGGGCCGAGATCGCCGACTGGCTGATCCCGTCGGCCGCGACCTTCACGTCGGCCTGGATCTGCGCCACGAGCGCCTGGATGTCGCGGGCGGATTTCTCGCTGGTCTCGGCCAGGGTGCGGACCTCGTCGGCGACCACCGCGAAGCCCTTGCCGTGCTGGCCGGCCCGGGCCGCCTCGATGGCGGCGTTGAGCGCCAGCAGGTTGGTCTGGTCGGCGATGCGGGCGACCGCCTTCACGATCTCGCCGATGGCGCTGGCCTGCCGGTCGAGCTCCTCGACCAGCTTCACCGACGCCTCCTGGCGCTCGGACGCCTTGGTGATCGCCGCAACAGACGTGTCGATCTGCGCCGCGGTCTGGACGACGAGATCGGACAGGGCCTCGGTCTTGCGCAGGGACGTGGTGGCGTTCTCCTTGGCGGCCTGGATCAGGACCGCCCCCTGGTTCACCGCCTTCATGGTCTCCTGCGCGGCGCCCGCCGCCTGCTCGGCGCCGACGCCGATCTGCTCGGAGGCCTTGCGCAGCTCCTCGGCCGCGGCCGCCGCCTCGGCGATCCCGCTGGACAGCTCGGCGGTGGCCGAGGCGATCCGCTCGGCGGCCTTCTGCTGGCGCGCGAAGGTCCGGGCCTTGCGCTTCTCCGCCTCGGCGACGAGGTGCGACCGGCCCATGGGGGCCGAAACACTCTCCCGCGGGGCGGTCGCCGCCGGCATGGTGTGGATGGCGGATTTCTTCGCAAGAGCCATGTGTCGACGCCTTCAGTCGGGTGCAGAGGATGTCCCACCGCTCGGGAGAGGCGGGTGTGTTGGTATTCAGATGAACCGTTGGTCGAGAAGCTTGTTTTCGATCCTGTCAGGGATGTGCTTAGATGATGTGCTATAGAAAACCGCGGATCACCACGTCATATGAATATACTATGACAGACATAGACTAATGAGATCATAATCTTTATACAAACGCGGCCACGTCACAAGTTTTTTTCTGAGAGAAATCTGCTCAGCATGAGCGTAAAATTTTCCGGATCGACCGAACTTGATCAGAATCGGTTCACTTTGCCGGACGGCCGGTTCGGGATCTTGGCGACGGCCTGGACGGGATCCAAAACTTTAAGTAGACGGCGCGCCATGCGAGCCCGGGTGGCGCCCGCCGGGCCGCGTGCCCGGCCTGCGGAGAATGGGGCGCCCGGCGCCATGTCGGCACCGCAGCGAAGCACTGCTCAGCTTGAGCTAGCGAAGGCGGCCGCCGCTGCGTTACAAGATCCGGGGATGGAATACTGTCCGATGGAAAACACTGCGGGTTGGATATAGATCTTTATAGCGCCGGCTCCGATCGTCATGTGCTCAGTTTGAGTTCGTTTAGATGAAACATGATCAAATTTCAGCGTTCGATAATGATAATATCGTAGAGGGAATTCCTCTTTCGTCTTATCAGATGCTGAAGCTGGTCGAGGAGCGGGGCGGGGTCGGCTTCTGGTCGTTCGATATCGCGACCCGCCGCCTCTGGGGGTCCCAGGGCTTCCACCGGGTGACCGGGCTTCCGCTCGCGGACGATCTGCGCAGCCTGTTCCGCCGGCTGATCCATCCCGACGACCAGGCCGGGCAAGCGGACCTCTGGGACCTGATCCAGCTCGGCCATGCGGTCGACCGGGAATTCCGGATCATCCGGCCCGACCACACGGTCCGCTGGGTCGCCCTGAAGACCGACGTCGTGCTCGGACCCGATGCGCGGCCCGCGCGCACGGACGGCGTCCTGCTCGACACCACGGCGCCGCACGAGGCCCGGGAGATCACGGCCTGGATGCAGGGCCGCCAGACCGGCGTCCTGCGGGCGGTCACCGCCGCGACCTGGTCGGCCCATCCCGCCGGGGAGATTGAGATGGCGGCCGGCTGGGAGCAGCTGACCGGGCAGAGCGCCGCCGAGATGGCGGGGCTCGGCTGGCTCGACGCGCTTCATCCCGACGACCGCCGGTCCGCCCTGGCCGCCTGGCAGGCGGCCCGGACCACCGGCACGCCCTACCGTGCGGAGTATCGCATCCGCGGCGCGGACGGGACGTATCGCCGGTTCAGCGGCCGGGGCGCGGCGCAGACCGAGCCCGACGGATCCGTGCGCGAATGGTTCGGGCTCGTGCTCGCGGTCCCGGAGGACGCGCGCGACGCGGTGCCGGATGCCGCGCTCGGGCCGCTGATCCGCGGCGCCCGGGCGGTCATCGGCTGGTCGATCCAGGACCTCGCGGCGGCCTCGGGGGTCTCGGGCTCCAGCGTCCGCCGGATGGAGGAGTTCGGCGAGAGCCCGCGTCCGCGGATCCGGCAGGCGGTGCGGCAGACCTTCGAGAGCGCCGGGATCCGGTTCTCCGCGATCGGCGCCGACCGGATCGCCATCGAGATCGACCTCCGGCGCTTCCCGCGGAGCTAGGCCAGGTACGCTGGGTTTCAGAAATCCGCCGTCAGGGAGGCCAGGAAGGTCCGCGGCGTGCCGTAGCTCAGCACGCTCTGGGCGGTCGAGCCCCAGTACCGCGCCCCGGCGGCGTTCTCGACGTTGAACCGGGCCGTCAACGGCGTGCCGTTCGCCCGGAAGCTGTAGCGGATGCCGAGGTCGAGGCGGGTCCAGTCCGGAATCGTCTGGGTGTTGGCCTGATCGTAGTATTGGGACGCCGTGTAGATCACCCGCCCCGTCATGGTCACGCCCGGCAGGATCCAGGCCGGCAGGTCCACTTCGGCGCCGAGATTGGCCTGCACGCTGGGCACGCCGGGTGCGACATGGCCGTTGAACAGGCCCGCCGCGGTCTTGGTCAGGCGCCCGTCGACCAGCGTCAGGCCGCCGAGCACGCGAAAGCCCTCTGCCGGCGCGCCGAACAGGCCCAGGTCGATGCCCTGGTTGCGCTGCTCGCCGTTCAGCCCGAAGAGCCGGGTCCGCGGATCGACGATCCCGGAGGGCTGGGCGATCTCGAAGAAGGCCAGGGTGACGCCGACGGGGTCGAGATCGAGCTTCGCCCCGGTCTCGATCTGGCTCGTCACCACCGGCGGGAACGACGCGCCGGCATTGCGCGCCGTGACGGGCGCGGACGGCCCGAACCCGTACCCCTCCGCGTAGCTCGCGTAGAGGGAGAGCCTGTCCCACGGCTTGATGACCAGAGCCGCCATCGGGGTCGCGGCCGATTTGTCGTAGCGGGACGAGAAGCCGCCTGCGGGCAGCGCGTTATCGCGCTTCGCCGCCAGGAAACGGCCGCCGGCCATCAGCTGGACGCGTCCGTCGAGGATCGAGGCGGTGTCGGTGACCGCGAGCCCCTGGAGTTGCGACAGGCTGATCAACTGGAGGGCGGCGGGCGCCTGATACGGCCGGGGCACGAGGACCGGCGCGTCGAGCGACGAGGCGAAGCGCGCACCCGTGGTGGTGGCGAACGGCTCCGTCGCCGCGTAATGCGTGGCCACGAATGCGACCGCGTGATCGACCGGCCCGGTCCGGAAGCGGCCGCGGATGCCGGCCTCGCCAGTCCATTGCCGGTTCTCGGCGGAGATCACCCCCGTCTGGAGCGACACCGCGCCGAGTCGGCTCGTGATCGTCGGTTGCGCGCCGAGGAAATCGCGCGTCGCGACCGATCCGCCGACCGCGCCGAACAGCGTCGCGTCCGGTGTCAGGTCGTATTCGGCCCGCAGGACGCCGAAGCCCTGCTCGATATCGGCGCGCTCCCAGGGCTGCTGGATGTTGCGGGTCAGCTTGGGCGCCCGCGGGATCTGGACGCCCGGTAGGACCGTGAGCCCGTTGCTCTGGGCGTCGAAATCGAGGTGCTCGTAGCCCGCATCGAGGCTGAGCCGGAGGGCGTCGCCGCGGAAATCGAGCCCGGCCGTCAGGACGCCGAAGCCTTCGCGTTGACGATCGATCGGGGTCGCCCCCTCCCGGTAGGCGCCGTTGACCCGGACGCCGACGGCGTTGCCGTCCCCGAAGCGCCGGCCAATATCGAACGTCCCGCCGCCATTGCCGGTCGACAGGTACTGCGCCGTCACGCTGGTCAGGGGCGTCTCGGGCGCGCGCTTGGGCACGAGGTTGATCACGCCGACCGCGCTCCCGGAGGGCGGGAACCCGTACAGGAAGGCGCCGGGGCCGCTCAGCACCTCGATCCGCTCGATTCCCTCGATCGCGGGCTGATAGGCGGAGGAGATGCCGTACAGGCCGTCGAACGCGAAGTCCCGGGCGTTCACCCAGAACCCCCGGACCATGATGTTCTGCTGCGCGCTGAATGGCGGTTGCTGCCCGCGGACCGAGGCATTGTTCGCCAGGACGTCGCTGACCGTCTGGGCCTGCTGGTCGCGGATCAGCGCCGCGGTGTAGTTCGATTGCGTGAACGGCGTGTCGAACACGCTGCGGTTGCCCAGGAACCCGACGCGCCCGCCGCTGGCGACCTGGCCGCCGGCGAACGGGGCCGGCGGCTGGCCGATCGTGCCGGTGGGCGGCGGCAGGCCCGGATTCCGGGCGGTCCGGTTGTGCGTTTCCACCGAGAGCTCGTCGAGCGTCACGGCCTGCACCTCCACGCCGACCGGATCCTGCGCCAGCGCCCGGCCGATCGCGACGACCGACAGGCCGGCCACCAGCGCCGGCCTGCGCAGGCCGCATCGCGCGCGTATCCCCGGTGCCCGATCCCGGCGGGATGGGCCGAAGACATGCGAAGCGGGCGAGGTCATGGATTCGAGGTGTCCGAGTGAAAACGGGGTTCACCTAGAGATCTCGGGCGGCATCCGCAAATGATTCGTCAAGTTTTGAATTTTTACAAACTCTAAAATCAATCTGCAGTTCAGAATTGGTGGGAAGCTTCCGACTTGTATTTGATGGCTCTCGGGTGCTTCGTTGTGGTTCGATGGGCTGTGCTTGACGGATGCGCGCGCAGCCATGTCTCCGCATCGGGAGCCGTGCCCGGAACGGCACGACCGGGCCATCGGTCCCGCGCCCGAAGATCCGCGTGGACCGTTCATTAAGGCCGGCGCTGCATCCTTATCCGGACCGAAACCGTTGCGCGTGTCCGAAGTCCGGCCGCTGGAGGCGCCTGTCATGACCATCCTGAGCGTCCTCTGCCTCGTCACCGGCGCGACCCTGGCGGGCATCGCCCCGAAGCGGTCGGTGCAGCAGGCGACCCTGGAGAGCGCGGGCGGCAGCCTGATCGTGCTCGGGCTCGTCATCATCGGCGCGGGCCTGCCCCTGTTCGGCTGAGGCCGCCGCGGACCCGGCACACCGGACCGGTTTTCGCGGCCGAGACCGGCGGATCGACCGACCAGCGTCGCCATTCAGGCCCGGCGGTGCAGTCTTCCCCCGCCCCGGCGACGACGGAGCGCAGCGAAGATCAATCTGACTAGACTGGATCTGCGCAAGGTTATCCCGACGGGGTCGGCTCTGGTATTTGCCGCAGATCGCCCCTATGGTTCGGCCTCTGCCACGTGTCTTTGTATTTCGAAGTGTTACAAAGAACGAATCTGAGGCTTCCTGAAGATGTCCGGTCTGGACGGGGATGAGAACCGGGTTGCGCGCGCCGACGGTCGCGGGGATCCGCATCTGGCGCTCCGCGCCTTGGCTTCAGAGCGGGACGAGGAGATCGTGTCGGCGAGCCTCCTGCGGGGGCGCCGCGAGATCGTCATCCGGCATGCCGGCCAGCGGTACCGGCTCCGCATCACCGCCAACGACAAGCTGATCCTGACCAAATGACGATCGCCCCCGCCTGGTCGCGCCGTTCCCTCCTGGCCGCCGCCGCCGCCGCCGCCGCCGCCGTGGCGCTCGCCCCCCGCGGAGCCGCCGCCGCGGCGAAGGCCGCCCGGATCGCCGCCCTGGGGGGCGCCGTCACCGAGATCCTGTACCGGATCGGCGCCGGCCCGCGGATCGTGGCGGTGGACACCACCAGCCTCTACCCGCCCGAGGCCCTGCGCGAGAAGCCGAATGTCGGCTACCTGCGGGCGCTCTCGGCCGAGGGCCTGCTCGCCTGCGGGCCCGATCTGGTGATCGCCGCCGACGGCGCCGGCCCGCCCGCCGTGCTGGCGCAGCTGCGCGAGGCCGGCCTGCGGGTCGAGACCGTGGCCGAGCCGCCGAGCCCGGAGGGCGTCCTCGACAAGATCGCCGTGATCGGGCGCCTCGCCGGCCTCGAGTCGGAGGCCGATTCCCTCGCCGCCGAGGTGCGCGCCCGCTTCGCCGAGGTCGCGGCCCGCCGCGCCCGGATCGAGAGGCCGGCCCGGGCGATCGTGGTCCTGTCCCTGCAGGGCGGGCGCACGGTGGTGGGCGGCGCCGGCTCCACCGCGGACGGCATGCTGGCGCTCGCCGGCATCACCAACGCGGCCGCCGGCGTTTCCGGGTTCAAGCCGATGACCGACGAGGCCATCGTGGCCGCCGCTCCCGACGCGGTGGTGATGATGCAGAACGGCCCGGAGCCGCCCAGGCCCGACACGATCTTCGCCCCCGACACCGCCCTGGGCCGGACCCCGGCCGGCGCGCAAAGTCGCCTGATCGCCATGGACGGCCTCTACCTCCTGGGCTTCGGGCCGCGCACCCCGCAGGCCGCGATCGAGCTGATGCGTGCGGTCTATCCGGGCCTGCCGGGTGAGTGAGCTTTTCTTTGACGACGGTTGTCCCCATCTCGACCTCATCCTGAGGTGCCCGGCGATCGACGATCGTTGGGCCTCGGAGGAGCCCTCCAGCGATCGCGGTGACATCTGGAGGGCTCCTTCGAGGCTTCCGCTGCGCGAAAGCACCTCAGGATGAGGGGGCGATCGGGAGATTCCCGGGGTCTGCGGAACCCCCGCGCCGCGCTCCCGTGGGTGCTGGCGGGGCTCACCCTGCTGATGCTCGCCGTCGCGCTGCTCTCGGTCAGCCTCGGGGCGATCCGCATCCCGCCGGAGCGGGTCCTGGCGGTTCTGACCGGTGGCGGCGCCGATCCGGCGCTGGCGCGCGACGCCCTGGTGGTGCTCAATATCCGGCTGCCCCGCACCCTGCTGGGGCTGATGATCGGCGCCGGGCTCGCGGTCTCGGGCGCGCTGATGCAGGGGCTGTTCCGCAATCCCCTGGCCGACCCGGCCCTCGTCGGGGTCTCGTCGGGGGCGGGCTTTGCCGCCGCCTGCATCATCGTGCTGGGCGACCGGCTGCTGGCCTATGCCGGCCTGCCCGGGCCGCTGCCCTATCTCGCCCTGCCGGCCGGCGCCTTCCTGGGCGGCTTGAGCGCGACCCTGATCCTCTACGCTCTGGCGACCCGGTCCGGGCGGACCGCGGTGGCGACGATGCTGCTCGCCGGCATCGCCCTGGGGGCGCTGAGCGGCGCGCTCACCGGCCTGCTGACCTATGCGAGCGACGACCGGCAATTGCGCGATCTCACCTTCTGGTCGCTGGGCAGCCTGAGCGGCGCCACCTGGGGCAAGGTCGCGGCCTCCGCGCCATTGATCCTCCCGGTTCTGGTCGCGGTGCCGTTCCTCGGGCGCGGCCTCAACGCCCTGGTGCTCGGAGAGGCGGAGGCGTTCCATCTCGGGATCCCGGTGGAGCGGCTGAAGCGCGCCTGCATCTTCCTGGTCGCCGTCGCCGTGGGGGCGAGCGTCGCGGGCGCCGGGGTGATCGGCTTCGTCGGCCTGGTCGTGCCCCACGCCCTGCGCTTGGCGATCGGCCCGGAGCATCGCCTGCTGCTGCCGGCCTCGGCGCTGCTCGGCGGCGCGTTCCTGGTGCTGGCCGACGTCGTCGCCCGGCTGGTCGCGGCGCCGGCCGAGCTGCCGATCGGGATCGTCACCGCGCTGGTCGGCGCGCCGGTCTTCCTGTGGTTGCTGCTCGGCCGGGCGCGGGTCGCCGCCGATGCCTGAGTCGGCCCTGCTCTCCGCCCGCGACCTCACCGTCAATGTGGCCGGGCGCGACCTCGTGCGCGACGTGTCCCTCGACGTGGCCGCCGGCTCCCTGCAGGTGATCGTCGGCCCGAACGGCGCCGGCAAGTCGACCCTGCTGCGCCTGCTCTGCGGCGAGCTGCGCCCCACCCGCGGGCAGGTCGCCTACGGGGGCGAAGCGGTGGGCGCGATCCCGGCCTGGCGGCTCGCCGCGATGCGGGCGGTGCTGCCGCAGGCCGCGCGCCTCGCCTTCCCGTTCGCCGCCGCCGACGTGGCCCGGATCGGGCTCGACGGGATCGGCCGGGGCCTCAAGCCCCGCGACCGCGACGCGATCCTGGCCCGCGCCCTCGACCGGGCCGACATCGCCCATCTCGCGGCCCGGGCCTACCCGACCCTGTCGGGCGGCGAGCAGGCCCGGGTGCAGTTCGCCCGGGTGCTCTGCCAGATGGAGGCCGGCCGCACGGTGTCCGACCGGCAGGTGCTGTTCCTCGACGAGCCGACCGCGAGCCTGGACCTGCGCCACCAGGGTGCGCTCCTCGATGCCGCCGCGGCGCTGGCGGCCTCCGGCGTCGCCGTGGTGGCGATCCTGCACGATCTCAACCTCGCGGCCGCCTATGCCGACACGCTGCTGGTCCTCGAAAGCGGCCGGCTGGTCGCCAGCGGGCGGCCCGCGGACGTGCTGCGGGACGACCTGATCGCCCGGGTGTTCGGGGTGCGCTGGCCGGTCGGACACATCCCCGGCCCGGATCAGCCGTTCATCCTGCCGCACCGGACTGTTGCCAGCGCGCAACAAAACTGAGCCGCGATCGCGCGGTCTGGAAGTGTTGTGAGCTGACGCAGGGGCAGCTTCGAAGCATTGAAAAGCAAGCCGTCGCAGAGACGCTTGCGTTGATCGGTCGCATCCGCACAAGAGGCAGGCCGCAAGCCAGCCATCCGCCAGCCAGCGCTCCACTTAGACTGTGCCTTCGCGGATCACGTCATGTCCTATGCTTCCCGCCGTGCGCTTTTCGCGCTCGGCGTCTCGTTTCTGAGCCTCACCGTCGCGCAGGCGCAGCAGGCCGCCGCGCCGCCGGCCGGGCGCCCGCAGCCCGAATCCGAGATCGCCCTCGACACCGTGTCGGTGACCGCCACCAGGACCGCCGGCGCCGCAATCGACGCGCTGTCCGGGACCAGCGTGGTCACCCACGATCAGATCCAGCGGCTGCAGCCGAGCCGGCTCTCCACCATCCTGCGCGACGTGCCCGGCGTGACCACCCAGGAGAGCCAGACCAACCCGGCCCAGGCGATCAACATCCGCGGACTGCAGGATTTCGGTCGGGTCAACGTGCTGATCGACGGCGCCCGCCAGGACTTCCAGACCTCTGGCCATTCCGCCAACGGGGTGTTCTACCTCGATCCCGAGCTGGTCGGGGGCGTCGACATCACCCGGGGCCCGACCGCGACGATCTACGGCTCGGGCGCGATCGGCGGCGTCGTCGCCTTCCGAACCCGCGCGATCGACGACATCCTCGCCCCCGACGAGACCGCCGGCTTCGTGCAGAAGCAGGGTTTCGGGACCAACGGCCAGAAATTCCTGAACACCTCGGCACTGGGCGCCCGGATCGGCAGCGCCGCCGACCTGTTCGGCCAGTTCACCTACCGGACCACCGATCCCTATCGCGACGGCCTCGGCACCCTGGTGCGCGACACCGGCAACGAGCTGACCTCCGGGCTGGCCAAGCTCTCGGTGCGGCCGGCGGACGGCCACGAGATCCGCGGCACGGCTCTGCTCCAGCGCTTCGATTTCGCCAATGCCGGCAGCAGCGGCGCGGGGGCGCGCTTCGCCAACGCGGTGCAGGCCGACACCTACAGCCTCGGCTACCGCTTCGCCCGGCCGGACGTGCCGCTCGTGGACCTCAGCCTCAACGGCTACACCACGACCACGCGCAACGCCCTGGTCTTCCTGGCGGATTCGCCCCGGGGCACCTATGGCCGCCTCGGCACGAAGGCGGGCGACCGGCTGACCTACACAATCGACACCTCCGGGTTCGACGCCCACGACACCGCCCGCTTCGAGACCGGCCCGCTTTTCCACGTCGTGACCTTCGGCGGCGACCTCGTCGAGAACCGGGTCCGGACCAGCGACCGGGCCGGCGGGTTCGGCGCGGCCCTCACGCCCTCGGGGCGGCGCGAACTGGCCGGGGCCTTCGTGCAGGACGAGATGCGCTACGCCCCCTGGCTGCGGGTGATCGGCGCCCTGCGCTACGACACCTATGCCCTGGATGGCGGCGCCTACCATGCCGGCGGCGACCGGATCTCGCCGAAGATCACCCTCGGGATCTCGCCGGTCGCCGGCTTCGAGGTCTACGGCACCTATGCCGAGGGCTACCGGGCGCCCTCGATCACCGAGACCCTGGTGCAGGGCATCCACCCGTTCCCGGCCTTCAGCATCCTGCCGAACCCGGCGCTGCGGCCCGAGGTGGCCCACACCGTCGAGGGCGGCATCAACCTGCGCACCGATGCCGTGCTGGTCCCCGGGGACGCGGTGCGGGGCAAGCTCGCGGTGTTCGACAACGCGGTCGACAACTTCATCGACATGCGGGGCGTCGGGCCGACCTATTACGCGCCGGCGATCCCCGGCATCCCGGCCGCGATCTGCGCGGCCCGGCCCGGGCGCTTCCCCTGCGTGATCCCGGTCCGCTCGTACCAGTACCGCAATCTGGCCCGGGCCGACCTGTCCGGCGTCGAGCTGGAGGGCACCTACGATTGGGGCGGCGGCTTCGTGACCCTCGCCGCCACCCACACCGACGGCCGCGACCGGACCACCCGCGAGAGCCTGCTCTCGGTGCCGCCGGACCGGATCAGCACGACCCTGGGCTTCCGCCTTCTCGGCGACCGCCTCGAACTCGGCACGCGGCTGAACCTCGTGGATGCCCGCACCGACCTGCCCCGGGGCGCGAAGGACCGGGCCACGAAAGCCTACGGGCTGGTGGATCTCTTCGCGTCCTACGACCTCGACGACCGGGTCAAGGCCGAATTCGTCGTCCAGAACGTCTTCGACAAGCGCTACCGGCAGTATCTCGACGCGCTCGCCAGCCCCGGCCTCGTCGCCAAGGCGGCGCTCAGCCTCAAGTTCGCGACGCGGTAGTGGGGGAGGGGGGGCATCGGAGGCCCGGTGCCGTCCGCTTGGGGGGGCTGCCGGTCTGCTTTTCGGCCAGTGATCGACGGAAGCAGACATCGCCTCCCTGCCCGATCACGACCTTATCGGAGGCTCGCCCGATCTCGATGTGATACCATCGGGTATGGACGCATTCTCGGACCCTGATGCCGTAGCGCGCTACGCCGATAACCCTCCGCGCATGGTGCCCGGTTACGCCGACATGCAGCGCATGGCGATGCTGCTTTTAGCAGAGCGTGTGCCTGCTAAGGCCAAAGTTCTCGTCCTCGGCGCAGGCGGTGGCCTCGAACTCAAAGTGTTCACGGAGAGCCAACCCGAATGGTCGTTCGATGGTGTCGATCCGTCCGCCGCGATGCTCGAACTCGCGCGCCGGACCCTCGGCAACCTCGCGGATCGAACTCGCTTGCACGAAGGGCTGATCGACAACGCCCCAGAGGGACCGTTCGATGGAGCGGTCTGTATTTTGACACTCCACTTCATCGAGCGTGCTGAGCGCGCCCGCACCCTCCAGGAGGTCCGGCGTCGTTTAAGGCCCGGTGCGCCCTTCATCGTCGCACACTTTAGCATCCCGCAGGATGAGCGCGATCTCTGGCTCTCGCGCTACGCAGCCTTCGCAACCGCCTCCGGTATCGACCGCGTGCAGGCCGAGAGCGCCAAGACCGGAATTGCGGACCACTTGCCGATCCTTTCGCCCGAGGAGGACGAAGCCTTGCTACGTGAGGCCGGTTTTACCGGGGTCAGCCTATTCTATGCGGGGTTTACGTTCCGAGGCTGGGTCTGCTCAGCCTAACGCTTACGTCCGCCCCCGGAACTGAACTTGTCGGACGATTGACGAACGTCCGCTTCCGGGGAACGCGCGACAGCGCTTCCGGCGGCTGAGGTGGGACGTCCGCGGGTCTTCGCGCTCCGGTGCGGGACGCGCCGCCATCGCTTGCCGGAATCACGCATCGATGCGATAGGCCGCCCCGGGTGTACGATCCGGAGGTCGGATCGGCAGGTTTCTGCGTTGGTCGGGCCGCCAGCGGTGGAAGACCTGTGCGCATGCCGTCACGCCTTCGTCCCCTGTCGTCTCTGCGCAACCTGCTCACGAGCGGAGCGGGGGGCGGGCTCGTGCTCATGGCGAGCGCCGCACTGGCACTCGTCGTCGCCAACGCGCCTCTGGCCGACACCTACTTCGCCGTGCTCAAGGCCCATATCGGCCCGCTCTCGGTCCTGCACTGGGTCAACGACGGCCTGATGGCCGTGTTCTTCCTGCTCGTCGGCCTGGAGATCAAGCGCGAGCTGCTGGATGGGCGCCTGCGGACCTGGCCGGACCGGATCCTGCCGGGTGTGGCCGCGCTCGGCGGCATGGTCGTCCCGGCGCTCGTCTATGCCGCCGTCAACTGGCATTCGCCCGAGACCCTGCGGGGCTGGGCCATCCCGGCGGCCACCGACATCGCCTTTGCCCTCGGCGTGCTGGCCCTGCTGGGCTCGCGCGTGCCGGTGTCGCTCAAGGTCTTCCTCACCGCGCTGGCGATCATCGACGACCTCGGCGCGGTGCTCATCATCGCCCTGTTCTACACCGCCGACCTGTCGCTGCCGATGCTCGGCGGCGCGGCCCTGACCCTGGCTGCGCTCTACGGGCTGAACAAGGCCGGCATCGGCCGCCTGTGGCCGTACCTCACCCTCGGCGCGGTGCTTTGGGTGTTCGTGCTCCTGTCGGGGATCCACGCGACCATCGCGGGCGTCCTGCTCGCCCTGACGGTGCCGCTTCGGCTGAGCGCCGGCAAACCGGATGATCCGACCTCGCCGCTGCACCGCCTCGAACACGCCATCAGCCCGTGGACGGCGTTCCTGATCCTGCCGGTATTCGGGTTCGCCAATGCCGGGGTCTCCTTCGCCAATGTCAGGCCGGCGATGCTGCTCGACCCGGTGACGCTGGGCGTGGCGCTGGGCCTGTTCGTCGGCAAGCAGCTCGGCGTGTTCGGCTTCGTGCTCGCGACCGTCCGGCTCGGCTGGGCGCAGCGCCCGGGCCATGCGAGCTGGGCGCAGGTCTACGGGATCGCCCTGCTCTGCGGGGTCGGCTTCACGATGAGCCTGTTCATCGGCCTGCTTGCCTTCGCGCAGCAGCCGGAGCTGGAGGCCGAGACCAAGATCGGCGTGCTGCTCGGGTCGCTCGCCTGCATGGCCGCCGGAGCGCTGGTGCTCCGCCTCGCGCCACCTCTCCGCGCCGAGCGCTGAGCCGAGACCGGCTGCCGCGGCGTGACCGGGCCGCCGAAGGCCCGATCCGTCTCCGTCCCCTGAACCAGGTGAAACACGATGCGCCGTCAATTCCCGAGGCGTCGTCCCGGCACCATCGAGGGCCGCCTGTCCGATCTCGTGATGGCCCTCTCGGGCGTGCTGCTCCTCGGCATGCTGATCCTCCTGCTGCTGGCCTGGCTGATGGGCGATGCCGAAGGTCCCGTTGCCTGGTAAGGGCCGATGCGGAACGCCTGACCTTCCTTCTCCCAAGCCGACGAGCGATGACGAGAGCGGCCACGACGCTTCGCGAATTGTACGAAGGGGACACGCGGCGAGCCCATCGCTTCCGCTACGGGCTGCTCGTCTTCGACGTGGCGACGGTCGCGTTCGTGATCGTCACCTCGTTCCTGCCGCTGACCTCTTGGATCATCGCCTGCGACGTGGCGCTGGGCGTCTGCGTCCTCCTCGATTTCGCCGCCCGCCTCGGCATCAGCCGTGCCCCGCTGCGGGAGTTCCGGCACCTGAGCACCTGGGCGGACGTCGTGGCCGTCGCCTCGTTCCTCGCGCCGGTGATCGTCGAGGGCGTCGGCTTCCTGCGCATCCTGCGGACGCTGCGCCTGCTGCGCACCTACCACCTGCTCGAGCGGCTGCGCCAGGACAGCGCCGTGTTTCGTCGCAACGAGGACGCGATCCTGGCCGCCACCAACCTCGTGGTGTTCGTGTTCACGATGACGGGCATCGTCTACGCCACGCAGCACGGCAGCAACCCGGCGATCCAGACGCCGGTCGACGCCCTGTACTTCACGGTGACATCGCTGACGACGACGGGCTACGGCGATATCACCCTGCCGGGCCCGATGGGCCGCCTGCTCTCGGTCTTCGTGATGATCTGCGGCGTGACGCTGTTCTTCCGCCTCGCCCAGGTGGTGTTCCGCCCCTACAAGGTGCGGTTTCCCTGCGACGCCTGCGGGCTGATGCGCCACGAGCCGGACGCCGTGCACTGCAAGGCCTGCGGCAACCTCCTGAACATTCCCGACGAGGGCGGCGACTGACGACGGAGGAGGCGCGCGCGCCGGCGCCCTTGGGGCTCCGCCAAGGGCCGGGCTCTTCGGAGACCCGCGTCTACCGATGCCGGGACGGGTGGTATTCCCGGTAGCTCAGGCCGAGCACCGCGGCGAGCAGCCCGGCGCCCCGGCACAGGGTGTAGAAGCCGCCGATCAGGGTGGCGGGCCGGAGCGACAGCCCGGCGATCGCGAGGCGCGCCAGGCCGCCGCCGAGGCGGGCCAGGCCCCGGGCGGCGTTGGTCAGCCGTCCGCTCACCGTCTCCGGCCGGAGGCGGCCGAGATAGGCCTCGACGCTGCCGCTGCGGTACCAGCGCGCCAGCAGCCAGCGGACCCGCATCCGGTGCGCCGGGATGCTGTCGTACACGATCGCGTCGGGCGCCCAGGCGATCCGGTGCCCGGCCAGCAGCAGGGCGCGGAAGAAGAACGTATCCTCCCCGCCCATCGTGTTGAAGCGCATGTCGAAGGACAGGCCGAGCGCCCGCACCACCCGCAGGTCGAGGAGGGCGTTGGCCGTGTAGCCATCCGTCACCAGCCCGTCGCGGACCGGCAGGGTCTTGGCGAAGAAGCCGCCGGCCACCGCCCAGGCCGGGGGGGGGCGCTCGAACAGCGGCACGACCGGGCCGACGCAGGCCGCGACCCCGGTCCGCCGGGCTGTGTCGAGCAGGCTGCGCAGCCAGTCCGGATCCGGGACCTCGTCGTCGTCGATCAGGGCGATCCAGTCGGCGCCGAGCGTGGCCGCCGCATCGAGGCTGCGGTTGCGCACCGCCGCCAGGCCCCGGACCGGCTCCCGCGCGTAGGTGATCGGGAAGCGGCCCTCGGCCCGGTAGGCCTCCACCACCGGGATGGCGGCGTCGCTGCGGCCGTTGTCGACCACGAGGATCCGCAGCGCGGCATCGGCGCGGCCGCCGAGCCGCTGCCGGTCGATCGCCGTGAGGAGCTGCGCGAGGCCCGCCGGGCGCTCGCAGGTGCAGATGCAGAGGCACAGGCGCATGGGGCTCACCCTTGTCCGACCGGCATCGCGCCCGGCAGGGCGGGGCGCAGGCGTCTGCCGAGGCGCTTGCCGGCCGCCGCCATCAGCGAACCGGTGAGGAACCGCCAGGCCCGGGGGCGGGCGAGCGCCAGCCCGGCGCCGCGGAGCCACCGGCCGCCTTGGGCCGCCTCGATCACCCGGGCGATGATCTGCGCGGTGGCCAGGCTGTCGCGATAGGCGTGGGCGGCCTGCCGGATCTCGGCGGAGCGCGCGCCCTGCACGGCCCAGGCCGCGAAGGCGGCGTCGAGGCGCTGGATGTCGGCGAGCCGCAGCCGGTGGGACAGCGAGGCCGGCCCCCGCCGATAGCCGTAGCCAGCATAGGAACTGACGACGAAGCGGGCGCCCGCCGCGAGGGCCGCCACGCAGAACAGGAAATCCTCGCCGATCCGGACCTCATCCGCGTAGCGCAGGCCGTGCCGGCGCACGAGGTCGGCCCGCAGCATCGGCTTGAGATAGCCGAGCTTCACCCCGGGGGTGAGCATCCGGTTGCAGGACAGGTATTGCGCGAGCGCGACCGTGAACAGGTAGGGCTCCCGGCCGCGCTCCAGCATGCCGGCGCCGCCCAGGTCGAAGCCGCCGGCGAACGGGATCGGGTTGTCGGCGATCACGTCGGCATCGGTGGCGGCGGCCAGATCCAGCAGGGTCCGGGTCCGGTCCGGGACGATCAGGTCGTCCGCGTCGAGGATCGCCAGCCAGCGGCCCCGGGCGGCCCCGAGGGCGGCGTTCCGGGCGGCGGACGGCCCGCGCGGCGCGCCGGCCCGCACCCCGTCGAGGGGGATCCGACGGATGCGCGGCTCGTCCGCCGCCAGCCGCGCCAGCACGGAGGCGGTCCCGTCCACCGAGCCGTCGTCCACCACCAGGATCTCGATCGTGACGCCGGTCTGGTCGAGGGCCGCACGGATCGCCGCCTCGATCCAGGGGGCGGCGTTGTGGGCGGCCATGAGGAACGAGACGTCCACGGGGGCCATCCGCGCATCGGCCACGATCTGATTCGCCATCGCTGTCCTGCCCGCGGCCCCCGGAAAGCCCGTCCCGGGCGGTTCGGGCCGAGCATGCCGCGGAGCGGGCCCGGCGCACGACGCTCAAAGGGCGTAGGGCGGCGGTCGTATCCTCTCACTGCGGAGGATGGCCGGCCTCGGGCCTCGCGCCGGCTCCCGGACCTGTACATTACCGCCTTTCGCCGCGCCGCCCCGTTCAAATGGGCAATGATCGATACCTATATTGTGCTAATCCAGCAAAAATCAGACATTATTGCCACGCGTGCAGAGAAATCAGCTTTGATATTTGTTAAACTTTATGTCTCCAGATAATTGCAGTCGGGCGCAGCCGGGCCGCGCAGCCAGGAACGGACGGCCCTCCGAGGGCATCAATCACGGGGGATCTCGGTGCCCATCCGGTTCTATTTCGATGTCGAGAGCGGCCGGGAGACGATCCGCGACCGCGACGGCGTGGAGGCCGCCGACCTGGCCGAGGCGCTAGCCGAGGCGCGCAGCGTTATCCGGGAGATGGCCGACGCGGTCTGCGCCGACGATCCCGGCACCGCCTGGACGCTCGTGGTGCGGGACGCGACCGGCGCCGTGGTGGCGCGGTTGCCGATCAGGCGTTAGGGGACCTCAGTCGCATAAGCGATCTCAGCCCGGTCTGCCGGTCGGACACGTCGGGCCAGATCACGAGAGCGGCATCATTGCCGAAATAGACAGGGGCGATGCGCAGGCCGGGGTTATCGGCGCTGAACGCCGCGAGATAGTCAGGGTCGCATTCGGTCCGTCGGACCGTTCCGATATGGTCGTTCCTGTCATTGTACATGTCGTAATATCCGGACACAATCTTGGCGTCGGGAACGTCAGTCGCACGCACGATCTTGGCGGCCTTATCTATGAATATCGCATTCGCCATCGAGCCGGGGTTGTTGTAGTCGCGTGGAATGGCCCTGGACAGGGCCTTGTAGAAGTCAACACCCGTGAGATGGACTTCGGGGCGCCATACCCAGCGCGTCGCCCCCATGCTTTTCATCATCTCTATGTAGTGAGCAGGCGTGTTCGCCATCGTTTTGGCAAAGGCCTCGTCCGTGAGCATCGCGCTCTCGTCGATTCCTCCGAGCAGGCCGACGTTGCTCCTATGATGGGGCATCTTGTGAACCAGAGACAGGATCGCATCGCTCGCCTGAGTCGACAGGCTCAGAGAGGAGCGGGGGTCCAGCACCTGGATGGCTGTCACGGCTGCGAGAGGGACCGGATCGGTCTCCGCGTCTTCCTGCCCTGGGCGAGGCTTAAGGGATGTATCAAGCTGCAAAAGCATCAGCGCGGTGGATTGATTGGACGTCACAGACCCTACGGGGTTCATCGCTCCGCCTCCGAATCAGTGCGCTTCGGCACGCCAACCGCGCCTATCGCGTCGTGAAAGACATGCCGGCGGCCGTTGGAAGACTTCCCAGGTCCATCGCCGCGCGCAGCGCAGCTGGGGACGTGCAAGTCTCGAAGTCCGCGCGATCTTGCGATCTCGACCGACGAGGTCCGAGATCGACGGATCTCACGATCCCGCCGGCGGTCCAGCGCGGCGCTGCCGGCATCGCAGCTGCGACGGGGCGCGACACGTCGGGATGCCGTCGGGGAGGGGGATCCCGCGTCACAGTCGCGTTCAGGACCATCATGATCCAGGACGGGTCGGCTTGCGGCTCCGTGCCTCGCTGGGGCCTATGGAGGCCGAGAAGCTTCGGCAAGTCAAGGAAAAGATGTCTCTTGAGATGAGACCTTGATTTTTCTGTCGCTGTGTCCGCAGGATCTTGGGTGTTGCTGGGCGTCGCCACACGCCATGCGAACACGTCCGCAGTGTATTTTCTATTCGGGCGCGCGGTCCGGCGTGTCGCGCTATCGGTGGTTGCCCCGATCGGAGCCGGGCCGCGGCCGATCCTCCGACCCGCTACGTCGTTCGGAGGATCCCCGCTCCCGCCAAGGGGGATAGCGCCGACCCCCGGGGCGCAGGATCGGCTGCGGCATCCCTCCTTTTGCGCGGCCGCAATCGTCTCTCGCCGCCGGCGAAGCGGTGGCATGGCTCGCAGGCGCCCCGTTCCGGTGCGTGTCCGTGCGAGGCCCGATCATGCGTCATCAGGTGGCCCGCCGTGGGCGGACGATCGGCGGCGCGCTCGCGGCCGGCGGCGGCTATGGCGGCGGCTTCGACACGCTGCGCCTCGTGCTCGCGCTGCTGGTCATGGTGTTCCACGCCGGCGCTACACTGGGCAGCCGGCTCTGGACCGATACGCTCACGCCCCTCACCGGCAGCCTCGTGCCGCTGTTCTTCGGCGTCAGCGGCTTCCTGGTGGCCGGAAGCGCGTCCCGGCTCCCGGTCGGGCCGTTCCTGGTCAACCGGGCTTTGCGGATCCTGCCCGCGCTGACCGCCGTCACCCTGGTCACCGCCCTCGTCATCGGGCCGCTGTTCTCCAGCTACGGCCCGGCGGCCTATTTCGCGCAGCCGGCGGTGTGGCAGTACGGCGCCAACAGCATCGGCCTGTTCCGCGCCCAGCTCCCCGGGGTCTTCACTCAGAACGGGCAGCCCGGCATCGTCAACGCCGCCCTCTGGACCCTCGCCTACGAGATCGCCTGCTACGGCCTCATGGCGGGCCTGATCATCCTCGGGCTCCTGCGGCGGCCCCGGCTGCTCCTGGCGCTGGCCGTCGCCGTCGCGGCCACGCCCGCCCTGCTGGAGGGGCTCGGGCTGCTGCCCCTGTTCGCGCAGAACGGGCTGTTCCGCCTCGTCTTCCTCGGCCGGGGCGCGATCCTGTTCGCCGCCTTCCTGGGCGGAGCCCTGCTCTATGTCTGGCGCGATGCCGTGCCCCTGGACGGGCGGCTGTTCGCGGCGGCGCTGGCAGGGATCGCCCTCGTCCATGGGCTCGGCCCGGAGCGGTGGCCGCTCGTCGAGACCGCCCTGTCGGGGCTTTGCCTGGCCTATATCGCCGTCGCGATCGGCGTCACGGATTTCGGCGGACGGATCGGGCCCTACAAGGTCGATTACTCATACGGCCTGTATCTGTATCACTGCCCGATCCTCAACGCGGTGTATTCCCTGGCCCCGCAAATCGACTCGGTGACTATCCTGGTCCTGCTGGCCCTCGGCCCGACGCTCCTCGCCGCCGCTGCCTCGTGGCATGGGCTCGAACGCCCGATCCTGGGTGCGCGCAAGCGGCTCGGCCGGACCGTCGCAGCCCTCCACGCCGTCATCTCAGGGAAGGGACTGGGTTTCCAAAGGGCGCGAACTTTGGCGGGGTATCGGGGCGGAGTCCCGATGGATCCGGGCTTCGCCCGGCCGCAGGGCTCTGCTCGGCACCCGCAAAAGGTCGAAGACCTTGTGAATCCCTGACGGCTACAGCGGATTGACCAGCGCCGGCTCCCGCGCCGCCGGCCGCGGTGCCCGCAGGAGCCGGCGGGCGGGGGATTCGAGGAGCCGCCACGAGGCTTCCGCCAGGAGCAGGGTCAGCGCCAGGTCGAGGGCCAGGGTGACCGCGCGCGGCCCGGCGAAGGGCAGCCCGAGCGCCGCCAGCACCGGTTCCGCATGCAGGGGCACGTGGAACAGGTAGGCGGCGTAGCTGATCACGCCGATGCGGCGCAGCCAGGGGCTGTCGAGGATGGCGACGGTACGGCTCTCCGGGCACTGGACGATCTGCAGCAGCAGCAGCGCCGCGAGCCCCCCGCTCAGACGCCCGACGACCAGCCAAAGCCCGGTCTCCCCGGCCAGGAGCGGCAGGGCCAGGAACAGGGTTAGCACGGCGATCAGCGCGGCGTCGCGCCGGAGCCAGCCCGGCAGGGGTCCCCTCCGCAGCCCGGCCAGCCCCCCGAGCGCGATCAGCCCGAGATTGGCCAGGGTGTCGACGTCGAAGCTCACGAGCCAGGCCCCGGCCGACCACAGGACGACATGCATCAGCACGCTGGCGCCGATCAGCGCGCCGCATAGCGCCCCGAGATGGCGCCGCGGCAGGAACAGGGCAGCGGGGGCGAACAGCAGGTAGAATTGCTGCTCGACCGCCAGGCTCCAGAGGTGCCCGAGCTCCGTCCCCCAGCCGTGCCGCTCGATGTAGAGATTCGTCAGATACAGCCAGGTTGCGCGCTTGAACCCCGCATCGCCGAGATCCAGCGGGCCGCCCAACGGGGTCGCGTAGAGTACGAACAGGAACGCGTAATAGACCGGCACGATGCGGGCGAAGCGGTTCCGGTAGAACACCTGCAGGCTGTCGAGCGGCGTCGCCGTGCCGGCCTCGATGCGCGCGCGCGCCGCCGCGAGGATGCGGACGATCAGGAAGCCGCTCAGCACGAAGAACAGCCAGACCCCGGCGCTGCCCAGCGCCTCGGTCCGCGGGCTCGGCGCCTTGTGGCTGACGAAGACCATCAGGAAGGCCAAAGCCCGCAGGCCGTCGAACCCGAGGATGCGGGGCTCTCCCGCATCGGCCCGGGCGCCGGATCCGGGGCGATGCGGGCGATCTCGGACGCCTCCTCGTCGTCTCCCGAAAGCCGGTGACCACCTGTCGCGACGCTGCTCGAACGGGACCATGCACGCCTCGTGCGATGCGGTCCCGCTGTGTAGGCCGGTCGGGCGCGCGGGCGGCCTACCTCGATCGGCGTAGGCGCGGCGGCCCGAACATCTGCCGCATTGCTGTATTCGGTGTTGGGGCCGTCGTGTTTAGGGTTGTTTAACAATATCGAACTGGGGTATGATCGCGATGACCCGTCCGATTCCGGGTGGAACACTGATGTGATCGGTCATCGCTCACATACGCCGGTCGGCAGACGACGCGATATCTTGCGGCGCTCCCGGCCGCAGGCCGCCGCGGAGCGTCGCTGCCCGATCCTCGGATGCCGGGCCCGGCCCGCCCGCGGCACTCACCGGCGCATTCCGAGCAGGACGACCAGGCCCACGGCGATCGCGGCCCCGGCCTGGGCCGCCAGCGCGGCGACGAGCCAGCCCTGGAGCAGGCCCACCGCGAAGCCGATCGCGCCCCCGATCAGAGCGGCGAAGACCAGTAGGACCAGCAATTACTTATCCCCACTGGTGATTCGGCGGTCTCGGCGGCGCTTTATCCCGCATGTTTGCAACTGTGCCAACGTATCACGACATTCGCGCGCCAAATATTTCCCCCGTCCCGACGGTATCCTGTCCGGCTGCACGGGCATCCGGGCGTCGATCCTGTCTAGCACTGCCTCATCCACCTTTCGCACCGAGTGAGGAGCCGCCGCCATGCTGCGTCCGGTTGGGACCCCCACCTCCATCCCTCCATCGCCGCCGCACCATATGGTCGAGACGATCAACGAAGCGTTGGTCAAGACATTGCCGGCCACCTCCCCGGCGCGAATCGGGCCGCGGCTCGGCTGGGCGACGAAGCGGGGGCTCGATACCGCGGTCGCGCTGACAGCCCTGTGTCTGCTGCTGCCGCTGCTGCTGTTCATCGCCCTGCTGATCTGGGCGAGCGACGGCCACGCGCCGATCTTCCGGCACGTCCGGCTCGGCCGGCACGGGCGTCCGTTCGGCTGCCTGAAGTTCCGGTCGATGGTTCCGGACGGCGACGCGGTCCTGGCCGCGCATCTCGCGGCGCATCCGGACGCAAGGGCCGAGTGGGCGGCGACGCACAAGCTGAACCGGGATCCCCGGGTGACGGCCCTCGGCCAGGTCTTGCGCAAGAGCTCCCTCGACGAGCTGCCCCAGCTCTGGAACGTCCTGCGCGGTGAGATGAGCCTGGTCGGGCCGCGCCCGATCGTACAGGCTGAGGTCGCCCGCTACGGAACGGCGTTCGCAACCTGCTTCTCGGTCCCGCCGGGGCTGACCGGCCTGTGGCAAGTCTCGGGGCGCTCGGACACGACCTATGCCGAGCGCGTGGCGCTGGACCTGGACTATGCCAGCCGGTGGAGCCTGCGCCGGGACATCGCGATCATGCTGCGCACCGTGCCGGCGGTCCTGCGCCAGCGCGGCAGTCGCTGAAGGGCGCGCCCGTCAGGCTTCGTCGTGGGCCGCGGGCGCCAGGACGCACAGGCGCCAGAACTCCACGAAACCGACGGCATAGAGCGCGACGAGAAGGCTGTATCCGGACATCGACAGGGCCCCGTAGTGACCGCGGGCCTCAGCCTGCCGGGGATATGGTTAAGACTTCGTTAGCGTTCCCCAATCGGGCGACCTGCGGCACCACGCCCCGTGGGTCCCGGCGCGCGACGGGCGGGCGCCCCGGCGCGCGACGGGCGGGCGCCCCGGTGAGCGCCCGCCCGCGGATCCCGCCTCCCGGCCGCCCTACCGGCAGACGATCGAGCCCTTGAAGCCGCAGGGATCGCCGAGCTTCGTGAAGGCGACGCGCTCGAAGGTGGCGGTGATCGGCCGGCCCGGATAGCTCGCCGGCCCGAGCCAGGAGACGAAGTCGTCGCCCTGGCCCATCCAGATGCTGAGCATGATCTTGCCGGGATGCGACGGGATCGGCCGGTCGGGCGCGGCCCGGACCTCGCGCAGCAGCCGCCCGTTGACCGACCAGCGGAGGCGGTCGGGCAGCCATTCCAGGGCGTAGTCGGCCATGGTGGTCGACGCGTCGAAGCCGAGGGCCTCGATGGTCTCGTGCTGGCCGGTGCCGCCGGTGAAGTAGTTGAGCTGGACGCCCGTGGTGTCCTTGCCCAGGAATTCGAAGTCGATCTCGTCGTTGGTCCGGCGGTCGCCGTCCTCCGCGCCGTTATAGGTGAAGAACGCCGAGACCAGGCCCGAGGCCGCGCCCGCCCGCATCCGGACTTCGTAGGTGCCGTAGCCGTAGCGCTCCTTGGTCTGGATCTCGGCGCAGCTGAAGGCGCGGTCCTTGTAGGGGCTGTCGGACAGGGTCAGGGTCAGCGCGCCGGTGGCCGGGATCTGGACGCGCTGGCGCGACCAGGTGCAGCGCTGGTGGTCGCCGTTGACCCAGCCGTCCGACACGTACCAGCGGCGGTCGCCGAGGCTGGTGAAGGTCTCGACGAAGGAGCCGCCGCCCCGGAAGGCCGGCGCGGAGCCGGCGGGCTGGGCAGGCTCGTCTCCGGCCGCGGCCGGGAGCGTCGGCAGCAGCAGGGCCGTCGCCAGGCAGGCGCGGCGGATCGGGCGGGGCGGTCTCGTCATGCGCGTATCCTTGCCGGGGGCGTTCAGGGAATCCGGCGGGAGTATCGGGGCAACCGGCCGCGGCGGCCGCGATCTTTCGGACGAGCGGCGGCAGCTCCGGAACCCTCCTTTTGGACGATCTCGCGTCCCCTCGGCGCGCCGCCTAGCCTGCGGGATCGCCGTCCGGCCCCGCCGGCCGGGAGAGGTTCGGAGTCGTGCGGTGCGAAGCGTCCAGGCCCAGAGCGACGGAGCGGATGTCTGCGTCATCATCGCGGCGCGCAACGCCGAGGCCACGATCGCGCACGCGGTCGCCTCGGCCTTGCGCCAGCCCGAGGTCGCCGAGGTCATCGTCGTCGACGACGCCTCCGCGGATCGGACCAGCGCGGCCGCCGAGGCCGCCGGCGACGGCTCGGGCCGGCTGAAGCTGCTGCGGCTGACCCGCAATGCCGGCCCGGCGGCCGCCCGCAACGCGGCGCTGGCGGTCGCGACGGCGCGCCTGGTCTGCATCCTCGACGCCGACGATTACTTCCTGGACGGGCGCCTCGGCCGGCTGCTGTCCGCCCCCCGCAGCTGGGACCTGATCGCCGACGACATCGTCCTGGTCCGGGGGAACGCCGCCAGCGCGGTCGCGGGCCTCGTCACCGGGCCCGGCCAGCCGCAGCGCCTGTCGCTCGAGGCCTTCGTGGCCGGCAATATCGGGCGCCCCCGGGAGCACCGCCGGGAGCTCGGCTTCCTGAAGCCGATCATGCGCCGCTCGTTCCTGCAGCGCCACGGCCTGCGCTACGACGAGCGGCTGCGGCTCGGCGAGGATTACGCCCTCTACGTCGAGGCCCTGGCGGCGGGTGCGGTGTTCGCCGTGACGGCGCCCTGCGGCTACGTGGCGATCGAGCGCGCGGATTCGCTGAGCGCCCAGCATCGGACCGACGACCTCGCGGCGATCGTCGCGTTCGACGAGGCGATGCTGTCCCGGGCGGGCCTGGTCCCGGCGTCCCGCAGGGCGCTGCGGGCCCATCGCGACGCCACGCTGCGGAAATGGCAGCACCGGCGCGTCCTCGACCGCCGGCGCTCGCACGGCTACGCGGCGGCGTTGCGCGAATTGCTCCACGCCCCCCGGGCCTGGCGGCACATCCTGTCCGAGACCCTGAACGCCAAGCTCGCCCGGCTCGTCCCGAGCCGCGTGCCGGACGGGGAGGGGGCACCGCGCCTGCTGCTCGGACCGGGGGCGCTCCTGCGGCCGGCCCGCTGAGCGCGCCGCCGGCCGGATGCGTCAGTGATCGCGCTCGCCGTCCCGCATCCGGACCGCGGAGACGTCGCATCGGACGTCGTCGAGCGCGCAGCGCACCCGCTCCAGCGCGGCGCTGAACAATTCGGCGATCTGGGGATCGTCGGCCTGCGGGGCCTGCGCATCCCGGAAGCTGTCCAGCAGATACGGCATCATCTGCCCATGAAGAGCCAAGTAGGCCCCGGGGCTCGAGAGTTCATAGACGACTGCCAGAGCATGATAGGCGCGCGCCAAAACCTCGAGTGCAACATCCGCACTGCGTGCGCCCTGGTCGCAATCATCGCTGCTCTTCATCGCGTCGATAAGCTAGTTTCCGCCCTTATCGGGGCCTAACATGCCTTATCAACACTGTCGACACACGTTATCCCGACAATTGTCATCGCCGAAGCGCGGCGCAAGATTTATCCCGGGCTCATGGCTCAACTGCAACACCCGGGTGTTCGGTGGTGCGCGCTCTAGCCCTGCATGTATCGGCTCGGCCTGATCATGGTGGCGATCTTGTTCTCGACCTCGGAGAGGACGTTGTTCACAAGATGGGCCGCGCCCTCGACCGTGCCGGCACCCAGCGTTCCGCGGCCGCTGGTCTCCTGGATGATGCGGAAATTGTCCTCGACGAACGCCCGGATCTTCTGCTGGACTCCGTCGAACTCGCCCGGATGCGCCGTCTCGTAGAGGAGCGCCAAAGCGAGATAGGCGCGGCCGACCATATCGAGTGCCAGGCTGGCACTCATGTCGCTGGCGTCGCTTTCTGTAGGGGGCACGGCGGGGAATTCCCTGTCAAGCTTTATGTTGTAAATCTACCAGTCTGTCCGGTCGCGAACAATCAATAAAAAGCACAAGTTGATGCGTTTTTTATTGAGTTTCCGGGAGTTTGGCGCCCATCGCCGGGGTGGATATTGCTTCGGTTGCGGTGGCTGCGCATGGGCGCACCGCGACGCGTCGCGGCGCTGCGGCCCGACGGATCGGGACATTCGGGCGATACGCCGCGTCGACGTCCCGTCGCCGACCTGCCCGCCGCCGAACGCGATGCGCGCGGCGCCGCGTCGGTGCGCGCGTTACCCCCAGCGATCGGCCGGTCGGCAGGGCAGGCATTGTCGTTCCGGACGGTCGTCATGGTTGCTGCGATTCGTCTATAAATCCCGGTTTTCGCCGAGTAATTCATCCGCAAGTGGCATGGCGGAGACAAATAAAATCCCGGGATCCGATTCAGTTTCCAGCGTCAACGACATATTGATTCGGAACAAATCTTTGTGTCAAGCCACTTGATTAAGTTCGTCAGGGGATTTTATAGCGGTCTGACCATAAAGTTGGAGCTTTTATCCAGATGCGGATCTTGGATCGATGCAAAATTGCGTACAAGATGTCCGTCCCTCTCCTGATCATGGCCCTCGTCAGCGTCGGAACGATTTATTATACCCTCAGTATGCTAGGCGACATTACAGAGCGTAATCACGTTCTGGTGGATTATTATGTCGCGCGGCTGGAGGCGTTCGCCGAGGTGCGCCAGGACTTTCAGACGGCGGGCCTGATGAACCGCAACCTCATCATCGGTCAGCCGGCCAGCGAGCTTCCGGAGTTCGAGAAGACCTATCGGGACGCGGTGAAACGCACCGCCGACAACATCCAGACGCTCGCCGCGGGGTCCTTGAAGAAGGAAGTCCGGGATCTGCTGGTGGAGATCGGGACGATCGCGCGCGAGTATTACGACGTCCTCGACAAATCCAACGCCCTCGCGCTGAAGGACGATCGGGCCGCGGCGACCCAGCTGACCATGGTCGCCAGCAAACCGATCGCGAAGCGGTTCGACGACACGGCCCGGGTCTACGAGGGGCGGGTCGATGCCCGGCTCGCCGACGGCAAGAACGCCACCGAGGCCGGGGCCCGGCAGGCCCGGGTGGTGCTGATCGGTTCGGCCGCGGCGGGCCTGCTCATCGCCCTGGGCCTCTCGGCCTTCATCATCGTGTTCGGGGTGACCCGGCCGCTGGACAGCCTCGTCGCCGTCCTGCAGCGGATGGCGAAGGGCGAGATCGACGCCACCATCGCGGAGGCGCAGCGCGGCGACGAGATCGGCGCGGTCGGGCGCGCGGTCGAGGGCATCAAGGCGAGCGTCGCCCGCAGCGCCGCCGAGGAGGCCGAGCGCAAGCGGGCCGCCGACATCGCCGCCTCCGCCGGGCGCCGACGCGCCCGGCTGGACCTGGCCCAGAGCTTCGAGCAGGCGGTCGCCGGCATCGTCGAGCAGGTCGCGTCCTCGGCGACCGAGCTGCAGGCCACCGCCCGGGTGATGAAGGACATCGCCCAGGAGGCCGGCAGCCGGTCCGGCGCGGTGGCGACGGCGGCCGAGGAGGCCGCGGTCAACGTAACCACGGTGGCGGCCGCCACCGAGCAGCTCGGCAGCTCCATCCAGGAGATCGGCCGCCAGGTGCAGGGCTCGACCGACCTGGCCCAGAAGGCGGTGAGCGAGGCGGACCAGACCGCCGCCCTGGTGGCCGAGCTGAGCGCCGCGGCCAGCCGGATCGGCGACGTCATGCAGATGATCTCGGCCATCGCGGCCCAGACCAACCTGCTGGCGCTCAACGCGACCATCGAGGCCGCCCGCGCCGGCGAGGCCGGCCGCGGCTTCGCCGTGGTGGCCGCCGAGGTCAAGGAACTGGCCGGCCAGACCGCCAAGGCCACCGAGGAGATCAGCCAGCAGATCGGCCGGATCCAGGGGGTGACCGGTGAGGCGGTCGGCGCGATCGGCACGATCACCCAGCGGATCCGCGAGATCGACGGCGTGGCGAGCTCGATCGCGGCCGCCGTGGAGCAGCAGGGCGCGGCGACGCAGGAGATCGTGCGCAACATCGCCCAGGCGACCGCCGGGACGAAGGAGGTGACCGGCAACATCGTCGGGGTCGCGGACGTGTCCGAGCAGACCGGCGCGGCGGCCGGCAACGTCCTCTCGGCGGCCACCGGCCTGTCCCATCAGTCCGAGCGCCTCTCGGCCGAGGTCGATCGCTTCCTGGCGACCATGCGGGCGGCGTGACCGGGGTGGGATGGGCGGATCCGCCGGTCCGCTCGTGTGAGGACGCCCGCACCGCTCCCGGCACGCTGTGAGTCCGTGCCTTCCCTGCGAGGCGAGGGAATCACGGTCCGCCCGCCGCAGCCCGCGGCGGAAATCCGCTGCGCGTGGCGGCGCGCCGTCGCGAGGCTCGCCCGAGCCTCGCGACGGCGCGGATTCAGGCGATCCGTGCCAGGCCGATCCGGTCCGGCGTCGTGCCCTGCAGCGCCCGGAGCTTGAGCGCCAGGATCCGGTTGTGCCGGGCCATCGCGCGCAAGGCCTCGGCGGTCTCGGGATCGCCGGCGGCCAGGGCCTGGGCGGCGCCAGCCATGTCGGTGGCGGTTGCATCCGCCAGCGCGGCGACGCGCAGATCCCGGGAGGGCGAGGAAATCGGTCTGGCCATGGCTGCCCGTGATCGAAGGCTTGCCCGATCCTCCGGACGAAGGGTTAACAACCCGTAAACGCCCGGCCGGTCATTTCCGCACCGGCAGGCGGCCGACGAGCCATCCGGCCTCGTCGCGCACGAGCAGCGTCCAGGGAAGCCCCGCGGGCGCCTCGGCGATCTCGTCGGCCATCTCGGCGATCACGCTGCGCGCCTCGAGCAGGGCTTCGGCCAGGTCGGCGGCCTCGACGCCGGTCGTGTCGTGGAACGTGATCTCGGCGTTGGCTAGCTCGAAGTAGAAGCGTGCGGCCAAATGGACTCTCCCTGGCCAAAGTCCCGAGAGAGTTCGGCCCGACGATCCTGGTCGCCTAAACCCTCCCGTATCCAGCCCTAAAAGGGGCGAAAAAGACTTAGCTTTTAGGCTGGCCCGTCGCGCGCACGCGCCTCGGACCGGGCAAGAGCCGGGCGCCCTAAGCCAAGCGAGGTATCCCGCCGGGCCGCCAGCGGTCCTCGGCGCGCCCGGGCCGCCCGGCCGGACGGCGCCGGCGGCCTACCCCGTCCCGCCGACCGCCCCTACGCCTAACGCCTGAGGTGCCGCCGCCGCGGCCTCGCCGTAGACCGAACCATCTCCGGGCATTCGCGATGGGGCGAGGCAAGCATGAACATCACGATGGTCGGGTCGGGCTATGTCGGGCTGGTCTCCGGGGCGTGCCTGGCCGATTTCGGCCACAGGGTCGTGTGCGTCGACAGCAACCGCGACCGGATCGAGGCGCTGAAGGCCGGGGCGATCCCGATCTACGAGCCCGAACTCGACGCGCTGGTGGCCGAGAACGTCCGCCAGGGCCGCCTATCCTTCGTCGCCGACCTGGAGGCGGCGGTCGCTGAAGCCGATGCGGTGTTCATCGCGGTGGGTACCCCCTCGCGGCGCGGCGACGGCTTCGCCGACCTGTCCTTCGTCTACCAGGCGGCCCGCAGCATCGCCCGGGCGCTGACCCGCTTCACCGTGGTGGTGACCAAGTCGACCGTGCCGGTAGGCACCGGCGACGAGGTCGAGCGGATCATCCGCGAGATCCGGCCGGACGCCGAATTTGCCGTGGTGTCGAACCCCGAATTCCTGCGCGAGGGTGCGGCGATCGCGGACTTCAAGCGGCCCGACCGCATCGTGGTCGGCACCGACGATCCCCGGGCCGAGGCGGTGATGCGCGAGGTCTACCGGCCGCTCTACCTCAACCAGGCGCCGATCCTGGTCACCTCGCGGCGCACCGCCGAGCTGACGAAATACGCCGCCAACGCGTTCCTGGCGGCTAAGATCACCTTCATCAACGAGATCGCGGATCTGTGCGAGGAGGTCGGCGCCGACGTCCAGCAGGTCGCCCGCGGCATGGGGCTCGACAACCGCATCGGCGGCAAGTTCCTGCATGCGGGGCCGGGCTATGGCGGCTCCTGCTTCCCCAAGGACACGCTGGCTTTGGTCAAGACCGCCCAGGATGCCGGGGTGCCGCTGCGGCTGGTCGAGACCGTCGTGGCGGTCAACGACCAGAGGAAGCGCGGCATGGCCCGCAAGGTGATCCGGGCCTGCGGCGGGGTGCGGGGCAAGATGGTGGCGGTGCTGGGCCTGACCTTCAAGCCGAACACCGACGACATGCGCGACGCGCCCGCCCTCGCGATCGTCGCCGGCCTGCAGGATGCCGGCGCCACGGTTCGCGCCTACGATCCCGAGGGGATGGACCAGGCCCGGCCGCTCCTGCCGGGGGTCGATTTCGCGCAGGATCCCTATGCCTGCGCGGCGGATGCCGACGCCCTGGTGATCGTCACCGAGTGGAACGCGTTCCGGGCGCTCGACCTGGCGCGGCTGCGCGCCACCATGCGGGCGCCGATCCTGGTGGATCTGCGCAACGTCTACCGGCCCGAGGAGGCCCGGCTGCACGGCTTCGCCTATACCAGTGTCGGCCGCCCCGCAGAGGCCGCCGAGCCCCGGACCGCCCCCGCCGCGCAGGGCTGGCCCCTCGTCGCCGCCGGCTGAGCCGGCCGCCCCGGTCGCCGGATCGGGGCGGTCCGCCAACGACACAGAGCCGTGCCGGATCGCGGGGATCGGGCACGGCTCTGTGGTGTCGGGTCCGGGTCGGGGCGGATCAGGCCGCCGGGGCCTTCACGGTGGCGAGGCTCGAATCCTCGCGCAGGAAGTACTTGTTGGTCAGGTAGGCGACCTCGGTGCGGTTCTTCGCCTTCAACTTCTTCATGATGTTGCGGACGTGGACCTTCACCGTGCTCTCGCACATGTTCAGCTCGTAGGCGATGATCTTGTTCGGCGTGCCCTTGCGCAACGCCCGGGCGACACAGAGCTGGCGCGGGGAGAAGATCTCGTCCTCGCCGGTCTCGACCGGCGCCTCGACCTTGATGCTGGCGAGCAGCGGGAACAGGCATTCCGCCGGGATGTAGACGCCGCCGGCCTGGACGAGCTGGAGCGCCTGCAGGGCGATGTCGACCGAGGTCGTGGTCGGGATGTAGCCCTTCACCCCGAGCTTGATCGTCCGCACGATCTGGTCGAGGTTCTCCCCGTCCGAGATGACCGCCACCGGCGGGGCGCCCGCCTCGCCCTGCAGCAGCGCCAGCTCCCGGCTGATCTCGGCCCACTCGGTCTCCGAGAGGTTGCCGTCCGGCCGGCACAGCACGACCACGTGGGCGGCCGCGAACGGCGTCTGGCGCTTCCAGGATTCGATGTCCGGGAAGACCTCGAACACGGTGTCCTTGTCGGCCTCCCGCAGGGAGGCGGCCAGGCATCGACCGACGAGCTGCCGCCGATCGATGATCACGATGCGGTTCGCGCGGACCAGGATCGGCTCCCGCTGCTCGATGACGGCCGGACCGTCACCGCCCTGCACCCCCGGGAAGCCGCCACGGCTCTGGAGAGTGTTTCGCTCGACGATGACGCGCTCGTCTCGAGTACCAAGACTGGCCATAAGAAGTTACCTCCTTTCGCAGGAAGCCCATTGTCAGACGAGGGCGTGGGAACCCAATGAAATCGCCATCGGCGTGACACTGGCGGATAGCGGTCTATTGGGTGCCCTATAAGTGGCTCTCGATGACCGCGGATATAATGCTAACTTTCGTAAAATCGGCTGTAAATACCCTATCTGCGCTCGTTTGATTAAATTTCTACGCAACTCAAAACAGTCACAAACTACGTACGTAGGGGATCGTCCAATCGGACGCGGCGCCGCCGCCAGATCTTGCTGTCCATTTCTCAAGTCTTTCGGCGCACCTCACTGTCCACTGGCGCCGACGACTCGTATCTCTGTAATCGAGCGGAGGCTTTTTAAGCCGATATTGTCGCTGCGGCGGCCCCGGTGTTTTCGCTGGAGTGCCGTGCCGTTTCGTGGCGCGAATTCAGTCGCCGGAATCGGTTTTAGCGGAGCTGTTTTGCATATCCGTGTCGGAATATTCCGATACAGGACGGTATCGGCGCATTGCCACCTAAAGATCAGATTTCGTGGCGTATCGGTAGTCCGGGTACTGCACGAGGGTGGAAATCCACGCGTCGGAGCCTTCCCGGGCCCTCGGTTGCGAATCGGCGGCGAATCGGGGCCGGAGCCCAGCGCGCACCTCGCCTGTCCGGCCTCCGGGAACCGCGCAGGGCCGCGGGAGGTGCAGGTCGCCGTGTGGGCTACGATCTTCACAGATCGCTGCCGGATGTGGGTCAAGGCCACCCCCAAGCGCGTCTCCCTCCCCCCTCTGCGGGGGAGGGAAAGCGCGTGTCGGTCTCGGAAAGATTCTCTCGCGGCCGAGAACTAGCCGGACCGCGTTCTGTGAATCCGCCCACCCGCACAGGAAGGGGGCCTTTCGCGATCTGCCCAGCGCGACATGTGGCTCCCCGAGCCCAGGAAGGGGCTGGGCTCCCGTGCGTCACGACCGCCGGTCAGGCGACCCGCGCCAGCAGATCCCGCATGCCGTGGGTGTCGACGAACCGGGTGGTCTCGCAGGCGAGGAGGCCGGCCTGCATGCGCGCGTAGGTCTCCGCGTCGAGGTTGCGCAGGAACGCGATCACCGACGCTTCCAGGGGCTCCGGGAACGCCCAGCCGAGCGCCTCGGTCTCGGCGTAGCGGCCGGTGGCGGTGTCGGCGCGGGCGAGCGTCAGCGCCCCGCACAACCCACCCTCGTAGAGGCGGTTCGGCAGCAGCCAGTCGGAATTCAGGCCGTCATCCAGGTAATCGACCGCCCAGCTGAAATGGACGCCGCCGTAGATGTCGGGCAACTCGCCCGGATTGGCGTAGGGGCCGCGGAACGTCATGTTCGGATGCCGAGCCAGGGTCGCGGCGAAATCCTGCGGGTCGATATCCTCCTCCGAGAGCCGGCCCGCGATGACGATCCGCACCGAATTGCCCAGCGCCCGCGCCACCGCCGCCAGGATGGTCAGGCTCCGGCGGCAGCGTAGCGTCCCGAACCAGCCGATCACCCAGGGCGGCCCCGCGACCCGGCGGCGCTCCAGCCGGTGCGCCACCGCGGCGAGGCGGTGGGCCATCACCTTGTTCTCGAGCAGGTGCCAGGGGCCGGAGAACCCCTGGACCGGCGCGAAGTAGCGGGTCACGAAGTCCGGCGAGCTGACGACGAGCAGCGCGCTGCGGCCCAGGATCCAGCGCTCGACCGCCCGGGCGATCCGCCCGACCCGGTCGGGGCGCACCATCAGGCGCTGGATGTCGAGCACCTCGTAGACCAGCGGCGCGCGGCTGCCCGCGAGCCGCGCCGAGGCCCAGGCCACCAGCGCCATGTCGAGGTTGCGGACATAGACCACGTCGGCCGCGCGCAGGTCGCGCCAGCGCGTGAGCGCCCGGGCGATCCCCAGGGCGAGCAGCGGCAGCCGCTTGCCGTAATGCCGGTCCACGGTCTGCCCGAGGGGGACCACGTCGCCGGAGGCCGCGGGATCGGGGAGGCCGGCCCGGGCGCGCACGAACATGTATTCGACCACCGACCAGCCGGTATCCCGGATGGCCCCGACCCGTTTCCGGATGGTCGGCTCGATCCGGTCATGGCCGAAGAAGGCCACCCGGCCGAGCGCCGCCGCTTCAGGATGGGTCCGTGTCATGGCGTGGTGCACCCAACACCGGCCGTCCCGACAAAGCCCCTGGCCGTGAGAGGGTATGAGGCTGTCGGTCCGCTGCCCTTCGAACGGCGATGCGGCGGGTGCGCCCTCTCCGAAGAAACCTGGTCCCTCACCCCAACCCTCTCCCGCACGGGAGAGGGGACCCGTGCCTCGTCCGGCGCGCGTATTGCCCGGCCCGATGTCTGAGACCGGTCGGGATGAGGGGATCGCGTGCGGGCGGCCGGGGGCTTCCGTCCGCCTCGGCGATCCGACCGGCGAAACCCCGTCACGCGGAGGCTCCCGAGTCGGTGACGTCGGCGGCCGGGCGGCGGCGCCAGGAGCGGGCGAGCCGGCTCGGGGCGGCGGGCTTGAGCGCGGCGGTCCGGCGGACCAGGCTGTTCACGATCGTGCCGCGCCGGACCGCCGGGGTGGCGTTGGTCTTGTTGAGCACCACGCCCAGCACCGTGCAGCCGGCGGATTCGAGGTCGTGGACGGCGGCGACCACGTCGTCGATGTCGGTCTTGCCGGCCTCGGCCAGCAGGATCACCCCGTCGAGCATGTCGAGGAGCGGCCGCAGGGTCGGGAGCTCGTCCGCCGGCGGCAGGTCCACGATGATGCGGTCGAGATGGGTGCGCTCGTCCCGGACCAGGCCGGCGATGGCCTCCGGGGTCATCAGGTCGCTGAAATGCGGGTCGCCCGGCAGGAGGCTGCCGCAGGCGAGCAGGCGGACATCGCCGAGCTGGAGGCGGACCGCCTCCTCGGTGCCGCACCGGCCGGCGAGCACGTCGAGCAGCCCGCGCTGGTCGGCCGCCTGGTTGAGCCGCGACAGGGTCGCCTGCCGCACGTCGGCGTCAATCAGCAGGATCCGGCTGGTAGCGGCCGAGCGCGACCGCGCCAGCAGCTGGCCGAAATTGCTCGCGAAGGTGGTCTTGCCGGTTCCGGCCTCCACCGAGGTCACCCCGATGGCGAAGACCGGCCCGCGGCGGTCGTTGCCGAGCAGGTGCGACTTCAGGCTGTGGAGGCGCTCGACGAAGACCGATTGCGGCATGAACCGCACGGCGCTCGCCTTGAACGCCTCGACGCTCGCCGGCCGCAGGGCCTCGCTGGCATGGGCCTGCGCCAGCGCCAGGGCGGCCCGGTAGCCGGGCTCGCGGCGCAGCTCGGGGAGGGCGGCGAGGCAGGGCAGGCCCTGGCCGGTGAGCTGCCCGGGCGACCGGATGGTCCGGTCGAACCAGTGCCGCGCGAAGGCGCCGCTGACGCCCAGCCCGGCCCCGACCAGCAGGCCGAGCATCACGATCAGGCCGCCGCGCGGCGCGCTCGGGCGCTCCGGGACGCTCGCCGGGGTGATCACGTGCGCGGAGGGCTGCGGGTAGGATTGCTGGTTGACCGCGTCGATGTAGCGGCTGAGCATGTTCGTGTAGATCTGGTCGTAGGTCTCGGCCGCCCGGTCGAGCTCCTTGGCCTTCACCCGGGCCTCGCTGGTCACCAGCGTCTTCGAGATCAGCGCGTCGAAGGACGCCGACATGCTGTCCTCGCGGGCCTTGGCGACCTCGTAATCCCGGTCCAGGGAGGCGGCGAGGCGCTCCAGCTCGGCCCGCAGGGATTGCTTGGCCGCCAGCACGTCCTTCTGGATCGCCGTCACCGCGTCGTGGTCGGGGCCGAGGCGGCGCTTCAGGTCGTCGGCGCGCTGCACCAGGTCCACATACTGCTTGCGCAGCTGGATGATCACCGTGTCCTTGAAGGCCTCCGTGATGCCGGGATCGGCGATGTCGGAAGCGAGCAGCATGTGGATCTGGTCGCGGGTGGCGCGGGCGTCCACGGTCTTGGACCGCGCGGAGGCGACCGCGGTGTTCAGCTCCTCGAGCTGCTGCTCGCCCACGAGGCCGCGCTTGCCGAGATCGATGATCGCGTGCTCGGCCTTGTAGGTCTGGGCCTCCCGGGAGGCCTGGCTGGCGCGCTGCTGCAGCTCCTTCAGCCGGGGCAGGATCCACTCGCCGGCGACCTTCCAGATCTGCGACCGGTTCTCGAGCTGCGTGGCCACGTAGGCGTCCGCGACCGCGTTCGCCACGGCGGCGGCGTCGGCGGGATTGTCGAGGCTGTAGCCGACCTCGATGACGTAGGCCGCGCCGATGCGCGAGGCTTCCAGGTTCTCGCGGACGGTGCCGGCCTGGCGCTCCTCGGGGCTCGCCGGGCTGACCGGCTTGGCGGCGGGATGGAGGCCGATGAGGTGGCCGACGAACAGCTTGACCGCGCCCAGCCCCTCGCGGAGCTTCGCCACCAGCGGATGTGGCGGCACCGCCAGGTCCTGCGACGGCGGCAGGCCGAGCCGGCGCACGGCGGCCAGGGCGATCTTCTCCGAGCGGATATACTCGACCTGGCTCTCGACCTCGGGGATCTCCAGGGGGGTCGCGGCGCCGGGCGTGTCGCGGGCCGTGACCGGGCTCGAGCGGCTCTCGATGTAGACGCGCGCCTTGGCGGTGTAGATCGACGGGGCGGTGGCAACGTAGACGATCGCGGCGATCAGCCCGATGCCGCTCAGCGTCAGGATCGACCGCCAGTTCCGCCGCACGATCGTCAGGATCGCGACCTGGCCCTCGGGATCGGACCCCCGCGGCCCCTCCCGCCACGGCCGCGCCGGGCCGAGGGACTCGGCCTGCAGGAAGGACGCGGCGGTCGAGTGCTTGTTCATGGCTCTTCCCTCACGCGGCGGGCACACGATTCTGGCGAGGTCGGTTCGGGGGTCAGTTCTGGCCGGTGCCGTCGCCGATCCCGCGCAGGGCGGGATCCGGCTTGAGCACGACCTCCACGACGTCGCCCGGCTGCAGCTCGGTGTCCTCGGCCGCGTCGGTCAGGTTCGGGCCGCTCCTGCCGGAGCCGGCCTTGCCGGGGTGGAACACGGCGATCGATGCCCGCGCCCGGCTGCCGGACAGGAGCTGGGTCCGCAGGGCGCCGGTATAGACCAGCTTGTCGTTGATGCTGTTGAGGCGCGAGCGCAGCGCCGCCAGGTTGTCTTCCGAGACCTGCAGCTTCTCCATGGCCTCCAGGGCCTGCTGGTCGTCGACCCGCTCGAGCCTGCGGGTCAGCTCGCCCTTGTCCCGTTCCAGCTGCGCCACCTGGACCGTGGTCTGCAGGGCCCGGGTGGAGGACAGCAGCACCGCCCGGCGGGCGTCGGTCAGGCGGGTCGTGACCACGGCGCCGCGCTGGAACAGGGCGCGCACCGCGTCGTACTCGTCGGCGTCGGCGGTGACGCCCTCCTTCTCCTTGGCCTGCTGCTCGGTCAGGCTGGCCAGCTGGTTCTGGGAGCGGGTCAGCGCGCGCTGCAGGTGCTCCTTCTCCTTGGAGACGTCGGACATCTGCACGCGCAGCTGCTGCTCGGCGAGCTTCTGCGCGACGCTCGCCCGCGACGGCGGCACGTTGAGGGGCGCGTCCGCACCGGCCGCCGCCTTGTCGGGGCGCGCCCCCGCGATGATCGCCTTGAGCCGCCAGACATTGGCGCTCTCCCGGGCGATGCTCGCCCAGACCGCGTCGTACTCGGCGCGCAGGTTGGCGCTCTCGACGACCGGGTTCTCCATCCGGAAGCGCAGGAGGTTGTAGCCCCCCGCCAGCGCCACCGCCTGCCGGACGGTCATGCCCGGATGGAACGGGTGCTCGCCCTGCTTGGTCACGTCGCCGCTCAGGTAGACCGGCTGATACTTCGCGATCCGCACCCCGATCTCGTCGGGCTCGATCACGGCGATCGATTCGCGCCCGTCGGCATTGCGCTGCCGCACCGCCTTGGCCGGCAGGGCCTTCTGCAGCGCCTTGCGCAGCTCGGCCACGGTCAGCCCGACCGCCGGCACCTCGCCGAGCAGCGGCACCATCACGGTGCCGTCGATCCCGACCGTCGCCTCCTGCTTGAATCCGGGAATGCTGAGCGCCGTCACCTCCAGGGTGTCGCCGGCCGAGATCCGGTATTCGGCGCGTGCCGGCGATCCCGCGAAGGCCAGCAGCAGCGCCGCGCTCGCCGCGAAGGCTCTGCGCAGCGAAGCACCGCCCCGGGGGGCCTTTTCTTCGCAGAGATCGGACGTTTCCGGACGGGACCAGGTCTTCACGCGTCGTGCCTTCCTGCTCGCTCGCAGCTCGGCCGGCATGATGCGCGGCGGCCCCGTTCCCCGGGACTCGTCCAAAAGGAGGCCGGCCGCGCCGCCCGGCGCCGGCGCCTGCGCCTTTCGAGGTAGGCCTCCCGGGGCCCCGCCGCCCCCGGCCGAGACGGTGCACCTTTCGGGGGAGGACCAGTATCGAAAGCCTGGGTTCCGGATCGTCCACGGCTCCGCGCAGTTTTGCCGCACAGAAGTTCGGCAGAAGGAGCCGCTTGGATGCCGATAACCGATGCCGATATTGGGCAGGATGTGGGTATCTTCTACCCGGACCTCGTTAATATTTACGGGTGCGAAATAAAGACCGGGTCGCGCATCGGTCCGTTCGTCGAGATCCAGCGGGGCAGCACCATCGGCCCGCGCTGCAAGATCTCGTCGCACAGCTTCATCTGCGAAGGCGTCTCCATCGGCGCGGAGGTGTTTGTCGGCCACGGCGTGGTCTTCACCAACGAGCGCTACCCCGAGGCGACCAACCCGGACGGCACCCTGAAGCGCGACGGCGACTGGGAGCTCGTCGAGACCCTGGTCGGCGACCGCGCCGCGATCGGCTCCAACGCCACCATCGTGGCCGGAATCACCATCGGGGAGGGCGCCCTGGTCGGCGCCGGCGCCGTCGTGACCCGCGACGTCCCGCCCTACGCCATCGTGGCCGGATGCCCCGCCCGGGTCATCGGCGACACGCGCCAGAAGCGCGCCCGCTCCCGCCGCTCCTCGGCGGCCAAGTCTCTGCAGATCGCTTGAGGGGACCCACGCACATGATCGCCATCGGAATCGTCGGCTACGGCTATTGGGGGCCGAATCTCGCCCGCTGCACGTCGGAGACCGAGCAGTGCCGGCTCGCCGCCATCGCCGACCAGTCGGCCGCGGCCCTCGCCCGGGCGGGCAAGCGCTATCCCGCCGCCCAGCTCCACCAGGATTGGCGCGACCTGATTGCCGATCCGGAGATCGACGCCGTCATGGTGGCGACCCCGGTGAGCTCGCATTTCGAGATCGCGATCAACGCGCTCCGGGCCGGCAAGCACGTCTTCATCGAGAAGCCGATCACGTCCTCGGCCTTCGAGGCGCGGCTGCTGATCGAGGAGGCGGCCAAGCGCAACCTGACCCTCATGGTCGATCACACCTTCGTCTACACGGGCGCCGTCGAGAAGATCAACGAGCTGATCACCGACGGCGCCCTGGGCGAAGTCTTCTACTACGACTCGACCCGGGTGAATCTCGGCCTGTTCCAGCGCGACGTGAACGTGATCTGGGACCTCGCGGTCCATGATCTCGCGATCCTCGACCATGTGCTGGACCTGGCCCCGGTGGCGATCTCGGCGAGCGGCACCGGCCATTTCAGCGGCCGCCCCGAGAACATGGCCCACCTGACGATCTTCTACCCGCGCGGCGTCGTCGCGCAGATCAACGTCAATTGGCTCGCCCCCGTGAAGGTCCGTCAGACGCTGATCGGCGGCAGCAAGAAGATGATCGTCTACAACGACTTGGACCCGATCGAGAAGGTGAAAGTCTACGACCGGGGCGTCACCGTCGGCGACGGCTCCGGGGACATCACCGAGCTGATGGTCTCGTACCGGACCGGGGACATGTGGTCGCCGCACCTGTCCTTCCGCGAGGCGCTGGTCGTCGAGATCGAGCACTTCGTCGACTGCATCGCCACCGGCAAGGCGCCGAAGACCGACGGCCATAGCGGCTTGCGCGTGGTCGAACTGCTCGAGGCCGCGATGCGCTCCCTGCGCCAGAACGGCCACCCGATCGACCTCATGCCACTTGCGAGGGCCTCGTGATCCCGTTTCTCGACCTCAAGGCGCAATACGCGGCCGTCGGCGGTGCCGTCGAGACCGCCGTGCTCGACGTCCTGCGCAGCGGCGACTTCGTTCTCGGACCGGCGGTCACCGCCTTCGAGGCGGCCTTCGCCAAGGCCTGCGGCGCCAAGCACGCGGTGGCCGTCAGCAGCGGCACCGCGGCGCTCCATCTCGCGCTGCTGGCCCTCGATATCGGCCCGGGCGACGAGGTCATCACCGTCTCGGCGACCTTCGTGGCGACGGTGGCGGCCGTGCTCTACGCCGGCGCGACCCCCGTGCTCGTCGACATCGACCCGGTGAACTGGACCATGGATCCGGCCCTGGTCGAGGCGGCGATCACGCCCCGCACCAAGGCGATCCTGCCGGTGCACCTGCACGGGCGGCTGGCGGATCTCGACGCGCTCGGCGCCATCGCCCGGCGCCACGGCCTCGCCCTGGTGGAGGACGCCGCCCAGGCGCATCTCGCCGAGCGGGGCGGCAGGAAGGCCGGCTCCATCGGGGATATCGGCTGCTTCAGCTTCTACCCCGGCAAGAATCTCGGCGCCTACGGCGAGGGCGGTGCCATCGTCACCGACCGGGACGACCTCGCGGAAGCCGCGCGCTGCCTGCGCGACTGGGGCCAGCAGGGCAAGTACAACCACGTCCGGCACGGCTTCAACCTGCGCATGGACGGCGTCCAGGGGGCGGTCCTCGGCACCAAGCTCCCCTATCTGGAGGGCTGGACCCGGGCCCGGCAGGCGGTGGCGGCCGCCTACGGCGAACGGCTCGCGGGCCTCGGCCTCAACCTGCCCGGTCCGGCCGGACGCGACCACGCCTTCCACGTCTACGCGGTCAGCACCCCCGACCGCGAGGGCCTGCGCCAGCACCTGGCCGAGGCCGGGGTCGCCACCGGCATCCACTACCCCGTCCCGGTCCACAGGCAGCCCGCCTACCGCCATCTCGACGACGGGACCGGCCGCCTGCCGGTCACAGAGCGGCTGGCCGCCCGGACCCTGTCCCTGCCGATGTTCCCGGAACTGACGACCAGCCAGATCGACAGCGTCTGCCGGGCCGTCGCGAGCTACTGCGAGGTCGCCGATGCCCAAGCTGCGTGAGGTTACCAAGGGAAGCCGCTTCGGCGGCGACCTGCGCGGGACCCGGATCCTCGTCACCGGCGGATCCGGCTTCATCGGCTCCCACATCATCGACCTGCTGGTCGAGGCCGGCTGCGACGAGATCGTGGCCATCGACAACATGGTCCGCGGGCGCCCCGAGAACCTGAAGGACGCCCTCGGCTCGGGCCGAGTCCGGCTGGTCCAGGGCGACATCCGCGACCGGGCCCTGATGGACACCCTGGTCAAGGGCACCGACGTGGTGTTCCACCAGGCGGCCCTGCGGATCACGCAATGCGCCGCCGAGCCGCGCCAGGCCTTGGAGGTGATGGCGACCGCGACCTTCGACCTGCTCGAGCGCTGCGTCGAGGCCGGCGTCGCCAAGGTGGTGATGGCCTCCTCGGCCTCGGTCTACGGCATGGCCGAGAGCTTCCCGACCACCGAGAAGCACCACCCTTACGACAACCGCACCCTGTACGGGGCCGCCAAGTCGTTCGGCGAGGGCCTGCTGCGCGCGTTCAACGACATGTACGGGCTGGACTACGTCGCCCTGCGCTACTTCAACGCCTACGGGCCGCGCATGGACCTGACCGGCCGCTACACCGAGGTGATGGTGCGCTGGATGCAGCGCCTGGCCGAGGGCCAGTCCCCGATCGTGTTCGGCGACGGGCTGCAGACCATGGACCTCGTCCATGTCCGCGACATCGCCCGGGCCAACATCCTGTCGGCGGTCGCCCCGGCCACCGACGTGGTGCTCAATGTCGGCACCGGCGTGGAGACCTCGCTCGTCGATCTCGCCGGCCATCTCACCCGGATCATGGGCCGGGACGGCACCCCGCTCGTCCACGAGGCCGAGCGCGCCGTGAACCCGGTGCCCCGGCGCCTGTGCGACACCAGCCTGGCCCGGGAGCTGATCGGCTTCGAGGCCGAGATCGGAGCGGCGGAGGGCCTCGCCGACCTGGTGGCCTGGTGGAGCGACGAGGCCGGCTCGGATCACCTGAGGCGGGCGCTCGCATGATCCCGATCGCGAAACCCGATGTCGGCGAGCCGGAGGCGGAGGCCGCCGCCGCCGTGGTCCGCTCCGGCTGGCTGACCCAGGGGCCGCAGGTCGCGGCCTTCGAGACGGAGTTCGCCGCCATCGTCGGCGCCTCGCATGCCTGCGCGGTCTCGAACTGCACCACCGCGCTGCATCTCGCGCTGCTGGCCGCCGGGGTCGGGCCCGGCGACGAGGTGGTGACGGTGAGCCACAGCTTCATCGCCACCGCCAACGCCATCGCCCAGTGCGGGGCGATTCCGATCTTCGTCGATATCGACCCGGCGACCTTCAACATGGCCCCGGAGGCCGCCGCCGCGGCCCTCACCGAGCGGACGAAGGCGATCGTCTGCGTCCACCAGATGGGCATGCCCTGCGATCTCGAAGCCATCGTGGCGATCGGGCGCCGCTCCGGCATCCCGGTGATCGAGGACGCGGCCTGCGCCATCGGCTCCGAGCGGCTCCAGGGCGATGTCTGGCGACCGATTGGCGGGCCCGCCGGCGACGTCGCCTGCTTCTCGTTCCACCCGCGCAAGGTCCTGACCACCGGCGACGGCGGCATGATCACCACGGCCAATCCCGAATGGGACCGCAAGTTCAGGCTGTGGCGCCAGCACGGGATGAGCGTGTCCGACGTGGCCCGCCACGGCAGCGCCCGGGTGGTCGCCGAGGAGTACACCGTCGCCGGCTACAATTACCGGATGACCGACGTGCAGGCCGCCATCGGCCGCGCGCAGCTGACCCGGCTGCCCGGCCTGATCGCCCGGCGGCGCGCTCTCGCCGACGGCTATCGGGCACGGCTCGCCGACCTGCCCGAGGTGACGCCGCCGCCCGAGCCGATGGGCTCGCGCAGCAACTGGCAGAGCTTCTGCGTGCGCCTGCCGGAGGCGGCCGACCAGGGTGCCGTGATGCAGGCCATGCTCGACCAGGGCATCGCCACCCGCCGGGGCATCATGTGCGCCCATCTGGAGCCGCCCTACGCCGAGGCGCCCCGGCGCTTCGCCCTGCCGGAATCGGAGCGGGCGCGCGACCACGCGATCCTCCTGCCGCTCTATGCCGGCATGGACGACGCGCTGCAGGATCAGGTCGTTTCCGGCCTGCGCGCCGCCCTGCGATGATCCCCGGGCCGGTCAAGAGCCTCGCCCGCACCGTGGGGCTCACCCGTCCGCGGGTCGCGGCCGCCCGGATGGCCTGCGAGCGCGCGACCCTGGCGGTCGCCGGGACGCGCCGCGAGAGGCCGGGCGGGCGCATCCTCTGCTACCACTCGGTCGGGCAGCCCGAATGCGGGGTCAACGACGTCACCCCCGGGCGCTTCCGGCACCAGATCGAGCTGGCCCTGCGCCTCGGCTACCGCTTCGTGCCGGCCGCCACCATCGCGGAGGGCAACGGCGAGGCCTGGGATCTCGCGATCACCTTCGACGACGGCTGGCGCAGCGTGCTCGAGGCGGCGGAGCCGATCCTGCGCGACCACGCGATCCCCTGGACGCTGTTCGTCGTCTCCGGCTGGCTCGACCGGCCCGGGACCGGCCCGGGCGGGGTCTTGAGCTGGCGCGAGGTCGAGGCGCTGGCCTCGGCGGGCGCCGAGATCGGCAGCCATTCCGTCACGCATCCGGATTTCGGGCGGATCAGCCCCGAGCGGGCGGCCGAGGAGCTGGAAGGCTCGCGCCGGTCGATCGCGGCCCGCCTGGGCCTCCGGCCGGAGAGCTTCGCGATCCCGCTGGGGCAATCGGCGAACTGGACGCCCGATGCCGCCCGCGCTGCCCAGCAGGCCGGCTACCGGATCGTCTACGCGCAGGCCGTGGAGACGCGGCCGGTCGGGACCGTCGGGCGCAGCTTCGTCACGCATTTCGACAACGATCTGGTCTTCGGCGCCCTCCTGAAGGGGGCCTACGATGCCTGGGAGGAGTGGACATGATCCGGCCCGCGCCCCGCCTCACGGTCTCCGTGGTGGTGCCCACCTGCAATCGGGCTTCCCTGCTGCGCGAGGCCCTGGCGAGCATCCGCGCCCTGGAGGGGCCCGATCTCGCCTTCGAGATCATCGTGGGCGACAACGGCCGGCCGGGGCCGGGCGCCGAGGCCGCGGCGGAATTCGGCGCGCTCCACGTCGCCGTCGCGCGGCCCGGCGCGGGGGCCGCCCGCAACGCCGCCCTGCTGCGGGCCAGCGCGCCCTACGTGGCGTTCCTCGACGACGACGACGTCTGGCAGCCGGGCCATATCCACCCCCATCTCCGCCGGCTTGAAGCGGAGCCGGATCTCGGGATCGTCTTCGGGCAGGTCGTCACCACCTCCCAGGATCTGGAGCCGGTCTACGGTCCCTGGCCGGCGGACCTCCCGGCGGACGGCGGGGCGCTGCTGCGCCGGATGCTGAGCGGCTACTTCCCGCAGGTGGGCGCGACGGTGGTGCGCCGGAGCCTGGTCGACAGCGTCGGCCTGTTCGACGAGGCGCTGCTCGGCGATCAGGATTGGGATTGGCAGATCCGTGCGGTCCGCCGGCACCGGGCCGGCTTCGTGGCCGTACCCTGCGTGCATTTCCGGCAGCGGCCGCCCGGGACCTTCGACAGCCTGATCGCCCGCCGGATCCACTTCACCCGGCTGGTCTTCCGCCGGCACGCGCCGGCGCTCGGCGTCTCGCGCCTCGCGGCCCTGCGCCTCTATTTCGCGACCGTGCAGGGCTATTACGACGCCTTCCTGGATGGCGCCCAAGCCCATGCGGCCCGCGGCGACCGGCGCGCCGCCGCGGGCGCGCTTTTCTCCGCCTTCCGGCTGATGCCGCACCGGGCGATCAAGGACGCGGTCCGGCCGACGCATCTGCGCGAAGCCCTGCTGGCCGTCGTTCAGGCCAGCCGGCCGCTCGCCGCGGCCGGGCCGGGAACGCGCTGAGGGGGGCTCGCCTGTCGCGCCCCGCCTCGCGGGCGGGGCCATCACAGGCGGCTCGAGACCCGCGGGCATGCCAAAGCCTGCATACCGGACAGACACCGAGACCCGAGAAACCGTAGCGTTTCTCGGGTCTCGGCTTGCGGGATGCGATGGTCCCGCCCGATCAACCGGCCCGCAGCAGCCCCGGCCGGTCCTTGACGTTGCGCACCAGCCATTCCGGCAGCAGCAGGCGCACCCGCTCCCAGGGCCCGGACAGATCGCCGGCCCGGCGCAGGGCCGCCCAGGAGGCGACGCGCTGCCGGAGGGGCAGCATGCCGATGTAGTTCTTGGTCATGCCCGAGACCGGGAAATCCGAGCCGAACATGTCCTGGTGGCGCAGGTCCGGCTCGCCGAGATGGGGCGCCTCGGCAATCACCGGCCCGGCATCCGGCGCGAGCCGGGGCAGCGCCCGGGCTTGGGCGTAGACCGCGTCGAGCCCGGCGCGCCAGCTCGCCGGCGCGTAGAGGCGCGCGATGGCGGCGCTGATCCCGGATCCCGCGGCCCGGCGGGCCTCCGCGTCGGTGATCAGCGCGGTCAGGTGGGCCTCGTATTCAGCTTGGTCGCGGGCGACCCGGGCCGTGGCGTCGAGCCCCGGATGGTTGATCGCCACGATCTCGGCCGCCTCGGGCGCCTCGAAACGCGTCACCAGCGGCAGCCCGTAGGCTGCGGCCTCGAGCATCGAGGTCGAGGACACGAACGGGTAGGAATCGACGTAGATGTCCGCCGCCTCGAAGAACACCCGCGGATCCGCCTGCTCCGCATAGGCCGTGATGCGCCCGCCTGTCGCCGCCTGCGCCGGAGCCCAGTCGGCTCGCGCGCCGGCGCCGACCACGATCAGGCGGGCATTCGGGTGCGCGGCCAGCAGGTCGACATGGCGGTCCGCGTAGGTGACCGGCCCGACGTTGCGGTACTTCGCGCCGCGCGCCACCGAGACCAGGAGGATGTCCTCCTCCGGGATGCCGAGAGCACGCTTGGCGGCGGCGCGGCTGCGCTGACGCTCGGGCAGCGTGATCAGGGTCGGGAGCAGGAGGCTCCGGGCCGGGTCGACGCCGCGCCGCGTGTTCGCCAGCCGGCGTGCGGCCTCGCGCAGGTTGATCACCGCGTGGCTGATCCGTGCCCCGATCCAGAACAGGTGATCGGCATGGTTGAGCAGCAGCACCGGCGGATGCCTCGCCGGATCCGCGAACGCGATCAGCGGGACCACGTCCTCGCAATGGATGTGGAGGACGACCACGTCGTAGTCCCGCGCGACCCGGCGCAGCTCCCGCGCCCAGGCGAGCTTGCCGCCCTGGCGGTGGTTCAGGTGGTGGATCGTGCCGCCGCTCGCCCGCACGGCCTCGGTGATGCGGGCATCGACCGGCCCGCGGTGCTGGGTCAGGGCGAGCCCGTTGGTCCGGTTGGCATCGGCGCCGATCCAGAGGGCCAGCATCTTGGTCAGGCCGCCCACCGGGGCGAGCTGCGTGCAGACGTGGAGGACGCGGCGGAACGGCGCCGGCTCCGGGGCCGGCCCGCGGTCGGACTGCGGCTCCAGCCGCCGGCCGATCTGCGCGGTCACGCGCTCCAGGCGCGGGCTCGCGAACACGCCGCAATGGCGATGGGCCGCCAGCGTCGCCGCGATGGCGGCCTCGACGGCGGCCCCTTCCAGGTCGCCGGACGCCGCGCGACGCTCCGCTTCCCGCACCCGCGCATCGAAGGCCGAGAAGTTCGACCGGATCCGCCCGGCCCGCCGGGCGGTCTCGTCGTCGGCGCCGCGTGTCCCGTCGTGGCGGTGCCCTGACGCAATCGTGGCCATCGTGCTCTCCGGGCTTCAGCGATGCGGGGCGGGATCCGCCGTCCAGGTGCCGGGCATGTGGAACACGCCGAACACGTCGGGGGCGAAGACCGGGTGCTCGATGTGGAAGCGGGCCCCGATCCGCGCGGCGAGAAGGCGCTCGAAACCCCGCTGCCGGACCACCACCGAGACCGTGTAGGTGTCGGCGTTCAAGGTCAGCGGCGGCGTCAGCAGCTCGATCGTGCCTTCCCCGGACAGGGTCTGCAGCTTGGCGCGGTCCGTCATCGTGCTGAAATTGCAGCAGAGCAGCTCGTCCGACCGGGTGACCGAGAACAGGACATGCGGGTCGGCGATCGGCTCCGAGGCGGTGTAGCGCGCCGTGATCCGCATCCGCTCGCCGTGCCGGAACAGCGTCTTCGGCGCCCCGGATTCGTCGGCGACCGTCACCTCCCGGATCTCCACCGGATGGTGGCCGCCCTCCGGCTTGAACCACGGCGCGTCGGCCAGGTAGCTGTCCCGCTCGTAGTGGTGCAGGCCCTCGTCGGTGGGGCCGTCGAAGGCGACGCGGCCGTTCTTGATGTAGATGACCCGCTCGCACATGGTCTTCACGCTGAACATGTTGTGCGAGACGAGCAGGATCGTCGAGCCCTTGGTCTGCAGGCGCCGGGCGAAGTCGATGCACTTCTTCTGGAAGGTGTAGTCGCCGACCGCCAGGACCTCGTCGAGGAGCAGGATGTCGGGCTCGAGATGCGCGGCGACCGAGAAGGCCAGCCGGACATACATGCCGCTGGAATAGCGCTTCACCGGCATGTCGATGAAGTCGCCGATCTCCGAGAACTCGACGATCGCGTCGAACTTCTCGGCGATCTCCTGGCGGTGCATGCCCAGGATCGAGCCGTAGAGGAAGATGTTCTCGCGGCCGGTGAGCTCCCGGTGGAAGCCGGTGCCGACTTCGAGCAGGGCGCCGACCCGGCCGACCAGCCTGATGCTGCCGGTGGTCGGCGCGGCGATCCGCGAGATCAGCTTGAGCAGGGTGCTCTTGCCGGCCCCGTTCATCCCGATGATGCCGACATTCTCGCCGTGCCTGATGCCGAAGCTGACATCCTTGAGGGCCCAGAAGCCCTCCCTGGACGGGCGCGCCGCGGACCGGCGCGTCACCAAGCCCCGCGCGCCCGCGATGAGCGCCTCGCGCAGGGAGTTCTCGTGCGTGGCCCGCGGGGCGCGCCAGTATTGCTTGCCGATATCCTGTACGCTGATCGCCATCGACATCAGATTATATCCGCGAAGGAGCGCTCCATGCGCTGAAAGAAGATCAGTCCGGTGAAGAGCAGCACGGATGCGGCCGTGACCGAGACGGCGAGCGCGAACAGGTCTGGGGCGGTTCCGCCGAGGATCGCGAACCGGAACGCCTCGATCAGCCCGACCATGGGGTTCAGCGCGTAGACCCAGCGCACCGAGTCCGGGACGATGCTCGCCGCGTAGACGATGGGCGAGGCGTACATCCAGATCTGGATGAGGAACGGCAGCGTGTGCTTGACGTCCCGGAAGCGGACGTTGACCGGCCCGAGCCAGAGGCTCACCCCGAGCGCCAGCATCGCCGTAACCGCGAGCGTCGGGATCGCGAAGACGATGTGCCAGCCCGGCACCACCCCGTACCAGAGCATCAGCGCCAGCAGCACCACCAGGGCGATGGCGAAATCGACCATCGGCGACACCACGGTGGCGAGCGGGATCACCAGGCGCGGGAAGTAGATCTTGCGGATGAGCTCGGCCTCGGTGACGAGGCCGGTGGCGCTCCGGCGCACCGACTCGGCGAAGTAGGTCCACAGGATGATGGCGCTTCCGGCAAACAGCGCGTAGGGCGCCCCGTCGGTGGGGATCTTGGCGAAGTGGCCGAAGATGACGGTGAAGATCGCCACCGTGAACAGCGGCTGGGCGATGGCCCAGCAGGCGCCCAGGGCGGTCTGGCGATAGAGCACCTTCAGGTCGCGCAGGATCAGGACCCAGAGCAACCCGCGATACTGCCAGACGCTCGCGGCATCGAAGGCGACGAGCTTATGATCCGGACGGATCTCGGTGACCGGCATCGCGGCCGGTTCCGATGTCGGCCCGGCAAGCCCGTGTTTCGGCGCATCGAGCGCGAGCGCGTCCAAAGAGTCCATCATTCCAGGCGATCCCGCACGACGATCGGTGCTTGCGGGATCCGCGCGGCGCTCGGCTGCCGGGGCGGCGATCCCACTGAGCCGAGCTATCATCGCGGCCGGCCGGGACGAATTACACCTTTCGTCGTATCGAGGCTGCCGACTGAAGAGGTGGTTGTGGTTAACCACCGTATTGGCTGCTTATGACGACAGAAAAGACCCCGGGCGTGGGACGTCGCCTCTGTCGAGACCGGCTCGGCCGGCCCGGGCCATGGCGTCGGGCGTGCGAGCCGTCTTGGCCGAGGTTGGGCGCTGCCTCCGGAACGGGGCCACCGCGGGTCCGGCGAAAGATCGGGCCCCGGTCTCAGGAGAACCGCCATGAACGATGCTTCGGACGATGGTTCGGACGGCGCCGGCATCCCGCTCGTGACGATCGCCATGCCGGCCTTGAACGAGGCCCGCCACATCGCCGAGGCGATCCGCTCGGTGATGCCGGTATCCGGCACGCTCCCCTGCGAGTTGCTGGTGATGGATGGCGGCAGCAGCGACGAGACCTGCGCGATCGTCCGGGCGCTGAGCGCCGCGGACCCGCGGATCCAGCTGATCCACAACGCCCGGCGCATCCAGGCCTCGGGCCTCAACCTGGCGGCGCGGCTCGCGGATTCCCGCTCCACCTATCTCGTGCGTGCCGATTGCCACGCCGCCTATCCCGAGCACTGGGTGCGGGACCTGGTGCGGACCATCCGCCTGCGCGAGGCGGTCTCGGTGGTGGTGCCCCTGCGGACGATCGGGGTGACGCCCCTGCAGCGGGCGATCGCGGCCGCCCAGAACAGCCGGCTCGGCAATGGCGGCTCGGCGCACCGCCTGGGCGGGATCTCGGGCTACGTCTCCCACGGCCACCACGCCATCTTCGACCGGCGCGAGTTCCTGCGGGTCGGCGGCTACGACGAGAGCTTCTCCCACAACGAGGATGCCGAGCTCGACCGCCGGTTATGCGCCGCCGGCGGCCGGATCTATCTCGCGGCCGATCTCGCCGTGACCTATTTCCCCCGCGCGACCCTGTTCAGCCTGACGCGGCAATACTTCCTGTACGGTCGCGGCTGCGCCCGGACCCTAGAGAAGCATGCCAGCCTGCCGCGGCTGCGCCAGATGCTGCCGCCCCTGGTCCTGCTCTACGGCGTCGCCGCCCTGGCCCTCGTCACGGTCGCGCCGGCGCTGCTGATCCTGCTCGCGGTCTACGCGGGCGGCTGCGGGCTGAGCGGCCTCGCGCTGGCGCTCAAGGCGCGGGAGCCGATGCTGGTCATGAGCGGCCCGGCGGCGATCGCGATGCACCTGGCCTGGGCCGCCGGGTTCCTGTCGCATCGGGGCTATCGCCGGACGCTGCTCCGGACTGCGCTACGCAGGAAGCCGCCCCTGCTCGGCGTCCCGCCCGGATCGGACCCGGCGAGCGTCAATTGACGGGGTTTCCCGCGCGCAGACCCCGCGAATCCGGTGTCAGAAGCCGGACGCCGTCCCGCATCCGTCGCGGATTTCTATCCAGGGCTGTAGTCTCGCACGGTCAAGCCGATTATCGACACGCGCAACGTTTCCGGACCCCGTGAGTCCCGGACCCCGCATCGTGCCGTGACGGCTTTGGAGTGTTGTGACCGTGCCCGACAGGACCCCGCGCCCCGTGATGCTCGTGATCCTCGATGGCTGGGGACTCCGGGATACGGTCGCCGACAACGCCGTGCTCCAGGCGCGCACCCCCGTCTTCGACGCCCTGATGCGCGAGCGTCCCCGGGCGCGCCTGATGACCTACGGCGCCGATGTCGGCTTGCCCGAGGGGCAGATGGGCAATTCCGAGGTCGGGCACCTGAATATCGGCGCCGGCCGGGTGGTCATGCAGGACCTGCCGCGGATCGACGCCGCCGTCGCGGACGGCTCGCTCGCCACCAACCCGGCGCTGGTCCGGTTCATCGACCGGCTGCGGGCGAGCGGCGGCACCTGCCATCTCGTCGGCCTGCTCTCGCCCGGGGGCGTCCACGCCCACCAGGACCACGCGGTGGCGCTGGCCCGGGTTCTGGTCGAGGCCGGCGTGCCGGTCCGCCTCCACGCCTTCACGGACGGGCGCGACATGCCGCCCCGTTCCGCCGCCGCCTGCTTCGAGACCGTGGAGGCCGCGCTCCCCGAGGGCGCGCGCATCGCCACCCTGTGCGGCCGCTACTACGCGATGGACCGCGACCGGCGCTGGGAGCGGGTCTCGATCGCCTACGACGCGATGACCGCGGCGCGCGGCGCCCGGTTTGCGAGCGCCATGGAGGCGATCGCCGCTTCCTACGTTGTCGACCTGTCGGACGAGTTCCTGCGCCCCGCCATCATCGGCGACTATGCCGGCATGGAGGACGGCGACGGCGTGCTGAGCTTCAACTTCCGCGCCGACCGGACCCGGCAGATCCTCGAAGCCCTGCTCGACCCGGCCTTCACGGGTTTCGCGCGCGCGCGGACGGTCCGGTTCGCCGCCGCCCTCGGGATCGTCCAGTACAGCGTCGAGATCGACGCCTTCGCCGACACCCTGTTCGGCCCCCTCGACCTGCCGAACGGCCTCGGCGAGACCGTCTCCCGGGCCGGGCGCACCCAGCTGCGCATGGCCGAGACCGAGAAATACCCCCACGTCACCTACTTCATGAACGGCGGCCGCGAGGCGCCGTTCGAGGGCCAGGACGCGATCCTGATTCCGTCGCCGAAGGTCGCGACCTACGACCTGCAGCCGGAGATGTCGGCCGCGGAGCTGACCGACCGGGCCGTGGAGGCGATCGGCTCCGGCCGCTACGACATGATCCTCCTGAACTTCGCCAATCCCGACATGGTCGGCCATACCGGCAGCCTCGCCGCGGCCGTGAAGGCGGTGGAGACCGTCGATACCTGCCTCGGCCGGGTGGTCGACGCGATCACTGCGAGCGGTGGGGCGCTGCTCGTCACCGCCGACCACGGCAATTGCGAGATGATGCGCGACCCGGAGACCGGCGAGCCGCACACCGCCCACACGCTCAACCCGGTGCCGGTGACGCTCGTCGGCGTCGACGGCGTGACGCTCTCCGACGGCCGCCTGGCCGATGTCGCGCCGACCCTCCTCGACCTGATGGGCCTCGACCAGCCCGCCGAGATGACCGGGCGGTCGCTGATCCGGCGCTGAGTAAGCCGCCGAGGCAGCGCCTGCCGGCGTGCGGGTTCGAAGCAACGTCGTCTTAAAGTATCGTTCAGGTATCCGGAACGATGCTCTAACGCTTGCGCGCCATAAGGGGTATCGCCGGACCGGCGACCCTTATGGCGCGTGATGCGTAGGACATGATTGCCCGGCACAGCCTGATCTATGTCGGCTCGCGCGGCTTCGCCGCCGCCCTGAACATGGCCTCCGTGGCGGTGTTCACCCGGCTCGCGCCGGTGGAGAATTACGGCACCTACCTGTACGTCCTGTCCTGGGCGCTGGTGCTCTACGGGGCGACCTGCCAGTGGCCGAAATTCGCGTTCTTCGCCCTCTACGACGAGGCCCGCGAGCCGGCGCAGGTCGGCACCGTGGTGCGGATCCTGGGCGGCACGCTGCTGCTCGCCGGCCTCGGCAGCGCGTTCGCGGCCGGGCTCGGGCTCGTCCCCGCCCCTATGGCGGCGGCGATCCTGGCGCTCGCCTTCGGCACGACCCTGTTCGAGGGCTCCACCGAGATCGCTCGCACGCGCCTCAAGGCCGGGGCGGTAGCGGCCTCGGTGATGAGCCGGGCCGTGCTGATCCTCGGCTTGGGCAGCCTGGCGCTGCACCTGTCGACCGATCCGCTGCACCTCGCCTTTGCCGTGGCCGCCGCGAACGCCCTGGCGGCGCTGCCGGCCGCGATCACCATCGCCCCGATGATGCCCGGCCGCGGCAGCCGGGCCGAGGCGCTGCGCCTGTTCGCCTATGGCTGGCCGCTGGTCCTCTCGTTCGGGACGGCGGCCCTCGCCCAGAGCCTCGACCGGCTGATCATCGCCAAGACGGTGGGGCCCGCGGGGCTCGGCGCCTACGGGGCGCTGGCCGACTTCCTGAAGCAGAGCTTCATCGTGTTCGGTGAGGCGATCGCCCTGTCGCTGATCTCCATCGCCAAGCGCGAGGCGCGGGTGGGCGGCATCGCGGCCGCCTCCGGGGTTCTGAGCGACGCCGCCCGGGCCATGACCCTGATCGCCGCCTTCGGGGCGGTGTTCTTCCTCTGCTTCGACGACCTCGTGGTCGCGGTGCTGCTCGGGCCGGATTACCGGGCGGAGGCGCGGGCGCTCGCCCCGGTCCTGATCCTGGCCAGCATCCTGATGATGTTCCGGGCCTATTATTTCGGGCAGGTGATCTACTTCACCCGCACCAGCCGGCTCGAGGCGGCGGCGGCCTTCGCCACCCTGGCGGTGGTGGCAATCCTGTCCCTGCTGCTGATCCCGAGATTCGGCGCTTCCGGGGCGGCGCTCGCCTTCGCGGGCGGGCAGGCGGCGGCCTGCCTGGTGCTGGTGCTCGGCGCCTACCGGGCCGGCACCCCGATGCCGCTGCCGCTCGCCGACATGGCGGGGATTGCGGGCGCCGCCCTGGTCTGCGGCGCGGTCATCGCCGGGATCGGCCTGGTCCCGGGGGGGCTGATGCCGCCGGGTCAGGCCCTGCGGCTGGTCCTGCTGGTCGTCGGGGCGGGGGCGACCGCCTGGCACTTCGACGTGCTCGGCTTTGCCGGCGCGATCCGCCACCGGCTCGCGGCCTGACGGGCGCGCCATGCCGGACACCGCGACGCTTCCCGGCGGCCTCGTCGCCGCGGTTCGGCCCCTCGATCCCGCCGCCGACTGGATCCCGGCCTGGCGGGCGCTCGGCGCGGAGGCCCATATCCGCAACCCGTTCTACGAGGCCGGCTACGCGCTGGCGGCCCGAAGATCCTTCGGCGCCGGTATCCGTCTCCTGATCGTCGCCGACCGTCTGCCCGAGGCGCCGGGCGCGCGGTTCCTGGCCGCCTGGCCGTTCCGGGTGTCGTGGCGCCGCTGGGGCGTACCGCTTCCGGTGCTGATGGGCTGGACCCACGGCTACGGCCCCTTCGGCGCCCCGCTCTTCGACGCCGCCGACCCGGAGGCCGCCCTCGCGGGATTGCTCGCCGCGCCCCGGGCGCTCGGCCTGCCGCCGCGGCTTTTCCTGCCGAACGCGCCCGCGGATGGTCCGCTCGTCGACCTGCTGGCCGCGCGCGGGGTGCGGCAGGCGGCCTACTGGCCGCATGAACGCGGTCTGCTCGACGTCACCGGCCGGTCGATGCCGGCGCGGGCGACGTATCTCGACCACCTCTCCGGCAAGCGCCGGCGCAAGCTGCGCCTCGCCCGGCAGCGGCTGGAGGCCGCGGGCCCCGTCGCGCTCGAGATCCTGGACGCCCCCGCGGCGCTCGACCGCGCCCTGGACGACCACGTCGCCCTGGAGGCGGCGGGCTGGAAGGGCCGGGCCGGCACCGGCCTTGGGCAGCGGCCCGGCGAGGTCGCGTTCCTGCGCGCCACCCTGGCCGATCTCGGGGCCGAGGGGCGCGTACGCGTCGCCCGGCTGCGCCGGGACGACCGGATCCTCGCTTCCGCGATCCTGCCGCTCACCGGCCCCGAGGCCTGGGTGCTCAAGATCGCCCACGACGAGGCCGACCCGGAGGCCGCCCCCGGGGTGCAGCTCGTCCACCGCCTGACCGAGGCGGTCCTGGCCGGGGAGGACATCGACCGGATCGACTCCTGCGCCCCGCCGGACTTCGCCCTCGGCTCGACCTTCTGGACGGAGCGGCGCCCGATCGCCCACCTCCTGGTCGAGGCCGGGCGCGACCCGCTGTTCCCCCTGGCCCGAACCCTGGAGCGCGCCCGCGAGCGTGTGGCCCGGGCCCGCCTCACCAGCCGAAGCGGGCGATCTGCGTGAGCCGTTCCGCAGCCGCGGGTCATCGTGTGAGGAATAAGGGCTATCTTCTCGCTCGCCTGAAGCGGCAAATCTCGACCCGAAACCCTTCCGATCCTATCGGTGAGAGCAACACTCCGCGCGTCGGTGTTCGAATTTTTCACCTCGGACGCTTACAATGACTGCAATCACCATCACGATTAGCACAGAAGCCGACGCGGCGGCCAAGATCGTCGAAGATGGGCTGAATGCGTTCAATGCGTTGCACAACGGTCCCGATCCGACGAAACCGGTGTGGTTCATCTGTCGCGACGATCAAGGAACTGTGCTGGGCGGGCTCCAAGGCTTTATCCAGTGGGATTGGTTCGCAATCGCGATGCTGTGGGTGAGGGAAGAACATCGCGGCCGAGGCATCGGAACCCGGCTATTGACCGAGGCCGAACAGGAGGCCCGCAAACGCGGATGTATCAAGTTCCGACTCGGCACGATGACGTTTCAGGCGCCGGAATTCTATAAGAGATTTGGGTATGTCGAGATTGGTCGGATGGACGATTTGCCGCCGGGCCATTCCTATATCTGGATGACGAAAATCTTGCCCGCGTAGACGCGCGATCCCGGCGGCCTGCTTCGCCTCGCTGCCGCAATGCTATCGGGACAGCCTCTTCGCCGGTGCCGCGACCGGCGAGCCGAGAGCGCGCAAAACAGCTTCCGGTTCCCGGGCTACTGCGTTCAGCAACGAGCGGGCCGCGGGGTCGGGTAGCTTCCTGTTCTGCTCCCAGTTCCGCAGGGTCGCTACCGGGATCTGCAGGGCGCGGGCGAACGCCTCCTGCGTCAGGCCCAGCCGCGTGCGCACCTCGGCCGGCGCGAGGACGGGACGCGCCGGCCCGGACGGCATATCGGCGAATCCGTCCTGGGCCTTGTAGCCGCGGATATCTTCGTCGGTGGTGGCCGCGAGCTTCTCGACATCGAGATCCACCTCTCCGGCCATGAGATCCTCTAGGCTCCTGCGTGCCATCGTTGCTGTTCCCATTTCTCGGACGGCCAAGCGGCGATGATCCAGCGGTAGGGTCCCGTTGCGTCCTCGCGGTCCGTGTAGACGACCGTCCAGTATCGGCGTTCAACCCGGCCGACTGCGACCATGCGGATCTCACCGTAATCGTCGCGGTCATCCTCCCACTCGACGGTTCGGCCTGCGAAGATCCGGCTCGGAACGCGGAAGCCGTGGCCGCGCTCGGCGCGGACCTCCGCTTCCTTCGCATCCGACCAGTCGAAATCCATGCGCTAATGTACGCCTTGGGCGTAGCTGCTGCAATGCGATCACGCACCCGTCTCTCGGGGCAAGCCCCGCGCCCGCCGTTGAACGCGGCGCGTCCGGACTGTGGTTGGGGCGGGTGCGTCGGCCGCTTCTGACAGCCCGAGCGCGCCTCACCAGCCAAAGCGGGCGATCTGCGTGAGTCGGGCCTGCACTGCCGCCTCGTCGCGGCCGATGCGGGCGATCCGCTCGGACAGGGCGTAGCAGGTCGCGCAGAACGGCAGCTGGATCAGCGCTATGCCCTCGCCCCGAGCCCGATTGACCGAGGCGATCAGGCAGGGGACGACCGGCTCGTCCGCGGGCGTTCCGAGGCAGTCGGCCCGCGGGCTGCCGAAGACCGGGCGGTTCGGCCAGGTCAGCTGGAGCGTCGTGCCGCCGCGCCGGTCGGGGGCCGGCGCCAGGGTGTAGCTGCGCAGGAACAGCACGCCGGTGAGCAGGACGAGCCCGGGCAGGATCAGGGCGGCGCGCATCGGCCGGTTCAATCGGCCGAGTCGAAGCGGCTGCGAAAGAACACCTCGCGGCCGGCGCCGTCGATCACCCGCACGGCCTGGGCCGGCTCGCCGGAGCGCTGGGGGACCCGGGCCCGAGCGAACAGGCGCAGGGCCCGCTCCTGGGCGGTCTCCAGGCTGCCGACGCGCACGGAGATCCGCGTCTGGACCTCGTCCGCCTCGGGACCGAGGACTTCGATGTGGAAGGTCTCGCGCAACGGCACCTGCCTGAATTCGAGAACGCCCGCCGCCGGACCAGCCCCGGTTCGGCGTTGGCGCGGGGCTGGGGGCCCTGTCGGAGACGACCTTGGAGCCAAGTCCAATTGCAACGCGGTCCAGGGCGGCTCTAAGAGGGGCGCCCCCGACATAGGGGAGATTGTTCGAGGAGTCCCGTGGACCCGCTCAAGGCCGCCGCCGCGACTGCCGTCTGCCTCGTCCTGTTCTGGCTGGCCTTCCGGCTGACCCGCCGCCTCGTCGATATGGCCATCGCGGGGGGCTACGCCGAGGAGCGCCGACGGCTGGCGGACGAGGAGGCTCAGGCCGCTGCCGCGGGCGACGTGCCGCAGGCCTCGGCCATCTGCGCCACCGCGGCGAGCTTGGCGGCGAACAGCGACCAATCGTCGGCCTCCGCGATCGGCGCCCAGAGCGCCTCGACCTCCTCGATCAGCATCGTGCAGGGCGCGCCCGCGAAATAGGGATGGTCGAGCCGCGCCCCCGGGGCCGGGGCCAGCGCGTCGAGCGCCGCCCGCACCGGCGCGAAGGCCTCCGACCGGTAATGGTGGGCGCTCGGGCCGGCCTCCGCACGCCCGGCGCTCGCCGGGCCGCCGTACCAGTCGAAGAAGAACTGCTCGAACGGCGCGCGGGTCTCGGCCAGGAACTGCCAGACCGCCGAGACCAGCCGGTCGGTCTCGGGTCGCGACGCCTCCGCCAAGCCCAGCCGGCCGAACAGGGCCTTCGCGAAGGCCTCCTGCAGGGCGGGGCCGAAACCTGACAGGGCGCCCTCGAGCCGCGCCTGCGGGGCCAGCGTCAGGAGGCAGTCGGCCAGCCGGGCGAGGTTCCAGAACAGCGCCTCCGGCTGGCGGCCGAAGCTGTAGAGGCCGGTCTCGTCGAAATAGGCGGCGGTGAAGTCCGGGTCGTAATGCGGCAGGAACCGCCAGGGGCCGTAATCGAAGCTCTCGCCGGTGACGTTGATGTTGTCGGTGTTGAGCACCCCGTGGACGAAGCCCGCCGCCGCCCATTGCGCGCCGAGACGGGCGACCCGGGCGACCACATCCTCCAGGAAGGCGACGCCCCGGTCCTCCAGGCTGTCGCGCCAGAGCTCGGGCCGGTGGGTCGCGATCGTGTGGTCGAGCAGCCGGGCGATGTTGTCGGGCTCGCCGAGCGCCCGGAAGCGCTGGAAGGTGCCGATCCGGATATGCCCGTGGGAGAGCCGCACCAGCACGCTGGAGCGGGCTGGCGAAGGCTCGTCGCCGCGCACGAGATCCTCGCCGGTCTCGATCAGGCTGAAGCTCTTCGAGGTGTCGACGCCCTGCGCTTCCAGCAGCGCCGAGGCCAGAACCTCGCGCACGCCGCCCTTGAGGGTGAGCCGTCCGTCGGCGCCGCGCGACCACGGCGTCGTGCCGCTGCCCTTGGTGCCGAGATCGAGCAGCCGCCCGTCCTTGAGGTCGTGCACCTGCGCGAACAGGAAGCCGCGACCGTCGCCGAGTTCGGGATTGTACGAGCGGAACTGGTGGCCGTGGTAGCGCAGCGCCAGCGGCGTCTCGAAGCTGCCGGGCAGCGGCTCGAACCGGCCGAAATGGCCGATCCAGTCCGCCTCCGAGAGGCCGGCGAGGCCGACGCGCGCGGCCCAGGCCTGGTTGCGGTAGCGCAGGGTCGTCGCGGGGAAGCGCGCGGCCGCCACGGGATCGTAGAAGGCCGGGCCAAGATCGGCGTGGCGCCGGGAGGGCCTGTAGGGGGCGGGTTCGGTCATGCGGCGCGTCTCCCGGGCTGGCGGCGCGGGTGCTGCCGGCGGCCCGCCCCTATCAAGCCGGCTTGCCGCGATCCGGTTCGAACCCGCCGGTCTGCCGCAGGGCCTCGCCGGCGATCATCGCGGCCGCGACCGCGACGTTGAGCGAGCGCAGGCCCGCCCGGATCGGCACCACCACCCGCGCATCGGCGGCCGCGTGGACGGCGTCGGGCACGCCGGCCGATTCACGACCGACCATGACGCAATCGTCCGGGCGGAAGGCGAAATCCGTGTGGGGCCGGGCGCCCGCCGTGGTGGCGAGCACCAGCCGCAGGCCGGCCTCGGCCCGCCAGGCCTCGAAGGCCGAGAACGAGCGGTGCCGGGTGATCGCCACGTGGTCGAGGTAATCGAGGCCCGAGCGGCGCAGGTGCCGGTCCGAGACGTCGAAGCCCGCGGGCTCGACGATCTCGACCGCCAGCCCGAGGCAGGCGGCCATCCGCAGCATGGTGCCGGTGTTCTGTGGGATGTCGGGTTGGTAGAGGACGAGGCGCAGCATGGGGCCAGGCTTGTGATCGGCCGGCGCCCCGCCGTCAAAGCGGCGCGCTCCCGGCCCGGGCTACAGCATGCCGCCCGGCTGGTTGACGTACAGAAGCATCGTCCCGAACAGCGTGAGGACGACGCCGATCGCCCGGTTGAACAGGATCTGGCGGCGCAGGACGAAAGCGCGGACGCCCGGCTTGGAGAGGTACGACGAGACCAGGGCGAACCACGCCAGGTGGGACAGCGAGATGAACAATCCCCAGGCGATCTGCTGCCGCAACGGCGCGTCCGGGCCCAGCGCCTGGCTGTAGATGCTGATCACGAAGATGGATGTCTTCGGATTGAGTCCGTTGGTCAGCAGGCCGGTGACGACGCCGCGCGCGCTGAAGGTGGCGGGCGGTCCGGCGGCATCCGGCTCGGCCGCCCGGCGGCGCAGGACCATCGAGACGCCCATGTAGATCAGATAGGCGGCGCCCAGGATCCTGATGAGGCCGAAGGCGTTGGGGAGCGTGCGCTCGATCAGGGCGATCCCGAGGATCGCGTAGGCGACGTGAAACCAGCACGCGATCGCGATCCCGGTGCTGACCGCGAGGCCCGCCTGACGGCCGTACAGGCAGCTGTTGCGCGACACCATGGCGAAATCGGCGCCGGGGCTCAGCACGGCCAGCCAGACGACGGGGACGATCAGAGCGGCCTGCTCCATCGCGGACTCCTCAAGGATCGCGGGCCCGGCCGCGCATCGTCGCCGACGCGGATGGCTGGGGTCTCGCGGTTGCCGGACCGGGACCGGATGTCCTGCGGTCGCTGCGGTCGGCTCATGGAAGCACGGGCGCCGGAGTGAAAAAATCGAGTTGCTCTCACCGGGAAGCGTGAGGAAAACTCACCGTATGGATGCCCCGGACCCCATGCGCGCGCGCCTGCCGCAACTCGGCGCATTGCGGGTGTTCGAATCGGCCGCCCGCCACGGGAGCCTGACCCGGGCCGCGGAGGAGCTTCACGTCACCCACGGCGCCGTCAGCAAGCAGATCAAGAACCTCGAGGCGGATCTCGGCGCGGCGCTGTTCGTCCGCAGAAACCGGGGCGTGTTCCTGACGGAGCGGGGACGCGTGCTGGCCGCCCGGCTGCGGGGCATCTTCGGCGACCTGGAGGATGCGCTCGCCGACTTCCGCGCCGGGGAGCCCCGGCAACCGCTGATCGTGTCCTGCGAGCCGACCCTGTGCCTGAAATTCCTGATCCCGAGCCTCGGCGCGTTCCTGCAGGATACCGGGATCGAGGTGCGCGTGCTGGCGGCCGGGGGACGCATCGATTTCCGGCGGGACCATGTCGATCTCGCCATCCGCCGGAACGACTTCGCGATCGACGGCACGCTGCATGCCCGGGTGATCTGCGACGAGGCGATGGGACCGGTCTGCAGCCCGGAGGCCCTGTCGAGAATCGAGGCGGATCCGGGCCGGTTCCACCTGCCAGCCCTCCATACCCGCAGCCGGCCCGATGCCTGGGCGGCCTGGACGCGCCTGAACCGTCCGGCGATCGCCTGCACCGCGGATATGACCTACGAACATTTCTACCTGGCGATCGAGGCGGCTCTGGCCGGGCAGGGCGTCGCCCTGGCCTCGATCCACATGGTCGGGCGCGATCTGGCGGCCGGGCGCCTGTGCGGCCCCTGCGGGTTCCGGCCGGACGGCACGCAATACGTCGCCCTCTCGGCCCATCCGATCGACCGGGACGAGCGGGCGAGCCGCTTCGTGGCGTGGCTCTCGGCACGCATGAACGCGACGCTCGCGATGGTGATGCCGCCGAACGCCGAGTCCCAGGTCGCGGACGCGCAGCCGGCAAAGGGGCACGCAATCGGCGCGACGCGATGAAAATCGGCGGAACTTACGCTGCGCCAAAGGCTTAAGGCGGCGCCACCTTCGTTTGCGATCCCTGTCCGAAAGTCCTGACCCGATGCGCACTCCGTTCCTCGCCTCGGCCCTTCTGCTGGCCGGCCTCGCAACCGCCGCGGCGCAGAGTGCCAGCCCGACCCCGAATGCCGGCGCGCCGGCGACGCCGGTCCCCGGTCAGCCGGCCACCATGGCCGACAACCTGCGCCCGACCTTCGTGGCCCAGACCCCCGACGACATGGTCGCCAGCAAGCTGATCGGGGCCAACGTCACCAACGCGGCCAACGACACGATCGGGCAGATCGCCGACTTCGTCCTCGACCAGAAGGGCAGCGTGAAGGCCTGGATCATCGGCGTTGGCGGCTTCCTGGGGATCGGCTCGAAGTACGTGGCCGTCGACCCGTCGGTGATGAAGCTCGACCGGACCGACGACAAGACGCTCCAGGCCCGCATCGACACGACCAAGGATCAGCTGAAGGCCGCGCCGGAATACATCTATCTCGGCAAGGAACCGCCGAAGGGCGCCGCGGCCGCCCCGCCCGCCGGAGAGCCCGCCGCCAAGCCCTGACGTTCAAGCCCTGACATCAGGTCCCAGGCGAGCCGGCTTGCCTTCGCGCGCCGTTCCGTGCTGTGCCAGCCGCAGCACGGAGGTCGGAGTCCGAAGAGATGCGCCGCGCCCTGATCCCGCTCCTCGCCTTCTGCCTCGGCCTCGTCGGCCTGACCGGGGCGGCGGTGTTCGCCTTCATGCCGGACCGGGCGCCGGTGGGCGTTCCCGGTGTCGGCGGCCCGTTCACGCTGATCGATCAGAACGGCCGCACCGTCACCGAGCGGGATTTCACCGGTGCGCCGCACCTCGTGTTCTTCGGCTTCACCCATTGCCCGGACGTGTGCCCGACGACGCTGCAGCAGGTCTCGGACGTGCTCGCCGCCCTCGGGCCGAAGGCCGAGCGCATGCGCGTCGCCTTCGTCACCGTCGACCCGGAGCGCGACGACCCGGCGAGCCTGAAGACCTACTTGTCGAGCTTCGATCCCCGCATCACCGGGCTCACCGGCAGCCCCGAGCAGGTGGTCGCCACCGAGAAGGCGTATCGCGCCTATGCCCGCAAGGTGCCCGGCAAGGATGGCGATTACACGATGGAGCACACCGCGATCGTCTACGTGATGGACGCGCAGAACCGCTTCCTCGGCGCGCTCGACCTCTCGCGCCCGGCCGAGGAGACCGCGGCTCAGCTCGCGAAGAAGATCTGAGACGCCCGGGGGGAAGACCCTACAGCGTCATCCCGGCATGGAAGCGGTCGGGGGAGAGCGGCAGCAGGAACTGAACGCCGAAGCCGCCCTCGAAGTAGCGCACCAGCCGCCCGGGGGTGCTGCCCACCGTCACGGCCGCCCCGAGGGGCAGCGTCGCCGAGCTGGCGATGGCCACGCCCGACATCGAGATGTCGATCAGCCGGGCCTGGATCTCCCGCCCGCTCTCGACCCGCAGGGTCACCGCCATATGGGTCGGCACGAGACGCTCGTGGGAGCGGCCCTCGGGCAGGCCCAGGATCTCCCGGTTGGCGAGCCAGGTCAGCTGCGAGGCGATCTTGTCCCGCTTGCGCGGCGTCGCGTTGAGCTGGACGGCGAAGCCGCCCGCGCTGTGACGCGCGATGACGCCCTCGATCCGGCCGATATGCTCCAGGTAGAGCACCACGCGCTCGCCGATCTCGCCCACCACCGCGCAGGTCAGCCGGACGCCGCCCGGCGACATGTCCTCGGTCTGGCACGGATATTCCCGGCGGTCGGCCAGCATGTAGCGGCCGAGCACGGCGACCCGCACGCGCTGGTGGCGGCGTTGGTCGGCGGCGTCGCGCCCACGGCTGACCCCGCGGCCCGCTTCCGTTCCAGCGGTGGCCTCGACCGCGATCATACCGGGATGGGCTCCTCGCCGCGATAATCGTCATCGCAGGCTAGACCCGGACTGTTACGAAAGCCTTTTTCCCGCTTCGGCAATATCCGCCGCGGGACGGATTTTTCTGTCGTGCGCGACCATTGGATCAGGGCTGACCTGTCCATGTCGATTCTTATGCCGATCGCCTGCGATATCCGTTCGTAAAAACCCGTGCCGGACGTCCTGAATTCAGGTTTCGGCTCGCGGTGTCAGGCCCGCCCGCCGGCATGCACGAGAAGATGGCCCCGGCGCACCGGACCGGGAAAGCCGGCCGGCCCCCTGAGGGCCGATCGCGCCGGCGGAGCGGCCTCCATCCTGCGGCCGGGCAGGATGCGCAAGGAGGTGGTCTCCGCCTCCACCAGGGGGCGCAGGCCGATCCAATGGGGCGTGCTGTCGAGGCTCAGGGTCCCGAGCGCCCGGACCTGCATGCGCCCGCGATGGCGCAGCGGTAGCAGCAGCAGCTCGAGGTCCACCGCCTCGCCGGCCGTGTTCAGGCCGCGCAGGCCCGCCACCACGCCCAGGGTGTCGCTGGCGACGATGTCGACGATGCGCCAGGGATCGGGCGCCTCCGACCCCCACAGGCTGGCGAAGGTCTCGCCCTTCAGCTCGCGGCCGTAGAGGGCGCAGACCCGCGTGCCGGCGAGCCGGACCGTGGCCGAGCGCGTGGCCATGTCGAGTTCCAGGATCAGGCTGTCGGCCAGCAGATGCCGGATCTCGCCCGGCTCGATCTCGGAGCGCTCGGGCGCGGCGCGCTCGCCGCGCAGGCGCTCCCAATAGGCATGGAGCATGCGGCTCGTGGGATGTTTCATCGGAGTCCCGAATCGATACGCCTGGTGTCCGTCCCCGGATCAACCTGGCACATCCGCGTGGGACGGGCCGGCGATCCGGGGCGATCTGAGGCTCCCGGCGCATACGCCGTGCCGGCCGACGCGGGACGGTTCTGGGACGCGAGCCCGGCGCAGGACGGTCTACGCGGCCGGCTTCAGGCTGATCACGGTGCGGATTTCATCGTAGGCGGCGCGCACGCCGCCCTCGGTTCGCTCGAGCAGGCCGGCGACCGTCAGGATCTCCACGTCCTCGTGGACCCGCTTGTAATCCCTGCCGAGTGCCCGCCCGAGTTCGGCGACGGACGCCGCAGGATGCTGGTAGACGTGGCGCAGCAGTTCCAGGCGCTTGCCGCTCAGAACCTTGGCCAGGCCATCCCACGTCTCGAACGTGATGTGTCGCTCACGCGGGGCAGCACCGGCCTCGGCGCGGCGGATCGCTTCGAGAAAGCGGGCCTTCGTAGCCGCAGGGTCGTGCCCGACATGCAGGAGGACATCCGTCATCTCCGTCTCCTCATCCGTGCCACATCCGTCAGGAAGTCGTCGATGAGTTCTTCCCAGCCTCGAAAGTGATAGGGCTCCTCAACGCCTTCGCGGTGGCGATGATCGCCTTTCCCGCGCTCGTTGTCGTAGCCTATGAGGCGTTGTCCGGGAAAACCGTAGAACAACCGATACTTGAAGCCGTGTTCGGTCGGCGGAACAGGCGTCGGCACCTGCCAGACGACGATTTCCTGGATCGCGCCGTCATCGAAGATCACTTTGTCGGCAATGACGAGAACGGCAGTCACGCCGAAAGAATGCCAGAAGGCCATTATGGCGTCAAACGCCATAATGTCACGGTGTGCGTCGGCTTCGGATCGCGTATCTGCGTCCGATGCCGGCAATCCGATGTCCGCCTATGGACGTCCGCGATGACCCGACCACAGCCGAACGTCACCTGAAAAGGCTTCAATACGTCGCCGGGACTTGCCCGACCCCCTAGAGCCCCGACATGGTGCCGGGATGGATGCCTCCCCCGAATTCCCGCGCCAGAGCCGCGTGCCCGTGTTCAACATGCCGGGGGTGGTGACGCTCTCGATCGGATTGCTGATGGCGATCCAGGCCTTGCGCGAGTTCGTGCTGCCGGACACCGTCGACATCCGGGTCGTCCTCGACCTCGCCCTGGTGCCCGCCCGCTGGACGGTATGGTTCGATCCCGGGAAGGCCGCCGACGTGATCCAGGCGGCGGCCGGCGCCGGCGACCCGGACATGGAGGCCGCCCGCGAGGCGTTCGCCCGCTACATCACCTCCGAGCACGCGCTGCAGCCCTGGACCCTGGGCACCTACGCCCTGCTGCACGGCTCCTGGATGCACGTGATCTTCAACAGCGTGTGGCTCGCCGCCTTCGGGTCGCCCGTGGCCCGGCGCTGCGGCGCCTGGCGCTATGGCCTGATCGCGCTGGCCGGCACGGTGGCTGGCGGCCTGCTGCACGTGATGGTCGATCCCTTGAGCGCCGGGCCGCTGGTGGGCGCCTCGGCGGGGATCTCGGCCCTGATGGCGGCGGCCGCCCGTTTCGTGTTCCAGCCCCCCGCCTCCGGCTATACCGGGCAGCCCTGGCAATTGCCGCCGCACCGGCCGGCCGAGACGATCCCCGAACTCCTGCGCAACCGGACCGCGGTGGCCTTCCTGGCGATCTGGCTCGTGACCAACCTGCTGTTCGGGCTCGTGAGCGTGCCGCTCGTGGGCGAGAACGCCGCCATCGCGTGGGACGCGCATCTCGGCGGCTTCATCGCGGGCTTTCTGCTGTTCCCGTTTCTGGACCGGCGCGAAACCGCCCGGATCTGAGCACCTTGCCAACGCGGCGGTTCGGTCACACACTCGCCATAATGTGAACGAGCCGGGGTCAACCCGGACGACAGCGTAACGAAGGCGCCGCGGCTGACGGCGCACGCACCGCGTCACAGGGAGAGAGCCATGACCGTCGCACGCATCCTCGCCGAGAAGGGCAGCTCCGTCGTCACCGTGAGCCCCGACAAGACCCTCGAGGAGGTGATCCAGATCCTGGCCGAGAAGCGGATCGGTGCCCTCGTGGTCGCGCATGCCGATGGGTCGGTGGCCGGCATCATCTCCGAGCGCGACATCATGCGGGCGCTCGCGCGCCACGGGGGCGCGACCTTCGACGCGCCGGTCTCGGACCACATGACCGCCGACGTCACCACCTGCGGCAAGAGCACCACGATCGAGGAGGTGATGGGCCTCATGACCGAGGGGCGCTTCCGCCACGTCCCGGTCTGCGAGAACGGCCGTCTCGCTGGCCTGATCTCGATCGGCGACGTGGTCGCGCGCCGCATCGCCACCGTCGAGGCGGAGCACCAGGCCCTGCGCGACTACATCACCACGGCCTAGGGGGATTCGCCGGCCGGAGGCGAAGGTCCGGCCGGCGCGCCGCGTCCCTCAGGCCTTCGCGGGGTCGAGGGTGACGTGCCAGAGATCGGTGTCGGCCGCGTCCTTGAGGGTGACGGTCATCTGCTCGGTGGTGCCGTCCACCGCGACATGGCCGAAGAACTGATAGCCGGCGGCCGGCGACAGGTTCACCTGGCCCTTCTCGGGGGCCTTCACGTAGCGCAACTGCGGGCCGAACGTGTTGTCGAGGGCGTTGGGCCCGAAGGTGCCGGCGTGGAGCGGCCCGGAGACGAACTCCCAGAACGGGTCAAAATCCTGGAACTGCGCCTTGTTGGGGTCGTAGTAATGCGCGGCCGTGTAGTGCACGTCCGCGGTCAGCCACACCGTGTTGCGGATCTTGGACTGCTTGATGAAGCGCAGCAGGTCCGCGATCTCCAGCTCGCGCCCGAGCGGCGGTCCGTCGCCCTGCGCCACCGCCTCCGAGCCGAAATCGCGGTCGACGTCGTAGGTCACCACGAGGCCGAGCGGCATGTCGGCGGCGATCACCTTCCAGGTGGCGCGCGACTCGGTGAGCGCCCGCTTCAGCCAGGCGATCTGCTGCGGCCCGAGGAAATACGCGTCGGGACCGTATTCCTTCTGCAGGTTCTCGCCGTTCGGGCCCCGGTAGGAGCGCATGTCGAGCATGAACACGTCGACCAGGGGGCCGTAGGCGATCTTGCGGTAGACCCGACCGGGCTCGGCCGGCTCGAAGCGCATCGGCATGTATTCGTGGAACGCCCGGGCCGCGCGCAGCTGCAGCGCGAGCACGTTCGGGTCGGCGTATTTCTTCTTCAGGTGCTCGGCCCGGGTGAGCGGCTCGCCCGGCCACCAGTTGTTGGTGACCTCGTGGTCGTCCCACTGGGCCAGGATCGGCACCGCGGCGTTCATCGCCAGCACGTTCCGGTCCGTGAGGTTGTACTTGTGGCGCCCGCGGAACTCGGCGAGCGACTCGGCGGGCTTCGACACCTCCTCGGTGACGCGGTTGCGCCAGAGGCTGCCATCCGGGAGCTTCACCTCGGACTGGATCGGCCCGTCGGCGTAGATCGTGTCGCCGGAATGGATGAAGAAGTCCGGCCGGTTCTTGAGGATCGCCGAGTAGATCGTCATGCCGCCGCGGGCCTCGTCGATGCCCCAGCCCTGGCCGACCGTGTCGCCCGACCAGCAGAACGAGACCGAGCGCTTGTCCGCCGGCGCTGTGCGGAACCGGCCGACTTGCGCGGGGCCGACGATGGTCGGCGCGGCGACGTCCTGGAGCCGGACCCGGTAGAACACGTCCTGACCCGGCGGCAGCCCGGTCAGCGCCACCTTGACGGTGCCGTCGCTCTCGGGCAGCGCGTCGGCGAAGACCCCGCCGCGGATCTCGGCGAAGCTCTCGGTGGTTGCCCACTCGATGATCGCCCGGGCCGGCCGGTCGGAGCGGGCCCAGACCACGGCGGAATCGGTGCCGACATCGCCGGATTGGAGGCCGTGGCTGAGGAGCGGCCGGTCGGCGGCCCGGCTCAGGCCGGGACGGGCCAGGCCGGTCGCCATCCCGACGAGGCTGGCCCCCCCGGAGAGAAGGATCTGGCGGCGGCTCGAATACATTGGAAGCCCTCTAGGTCGATGAGGGCCCATCGCAACCGGCTGCGACAACCGCGTGACGATCCTGGCGCGAAACCGGCCGACCGTGCGCTCGATCGGGCGCCGTCTTTTTCCGAGGCCCGGCAATTGCTTAGCCGGATGGGTCCCTAGGCCCGCGCGGCCGCGCCGTTCACGACGGCGCGGATCCGGGGCAGGGCCGCCCGGGCCGCCCGGTAACCGATCGCGATCCCCTCGTCGGCCTTATGGAAGTCGAACAGGCCGAAACCGGCGACATCCGGCCCGATCGCCACGTCCGGCGGATCGCGCTCCAGCCGCGCCCGGGAGATCCGGTCCTGGGTGATGTTGAAGGCGCCGAGCACCACCCGGGCGATGCCCGGCACCGGGATCTCCGGCTCCTGGGGCTCGAAGCCGGGCAGGCGCGCGCGGATCAGCTGCAGGAAGCTGCGCCGCGGAGCCGGGGTCGGCACCTCGTGCACCACCGGGCCGCCGGTATCGCCGTTGAGGTTCACGCAGATCACGAGGTCGGCCCCGAGCGTGCGGGCGAGCGCCACCGGCACCGGGTTGACCAGCGTCCCGTCCATCAGCACCCGCCCCTCATGGGTCACGGGCGGGAACAGGCCGGGGATCGCGTAGGAGGCGCGCACCGCCTCGACCGTCGGGCCCTCGGTCAGGCTCACCTCCAGGCCGCTGCCGAACTCCGTCGCGACGCAGCCGAAGCGGATCGGCAGGGTCTCGATTCGGCGCGTGCCGAGATCGGCGAACAGCCGCCGGCGCAGGCGGTTGCCGGCGATCAGCCCGGAACCGGGAAAGCGCGGGTCGATCAGCCGGACCACCCGGCGCCGTGTCAGCTCCCGGGCGAAGGATTCCAGGCGGTCGAGGCGGCCGGCGGCGTAGCAGGCGCCGACCACGGCGCCGATCGAGCAGCCTGCCACCACGGTGGGATGGATGCCCCCTTCCTCGAGGGCGCGGATCACCCCGATATGGGCCCAGCCCCGGGCCGAGCCGCCGCCCAGCGCCAGCCCGATGCGGGGGCCGGCGCTGGGCGGGGGACGGATCGGCTCGACGGTGCCGGGAAGGAAATGGGGGACGGCCGGACACTCTTGCCACTGCAAGGCAAGGGACGAGCTCATGTCCCGGCCGCCTCCAGGGCGACGGCGCCATCCGGCCCGCGGACGACCCGGCGATAGAAGCAGGCGCGGCGGCCGGTGTGGCAGCAGCCGCCGTCGCCGCCGACCTCGACGCGGATCAGCAGCGCGTCCTGGTCGCAATCGACCCGCATCTCGACGACGCGCTGGATCTGCCCGCTGGTCGCGCCCTTGTGCCAGAGCTCCTGCCGGGACCGCGACCAGTACCAGGCCTCGCCGGTGGCGATGGTCCGGGCCAGCGATTCGGCGTTCATGTAGGCGAGCATCAGCACCCGCCCGTCATGGGCGTCGACCGCGATGCAGGTGACCAGGCCGTCCCGGTCGAAGCGCGGGGTGAAGGTCGTGCCTTCCTCGACCTCGGCCCGGGTGCCGGGGGGATCGAAAGCGATGTCGCTTGCGGTCATGGCGGCAGAAGCGAGTCCGGTAAAGCTGCGTCGAGGCTATTGCGTGTAGGCTGATCGATGAAGACCGCGTGACGGTGGCCGCCCGATCGGGCGATCCGGCCCGCGGTTACTTGGTCCCGCCGCGCACCAGCGTGAGAAAGCGCACCTGCTCGCTGGCGTCGTCCTTGAACACGCCGCGGAACTGGCTGGTGATGGTCGAGACGCCGGCCTTCTGCACGCCGCGCATCGCCATGCAGAGATGCTCGGCCTCGACCATCACGGCGACGCCGCGGGGCTTGAGGATGCTCTCGATCACGTCGGCGATCTGGGCGGTCATCGTCTCCTGCGTCTGGAGGCGGCGCGCGAAGGTGTCGACCACGCGGGCGAGCTTCGAGAGCCCGACGACGCCGCGGGTCGGGTAATAGGCGATATGGGCGAGCCCCATGAACGGCACCATGTGGTGCTCGCAATGGGAGTAGAACGGGATGTCGCGCACCAGCACGATGTCCGAATAGCCCTCGACCTCCTCGAAGACCCGGGCCAGCAGGGCCTCGGCGTCCATCTCGTAGCCGCCGAACAGCTGCCCGAAAGCCTTGGTGACCCGGGCCGGCGTGTCGCGCAGGCCCTCGCGGTTCGGGTCGTCGCCGGCCCAGCGCAGGAGCGTGCGCACGGCGGCCTCGGCCTCGGCGCGGCTCGGCCGGCCGGTCTCGATGCCGTCGGGCACGCGGGTGGCGGAGGCGGGCTCGGGCGCGATCTCGACCGGAGCGGGGCGGCCGTCATCGACCGGGCGGTTGTCGTTGCGCATACCCGTCAGACTCTGTCCCAGATCTCGCCCATCGAGGCCGCCACGGTCCAGACCGTTTCCCTCACCCCGGTAGGACAGTGATTTAAGCGCGGCATCCATGGCATCTCCGGCCCGCGCCACACGGGACTTCATCGTGGTGCTATCAGGCTTGGCATACATCGTCGGATCGCGTCGGGCTGAGAGGGAGATCCCGGGCTCGAAACAGCTTCGAGCCGGCGCCCCGGTTGGACTTGAGCCGTGGGAACTACCTTGGCCGTGGGCGCGACCCTGGTCGACGAGCCGCCTCCTCGCGAAGCGACCGCATGCGGCCTATATCATTGTTCGCGCGGCAACACGCAATGCACGCGTCGCGCGGCAGAATCCCGATGGGCAAAAGCCCGATCGGATGACGCACCCGGCCGAGGCCCCGATGCTCGACGACATCTATAACCGCCGTATCCTCGAACTGGCCGCCGATATCCCGCGGCTGGGACGCCTGGAACGGCCGGACGCCAGCGCCACCGCGCATTCCCGCCTGTGCGGCTCGACGGTGACGGTCGACCTCGTCCTGGGCGAGGACGGCCGCGTGGCCGATTTCGCCCAGGAGGTCCGGGCTTGCGCCCTGGGCCAGGCCTCCTCGTCGCTGATGGGCCGCCACGTGGTCGGCGCCAGCGCGGAGGAGTTGCGCAATGTCCGCGAATCCATGCGGGCGATGCTGAAGGAGAACGGCCCAGCCCCCGGGGGGGCCTGGGCGGATCTCGCGGTCCTGGAGCCGGTGCGGGATTTCAAGGCGCGGCACGCCTCGACCCTGCTGACCTTCGACGCGGTGGTCGACGCCCTCGACCAGATCGCCGCCAAGCGTCAGGCGGCCGCGTAGAGCCCGATGGTCCGCCGCGCCGCGCATTGGGCGATTCGCACCTACCAGCTCACCCTGTCGGGCCTGATCGGCCGCCAGTGCCGGCACTGGCCGAGCTGCTCCGAATATACCGACCAGGCGATCGCCCGGCACGGGGTCTGGCCGGGGGCCTGGATGGGCTTCTCGCGGATCTGCCGCTGCGGCCCGTTCGGTACGCACGGTATCGATCTCGTGCCCGACCGCCTTCCGGATGGGGCCGCCTGGTATCGCCCATGGGCCTATGCCCGCTGGCGCGGCGTCGAGGCCCCGCCATCGCCCTTCCTGTGCGAGTCGGTCCGCGCGGAGGAAGCGCCGGCCGAGCGCCGCCCGGTTGGGGGCAGCGCCGGGTGACGAACCGGAAGACCGATCGTCCAAAAATACGACGTCTTCGACGGGCGCCGGCATCCGGATCGAGGCCGGTTCAGGCGGCCGACGACCGAGGGCTTGCCCGCCGCTGCCTCCGCAATCCGAAGGCGCCGTCCGATCGAACGATGCCTGGCAACCGATCCCGCCCTCTCCGGTTGTCCCTTGAGACAGCCCGGCCCGGCCGCGGCTGACCAGCAATCCAGAGCGTGCGAACCATGTCCACCGAGTTCAGAGGCAAGACGCATATCGACATCTACGACCGGGTGATGCGCGAGGAGTGGGCGCAGCGCTTCGGCGTCAGCGAGGAGCGGCTACGCAAGGCCGTGACCATGGTGGGAAGCCGCATCACCAGCGTCGCCGCCTATCTCGACAGGCCGGCCTCCTGATGAAAGACGAGGCGCCGGAAACCGGTCCCGACATACGGTCCGCTCCGGAGCCCAGCGCTCCGGAGAGCGGCCCGCGCCCGCCCCCGAACCGATCCGAGGACAGGGGCGCGCCGGACGCGATCCCGTTCGAGCAGATCCGGGAGCGCGCCTACGAGTTGTGGGAGCGCAATCACCGGCCGGAGGGGTTCGAGATCGAGTTCTGGCTTCTGGCCGAGCGGGAACTGCGCAAGGAGCGCGACCGGAAGAAGGCCGATGCCGCACCGTCGCCCCCGCCGACCGACCCCGAGACACCCTGAGACCGTCGACGGCTGGCTCGGCCTTTGCGAGACCGGGCGTGTCGATGGCGCGAGGGGCAGGCGAAATGCGGTCGCGATCCGTTTCACACCGGTTCTGTCGCCCTCTGCGGCCGAAACGCGCCGTATCCCGGGGCGAGGGGCGTTCGGTGCGGACGAGCGGGGGACCGGCGTGGACCGTATCGCCCTGACCCGCCGGAGCCTCGGCGGGCTCGGCCTCGGCGGCGCCGTGGCTGTGGCCGGGACGCCGTCCCAGGCGCAGCCCAGCGGAGCTGCTCCCGCGTCAGGCACCCAGCCCGGGCCGCTCGCCGCGGCCCCGACCTCGCAGACCGGGCTCGGGCCCCGGCTGACCCTGCACGCGATCGACAATGCCCACGGCACCCCGGGGGCTGGCCTCGTCTGCGACCTGTCGATCCGCGAGGGCGAGCTGTACCGGCCGATCAAGACGGTCACCACGACGGCCAATGGTCGTCCGGCCGAACCGCTTCTGGTCGACGATGCGCTGAAGCCCGGCCGCTACGAAGTGCTGCTGCATGTCGGGGCGTATTTCGCCGCCCTCGGCGTGGCGCTCCCGAGCCCCAACTTCCTCGACCGCGTGCCGATCCGCTTCCAGATCCGCGATCCGCGCCAGCGCTACCACCTGCCGGTGCTGTTCACGCCCTGGGGCTATTCCTACTATCGCGGCAGCTGAGCCCAACCCTACCGGGACTGCGCATCCATGGCCGGCATCTCGACCCATGTCCTCGATACCGATCGCGGCCGCCCGGCCGCCGGGGTACGCATCGAGCTCTCGGTTCTGGACGGTGAAACGTGGCGGCTGGTGCGCAGCGCGGTGACCAACGCGGACGGGCGCACCGATGCACCGATCCTGCCGGCCGACGAGGCCCGGACCGGCCAGTACGAGCTGGTCTTCCACGTCGGCGATTATTTCCGGCAGCGCCCGGGCACGGCCGAGGCCGACATCTTCATCGACGACCCGGTGGTGCGCTTCGCGATCTTCGACGCCCGGCAGCACTACCACGTGCCGATGCTGTGCGCGCCCGCGAGCTTCACCACCTATCGCGGCAGCTGACACCATGCCGGATCTCGCCGCGATCAACCGGATGGAGGCGGAGGCCTTCGTGGCGCTGCTCGGCGGCGTGTTCGAGCACGCGCCCTGGGTGGCGGAGACCGCCTGGCCGCACCGGCCCTTCGCCAGCGTCGGCGCCCTGCACGACGCGATGATGCAGGCGGTGCGCGCCGCCCCGGCGGAGCGGCGCCGCGCCTTCCTCAACAACCACCCGGAACTCGCCGGCCCGGAGGCCCGGGCCCGCAGCCTGACGGCGGAATCGACGCGCGAGCAGGGCAGCGCCGGCCTCGACCGCATCACGCCGGAGGAGGCCGCGGCCTTCGACCGCCTGAATGCGGCCTACCGGGCGCGGTTCGGCGTCCCGTTCATCATCGCGGTGCGCGGGCGCAGCCGGGCCGAGATCCTGGCCGCCTTCGAGGTGCGGCTCGCCCGGGACCCGGCCGACGAGGAAGCGACCGCCCTGGAGGAGGTCGCCCTGATCACCCGCATGCGCCTGGACGGGCTGGTCGCGGACTGAGCCTCAGGCTCCGGCCGCCGTCTTGGCCTCGACCAGGGCCGCCTCGAAGCTGGTGAAGGCCGTGGTCGCCTCGTCCCAGGCCTGGGCGCGGATGTGCCGGGCCAGGGACGCGGCGAGGTCGCGGGCCCGGGTCAGGGCCGATTCCACGGCGGCCGGGCGGCTCGGATCGGCCGGGATGCCGACCGGGGGCGTATCGACCGAGCGCATCCCCACGAGGGTCGCCGCCATGGCCCGGCGCCAGGCGGCGCAATCGGCCGGGATGCGCGCGAGCCGCATCGCCGCGTCGTCGCCGGCCTGCCGGTCGAGCAAGGTGCGGCCGAGATCCTCGATCCGGTCGAGCTGGCTGAGCGCATCGCCGATCTCCCGGCGGCCCTTGTCGGTGCCCTCGGCGATCCGGCCGACGCTCCGGGCGATCTCGCCGGTCGCCTGGATCTGCTGGCCCATGATCTCGGAGGCCTCACGCATCTGGGCCGCCACGGTGGCGACGGCGCCGCTCTCCGCCTCGACCCGGACATTGGCCCGCACCATCGCGGCGGCGCCGGTCTCGACGGCGCCGCGGCTGCGCGTCACCGCGGCCTGCATCGCCGCCATCTCTTCGCGCAATCCGCCGAGCCGGGCGCGGATCTCGTCCGTCGCCTTCGCGGTCTGCGCGGAGAGCATCTTCACTTCCGCCGCAACGACGGCGAAGCCGCGGCCCGCTTCGCCGGCCCGGGCCGCCTCGATCGTGGCGTTGAGCGCCAGAAGATTGGTCTGGGCCGAGATCGCCGCGATGGTCCCGGCCATCTCCTCGATCCGCAGGGCGGCGGCCGAGAAACTGTCGAGCCGGCTGCCGATCTCCTCGGTACCCTGCTCGATCCCGCGCATGCCGTCGCTGGCGCGCTGCAGGTCGTCGACGCAGGTGGCGATGCCGGCGCGGGCGGTCTCAGCGGTCTCGGCGGCCGAAGAGGAACGGGCCGCGATCTCGCTGGTGCTGGCGGCGAGCTCCTCGCTGGCGGCGGCGATCAGCCGGGCCTGCTCGGCGGTGCCGGAGGCGTCATGCGTCATCCAGCCGATCGAGGTGCCGGCATCGGAGGCCGCCGCCGACAGGCGCGCCAGGAGCGACATCAATTCGCGATCGGGCTCGGGGGCCTTCGGCAGGAGCGCATCCCCGGAGGGCGCGACGGGCGAGGCCGCCTGGGCGTCGGCCGTCGCCGCGGTCCCAGCCAGATCCTGGACCGGGCGCTTGCGGCGCAAACTCAACATGCGAGGGCTCCTGCGAAGGTCGATTCGGGAGCCATATTCGCACGAAACCTTCAACCGAAGATGAAGGATAACCATCCCTTATTGGAATTGGACGAAGGCGTCCGCTCGCCGGTCGGCGCCCCCGGACCGTGATGTCCGGGGGCGCCGCGGTGACTCACTCGCCGGTGAGGGCGGCCTTGGTGCGGGACCACCAGCCGGCACGCTTGGGGCGGTCCGGATCGCTGGGCTGCGTCAGCACCACGGCGACGGGCTCGCGCGGCGGGACGGCCTCCGTCGGTGCCGGCTCGGGCTGCGTTTCCGCGGCCTGCGGCTCCGTCGGCTGCGCGGCGGCCTCCTGCGCCGGCGTCGGCGCGACCGGCAGGTCGACGGCGACCTCGTCGTGGACGGGGGACGGGGCGGCCTCGACCGCCTCGGCCACGGCCTCGGCGCTCACCGGCTCCTCGGCCGACAGGGCGACCGCATCGGACTCCGTCTCGGCCGAACCCTCGGCGTCGCCACCCTCGCGGGTCCGGCCCTCGGCGCGGCCGCGACCGCCCCGGCGGCCGCGACGACGGCGGCGCGCGCCGTCCTCCTCGGTCCGGGCATTCTCGTCCGGACCGGCGACGGTCTCGTCGGGCTCGGCGCCCTCGGACGCCACGGCCGCGACCGGCGCCTCGACGGATTCTGGCGCCTCCTCGGTGCCGCGCTCCTCGTCCTGATCGTCCTCGTCCTGACGCTCGCCCTCGGCCTGGCCCTCCTCGGACCGGCCGTCCTGGCGGCCGCCGCGCCGGCGGCGCCGACGGCGGCGGCGACGGCCGTCGCCCTCATCGCGGGTCCCGTCCTCGCGGGCGCCCTCGTCGCGCGACCCGTCGGCGCGCTCCTCGGACCGGCCCTCCTCGGACTCGCCCTCGGCATCCGCCTCGGCCTCGTCGGTCTCCTCGACCTCCTCCTCGTCATCGAATTCCATGGCGGGCGAGATCGCCTGCGCACGCACGCCCGTCACCGGGCCCTCGGCCCGCTGGGCCGGCTCGCCGCGGTCGAGCTGGAACGCGGTGGTCACCGCCAGCCGCTCGTCGGCCGCGATCGTGATCGTCACGCCGAAGCGCAGCTCTAGCTCGCGCAGGTGCCCGCGCTTCTGGTTGAGGATGTACAAAGCCACCTCGGTCCGGGTGCGCAGGATCAGGTTGTGGGAGGCCGACTTGAGCAGCGCCTCCTCGATGGAGCGCAGGATGTGCAGCGCCACCGAGGCGGTGGCCCGCACGTAGCCCGAGCCGCCGCAATGCACGCAGGGGATCGAGGAGGATTCGAGCACGCCGGTGCGGATGCGCTGGCGGCTCATCTCCATCAGGCCGAAGGGCGAGATCCGGCCGACCTGGATGCGGGCGCGGTCGTTCTTCAGGCACTCGTTGAGCTTCTTCTCGACCGCGCGGTTGTTGCGCTTCTCCTCCATGTCGATGAAGTCGATGACGATCAGGCCCGCGAGGTCGCGCAGGCGCAGCTGGCGGGCGACCTCCTCGGCCGCCTCCAGGTTCGTCCGCAGCGCGGTGTCCTCGATGTCGTGCTCCCGGGTCGAGCGGCCGGAGTTCACGTCGATCGAGACCAGCGCCTCGGTCGGGTTGATCACCAGGTAGCCGCCGGATTTCAGTGAGACGTGGGTCGAGAACATCGCGTCGAGCTGCTGCTCGACGCCGTAGCGGGCGAAGATCGGCGTCGGGTCGCGGTAGGGCTTCACGACCTTGGACTGGCCGGGCATCAGCATCCGCATGAAGTCCTTGGCCTCGGCATAGGCCTCCTCGCCGGAGACCAGAACCTCGTCCAGGTCCTTGTTGTACAGGTCGCGGATCGCCCGCTTGATCAGCGAGCCCTCCTCGTAGACCAGGGCCGGGGCCATCGAGGTCAGGGTCAGCTCGCGGACCGATTCCCACAGCCGCATCAGGTACTCGAAGTCGCGGGCGATCTCGGGCTTGGAGCGCGAGGCGCCGGCGGTGCGCAGGATCACGCCCATCCCCTCCGGCACCTCCAGATCGGCCACGACCTCCTTGAGGCGCTTGCGGTCGGCCGCCGAGGTGATCTTCCGGGAGATGCCGCCGCCGCGGCCGGTATTGGGCATCAGCACCGAGTAGCGGCCGGCGAGCGACAGGTAGGTGGTGAGCGCCGCGCCCTTCGTGCCGCGCTCTTCCTTGACCACCTGCACCAGGATGATCTGGCGGCGCTTGATCACCTCCTGGATCTTGTAGTGGCGGCGATAATGGCGGGGCCGCTCGGGGATCTCGGCCAGCGCGTCGCCGTTCCCGCCGACCTGGGCGATCCGGGGCTCGGCGTCGGGGTCGTCGGAATCCTCATCCGATTCCTCGTCGGACTCGTCCTCGTCCTCGTCGTCCGAATCGTCTTCGTCCGAGTCTTCTTCGTCCGAGTCGGACTCGTCCTCGTCCTCGTCCTCGTCTTCCAGATCCGCCTCGTCGTCGGCCTCTCCGGTCACGGATCCGCTCCGCACGGAGGACGCCTCGGCGGCGTCCTCGGCGATCGTCTCGGCCGGCGCGTCGGCGACGGTCAGGGCCTCGGCCACGGCGACCACGGCCTCGGGCTCGACCGCCTCGTCGCGGTCGGCCGCCGGCTGCTCGGGCCGGGCCTCGGTCTCAGTCTCGGCCTTGGGCTCGGTCGCCGGAGCGGCCTCGACGGCCTGCGCGGGAATGTCCCCGGCGGCTTGCTCGGAGGCGACGGCCTCCTGCACGGCTTCCGGATTCTCGGCGAGGGTGTCGGGCTGCCCGGCCTGGGCATCCTGGGCCACGTGCCCTTCGGCGTGACCCTCGGTCTGCGCGGTCTCGGCGTCAGGCGCCTGGGCGTCCGGGGACTCGGCGGCCTGCGGGAAGTCCGTATCCTGCTGGGATTCCAGAACCTGGGCAGCCTCGGAACCAAGCGGGGCCTCGGACACGTCCTCGGCGCTCACCGTCTCGTCGGTGCGGGAGCGGGCCTCGGCGCGGCGACCGCGGGAGCGGCGGGGCGACCGGCGGCGGCGCTCCTCGCGCTCGCGGTGCTCCTCGGCGTCGCGGGCCTCGTCCTCGAGCAGCGCCTGCCGGTCAGCCAGCGGGATCTGGTAATAGTCGGGGTGGATCTCGTTGAAGGCGAGGAAGCCGTGGCGGTTGCCGCCATACTCCACGAAGGCCGCCTGCAGCGACGGCTCCACCCGGGTGACCTTGGCGAGATAGATGTTGCCGCGCAGCTGGCGCCGGTTGGCGGCTTCGAAGTCGAACTCCTCGACCCTAGACCCGTGGACCGTGACGACCCGGGTCTCCTCCGGGTGCATCGCGTCGATCAGCATTTTGTTGGCCATGTCGGACTCTCGGCATGGCGGCCGACGTCGTTCTCCGTGCCCGTGGTCCCGGCGGCGCCTCGCCCGACCTGCTTGTGGCCTGGCATGGAGCCGGCCTCGTCACCGAGGCGGCTGGGTTCGAGGGGAAATTGCCGTCAACCGCCGTTCGGCGCCCTGGGCGCCTGGGGTTGAACTTGGCCGGTAGGGGGAACGGGCCGGTACGACGCATGTCCTGCGCCTCCGGGGCACGCGCAGCGCCATGCTGAGCCGTGCGTCCGTCCATCCTGGTTCCGACCTCGCGAAACAATCTCGGCCGGGTGAGACCGGCCGTGAATTCCTGGATGCGGCGGAGGATCTCCACCACGTCGTGCGACACCTGTCCGATCGGGAAAGACACCCGCCGCCGCAAGGCGAGCCGAAGAGGCCCACCGCGACGCCGCGTCCGTCTCCGCAAAGGAATTCGGCCGCGTCCGCAAACCGTTACGACGGCCGGCGGGACCGGAGAAGGGTCAGTATCATTACAGACGGCCGCAGGGATTTGGCAAGGGTCAAGCGCGGGACGATGTCACGGTATCGTCACGGCGCCCGGGCGCGGCGCTGCGGTCCTGCCGAGGGCGATTTCTCGCTGGGTCCGGCAGCGGACGCTCGACGCGCCGCACTCTCCGCACCGATCGCTGACGGAAAGAGGGCCACGGCCGGGTCCAAGCGCGCCTCCCTCCCCCCTCTGCGGGGGAGGGTGGGCCGGCCGGCAGGCCGGGTCGGGAGAGGGGAACCCGGGTTCAGCACAGGGCGCGGCCGGCATGACGGGCCAAGCCCTGTTCTGCCGCGTCGCTCCCCTCTCCCGACCCCCTTCGGGGGCCACCCTCCCCCGCAGAGGGGGGAGGGAAGGCGCGTGTCAGTCTCGGGGAGACTTCTCTTTCAGCCGAGAGCTATCCGGACCGCGTTCTATGAAGCCGTTGGCTCGCGGAAGTGGAGGGCAGGCGGCCGTATCCGGCCGCAGCCCTATTCCGCCGCCTCCAGCCGCGGCGCGACGCCATTGAGCGCGGCGGGCTTCGGGCCGCCGGTGGCCCAGTCCAGCAACTCCACCGTGTGCACGATCGGGATGCCGGTGCCCTTCCCGATCTGCGTGGCGCAGCCGATATTGCCGGTGGCGATCACGTCGGGTCGGATGCGCTCGATATTGGCGACCTTGCGGGCGCGCAGCTTCGCCGCGAGCTCGGGCTGCAGGATGTTGTAGGTCCCGGCCGAGCCGCAGCAGATATGGCCCTCCGGCACGTCCTTCACGGTGAAGCCGGCGCGCTTGAGCAGGGTCTTCGGCTCGGTGCGGATGCCCTGGCCGTGCTGCATCGAGCACGCCGAGTGGTAGGCGACCACGAGGTCGCTCTCCACGGTCGCCGCCAGATCGAGCTGGGCCACGTACTCGGTCACGTCCTTGGCGAGGCTCGAGACCCGCTGCGCCTTCTCGGCATAGGCCGGGTCCTCCCGGAACATGAAGCCGTAATCCTTGATGGTCGTGCCGCAGCCCGAGGCGGTGACCAGGATCGCGTCGAGGCCCTTGGCGATCTCCGCGTCCCAGGCGTCGATGGCCTGCTTGGCCAGGGCGTGGGAGGAAGCCTCCTTGCCCATATGGTGGGTCAGCGCCCCGCAGCAGCCCTCCTCGGCATGGACGACCTCGATCCCGTGCCGGTTGAGCAGCCGGATCGCCGCGGCGTTGAAATCCGGCCGCAGGACGCTCTGGGCGCAGCCGCGCAGCAGGGCGACGCGCTTGGTCGCCGCTCCGCCTTCCGGCGCGAAGCGGCCGGCCCGGTTGGTCGGCTCGCTGCCGGGCAGCCGGGCCGGGGCGAGGTCGAGCATTGCGACCAGCCGGTTCCCGACCCGGGGCAGCCGCGCCACGAGCCCGCGGAACGGCGCGCCGAGCTTGGCGGCGATCAGGGCCAGCCGGAACCGGTTCGGATAGGGCAGGACCTGCGCCAGCAGCGCGCGCAGGAACCGGTCGCCCGCGGGGCGCGCGAAGGTCGTCTCGATATGCGCCCGGGCGTGGTCGACGAGGTGCATGTAATGCACCCCCGACGGGCAGGTGGTCATGCAGGACAGGCAGGAGAGGCAGCGGTCGATGTGCTTGACCACCTCCTGCGAGGCCGGCTTGCCGCCCTCCAGCATGTCCTTGATCAGGTAGATCCGCCCGCGCGGGGAATCGAGCTCGTCGCCCAGCAGGAGATAGGTCGGGCAGGTCGCGGTGCAGAAGCCGCAATGCACGCAGGTCCGCAGGATCTTCTCCGACGCCGCCATGGCGGGATCGGCGAGCTGGGCGAGGTTGAAATTGGTCTGCACGATGCCTTCCTGCCTGCGCTCCCCGGTCTGGCGGGGAGAGGGGACCCGTCTCAAACGCCCGCGTACATCCGGCCGGGGTTCAGCACCCCGGCGGGATCGTGCGCCGTCTTGATCCCGGCGGTGATCCGCATCAGCGGGTCCGCCAGGGGCTGGAACACCGGCACGGAAGCCCGCACGGAATCGGGGGCGCGCACCAGCGTCGCGTGGCCGCCCTGGTCGCGCAGAGCGGTGCGCACGAGGGCCGCGCCGGCATCACCGGCCGATCCGGTGGCGAGCCAGATCTGGCCGCCGCCCCAATCGTAGATCCAGCGGGCCTCGCGCCCGGCCGCGATCGCCGCCACCAGGGCCGGCCCGTGCGTCGGGGCCGTCGAGATCCGCCACAGGGCCGCGTCGCGGGGCTCGGCCAGGGGGCTGGCGTCGCGCACCGCCCGCCACAGGGCGGTGCCGGCCTCGCCCTCCAGAAGCTCAGGGCTTCCGAAGCGCTTGAGCAGGCGGCGCAATTCCCCGGTCCGGTAATCGATCGACTCGGAAAACCCTTCGAGGCGCATCAGCGTCCGGGCCTCGGGGGCGCCGATGCCGGCGGGCAGGTGCGCCGCGCCGGTGAGCTCGAACGGCGAGCCCAGCGCCGCCGCCAGGGCCGCGACCGCCCGGGCATCGTCGAGGCCGGCAAACACCAGGGTGGCGACGCGCTCGCAGGCCGGCAGCACCTTGAAGGTGACCTCGGTGAGCAGCCCGAGCGTGCCGTGCGCCCCGGCCATGAGCTTCACCAGGTCGAGCCCGGTGACGTTCTTCATCACCCGGCCGCCCGACTTGATCGCCTCGCCGCGCCCGTTGACGAAGCGCACGCCGATCAGGCTGTCCCGGGCCGCGCCGGCATTGATCCGGCGGGGGCCGGCATTGTTGGTCGCCGCCACGGCGCCGAGCGTCGGCTCGCCGGTCGTGCCGTAGAGGCCGCGCCAGTCCATCGGCTCGAACGGCAGCATCTGGCCCCGGGAGGCGAGCAGCGCCTCGACCTCGGCGAGCGGCGTGCCGGCCCGGGCGGCCACCACCATCTCGGCCGGCTCGTAGAGCGTCACGCCGGTGAGCTTTTGCGCGGAGAGCGTCGCGCTGTCCTGCGCGGGCCGGCCGAGCCCCGCGGCGGTGCCGCCGCCGGCCAGCCGCAGGCGCTCGCCGCGCCCGGCAGCCGCGCGCACGATGTCTTCCGCCTCCGCCTCGGTGCCGGGCTCGTAGCCGCCCATCGTCTCCGCCCCGGTTCTTTTTGGACTTGTTCCAGACCCGGTTTCGCCGGAACGCGCGGCGGATTCAAGCGGAGGTGGCGTCGCGGGCTTGGCGAAGCGTGGACGATGAAGACGCGCCGGCCTATCCCGCGGCGATCGTCCGGTTCGGGCGCAGGCGCGCGACGACCTGGCGGCGCAGGCCGGCAATGTCGAAGATCCAGACCAGCGCCCCGTAGAGAGCCGCCCCGGCCGGGACCAGAACCGCGAGCGCGGCGGCGGGCGGCAGGTGCCGGAACGGCGCGAGCGCCAGCCCCATCGCCCCGCAGGCGAGGGCCGCCACACCGATCTGGCCCCAGGGCAGCACGATCCGCTCGGAGCCGGTGAGCGCCCGCCAGCCGAGCCAGAGCGCGGCGGCGGCAAGCCCCAGGGTCTGGGCCAGGGCGACGCCCATCCCGCCCATCAGTGCGGGCAGCAGCAGCAGGCCGGCGCCGTTGACCGCGAGCCCGACCAGGGCGGCGGCGATCACGGGCAAGGTCCGGCGGCGGATCTGGAAGACCGGGTTGAGGGCGTAGAACATCATCGCCAGGCAGAACAGGCCGGGCATCAGCGCGACGCTGTAGCGCTCGAACGGGCCGCGATAGGCGTCGGGCACCACGAGCCCCTGGAGCGCCGGCAGCACCGCCCAGAACCCGACCGCGCAGGGCGCCAGCAGGGCGAACACGGTGCCGGCATTCTCGGCGACCTGCGCCTCGGCCGCCGCGCGGCCGTGCTGCTCCTCGGCCTGGACGGCGAACTGGAACAGCAGCAGGTCGAGGGCGGTGCCCAGCGTCATCAGCGAGCGCGAGGTGACGTCGGCGGCGAGCGCGAAATAGCCGGCCTCGGCGAAGCCCGCATGGCCGGCGATCGCGCCCCGGTTCACGAAGGCGAGGCACTGATAGGCGGTGTTGGCGGCGATCAGCGGCAGGCCGTAGCGGGCGAAGATGCCCCAGGTCGCGGTGAGCCGCGGCCGCTCGAACGGCATGGCGGGGTCGCGCAGCGGATGGCGCAGCAGGATCACGGCGGCGAGCTGGCTGAGGCCGGCCGCCGCCAGCACCCAGGCCGGCTGCGGCAGCCACCAGGCGGCCGCGGCCATCAGGATGAAGGCCAGGACGTTCTTCACCGCCACGAGGCCGAGATACAGCTTGCCGTCGAACCGGGCGCGGGCCAGAGCCGCATGGTAGTCGAACACCCCGATGCCGAGCGCGGCCAGCCCCGTGCCGCACAGGACCGCCTCGCGCCCGCCCGCCCCGTCGCCGCCGAAGCCGAACGCCCCGCACAGGGCGGCGGCGCCGAGCAGCAGCAGGCCGATGCGCAGATAGGCCCGGTCGAGCCCGTGCCGGATCCAGGGCTCGTCCACGCGCACGCGCCCCGAATAGAACCGCGTCGCCGAGAGCCGCAGCCACTCGAACAGCACCGTGTTCAGCACGACCGCCCCGGTGGTCGCCAGGGCGAACCGGCCGAAATCGGCCGGCCCGAGCAGCTGGGCGATCAGCAGTCCGAGGACGAAGTTGAGCCCCGCATTGATCACGAAGGCGGCGATCACGGCCATGGACGGCGTCTCATGCGCGGCGAGGTCTCGGGGCGGCCTCAGCGATGTAGGGTCGGGGCTGTAAGACTCTCCTAACAGGGCGGGAACAGGGCGGCCCCCGGATCGCACGATCCGGTGACCCGGCGCGGGTCCGTCACGCGGCCCGGACGGTGTCGAGGAAGCGGGCGACCTCGGCATTGAGGTGCTCGGATTGCCGCGACAGCTCGGTCGCCGCGCTCAACACCTGGCTCGCCGCGTTGCCGGTCTCGTCCGCGGCACCCGCGACGCCCGCGATGTTGCGGGTGACCTCGCCGGTCCCGGTCGCCGCCTGCCCGACATTGCGCACGATCTCCTGGGTCGCCGCGCCCTGCTCCTCCACCGCCGCGGCGATCGTGGTCGCCACGTTGTTGATCTCCTGGATGCGCGTGCTGATCGACCCGATCGCCGTCACGGCATCGCCGGTCGAGGTCTGGATCCGGGCGATCTGCCCGGCGATCTCCTCGGTGGCCTTGGCGGTCTGCTCGGCGAGCGCCTTCACTTCGGAAGCGACCACGGCAAAGCCGCGCCCCGCCTCGCCGGCCCGGGCCGCCTCGATCGTGGCGTTGAGCGCCAGCAGGTTGGTCTGACCGGCGATGTTCGAGATCAGCCCGACGACATCGCCGATCCGGCCGACGGCGCTGCTCAACTCCTGAACCAGCATGCCCGTCTGGCCGGCCTCGTCGACCGCGACCTGGGCGAGCTTGGCGGATCCGTCGACCTGCCGCCCGATCTCCTGGACCGACGAGCCCAGCTCTTCGGCCGCCGCCGCCACGGTGTTGACGTTGGATGTCGCCTGCTCGGCCGCGGCCGCCACCGTGGTGGATTGACTGGCGGTCTGGGTCGCGGTGGCCGTCATGGTCTGGGCGGCGGCCTGCAGCTGCGTCGCCGAGGACGACACGAGGCTGATGATGCCGCCCACCGCCTGCTGGAAGCTTTCCGCCAGCTGGTGCAGGCCGGCCTTGCGCCGCTCCTCGGCCTCCGCACGGACCCGGGCGGTCTCCGCCTCCAGCGCGCGGGAGCGGATCAGGTTGTCCTTGAACACCTGGACGGCCGACGCCATCGCGCCGACCTCGTTCCGGTATCCGCGTGCCGGTATCTCCACGGACGCATCGCCATCCGCCAGGGCCCGCATCGTCGCCGTCATGGTGTGGAGCGGGCGCAGCACGCCGCCGAACAGGGCCAGGAGGCCGAGGGCGACGAACAGGATCGCGGCCAGCAGCGCGGCCGCGTTGCGGATCAGGATGCTACGGGCCTCATCGGCCAGGGTCTCGGCGCGCGCGACCATCTCGTCGAGCGCGGCGTCGACGAGACCGACGATGGACCATTGATTGACGGTATTGCGCTGCCGCAGGTCCTCGAACGTGTAGCGCAGCGGCTTGTGCTGGCTGAGCGCGTCGAACACCGCGATCGCGATGGCCTTGGACTCGCCTTCGAAATTGTCGGCGTTGGCCTTCTGGAAGGCGGCCCGGACCCTGTCCGAGACCTTGGTCGCGGCCTCGGCCGTGCGCGACCAGGCGTTCTGCAGCGTGGCGCGCTCCTCCGCTGCGGACACCGTCTCGGCGAGGGACCACGCTGTCCCGGCAACCAGGGACGCCTGCACCCGCAGCGCGACGTTGCCGCTGGCCACGCGCGTCGCCCACGCCGAGCGCTTGAGGATCAGATACCGCTGCAGGAGCGCGTCGGAATGGGGCATGGCTCCATCCACCGCGTCAGCCGTGGCGGTCAACGCGTCGGCCAGCGTCTGGAAGGCGGTCATCACGGCGGGTTGAAGCGTCGGGTCGCGTTGCGCCTTCGGCAGGCGCAGGGCCGCGTCGATGCCGGGGCGCAGGGCGTTCATGGCGTCCTGCGCGGCGTTCAGCCGATCGAGCGTCGCGGCGACCGCCGGAACATCCAGGCCGCTCAAGAGACGCTGGCTCTGCTGAAAGTTCGCGATCATCTCCTTCCGGCTGTTCGCGATCGTCGACAGCGTATCGGCAGCCGCAGGCTCCTGACCGCCCAGCGCGAGCGTCGAACCGCGCTCGAGACGCAGCGGCAGGATCGTCTTGAGAAGGGCCCGGCTCGCATGCGCCAGCGTCGCGGCTTCCCGCGATTGCGCGGCCTGCTCCCGCGCATCGATGAGCGTGCGCACAGCGTAGCCCAACGTCATCAGCGCCATGACACCGATCACGAGGCACATCAGTGTTCGGATGGAAAATCGCCCCAACCACCGCATCGACAATCTCCAGTTGAAATGTCTGTTTAAGAAATGCTGATCCTTATCAGATATGGCGAAGATCTTATCGGTCAAGCTTTCGAGCAGATGCCGTCATAGATCCGATTTATTTGTGAAGATCAGGATATTGTCCGCAGAATGGAATCATTTAAATCTAGGTCCAGTCGGATTTGACTGGAGATTGGCGCCTGAATTGATGAGACGGCGCATAAAAAAACTTTAAGACGAAGAGGGAGCCGTGCGGTTTGCCGATCCGCGCAGTTCATCTGCGATCGCCTCGACCAATTGCGACCGGCGTGTAGGAGGCGGCCCGTCGCTGCCGCTGCGCCGACATCGGACGACCCGGCGCAGCGTCCGCTCGGTCACCGCTGCTCAGGCGGCCCGGACCGTGTCGAGGAAGCGGGCGACCTCGGCATTGAGGTGCTCGGATTGCCGCGACAGCTCGGTCGCCGCACTCAATACCTGGCCCGCCGCCCGGCCGGTCTCGTCCGCCGCGCCCGCGACGCCGGCGATGTTGCTGGTCACCTCGCCGGTGCCCGCCGCCGCCTGGCCGACATTGCGCACGATCTCCTGGGTCGCCGCGCCCTGCTCCTCCACCGCCGCCGCGATCGAGGTCGCCACGGTGCTGATCTCCTGGATGCGCGCCGTGATCGCGCCGATCGCCGTCACGGCGCCGCCGGTGGAGGCCTGGATCCCGGCGATCTGACCGGAAATCTCCTCGGTGGCCCTGGCGGTCTGCTCGGCCAGCGCCTTCACCTCGGAGGCCACGACGGCGAAGCCGCGGCCCGCATCCCCGGCCCGGGCCGCCTCGATGGTCGCGTTGAGCGCCAGCAGGTTGGTCTGCCCGGCGATGTTCGAGATCAACCCCACGACATCGCCGATGCGCGCCACGGCGCTGCTCAGCTCCTGCACCAGCGCGCTGGTCTGCCCCGCCTCATCGACGGCGCCCTGGGCGAGCTTGGCGGATCCGTCGACCTGCCGGCCGATCTCCTGAACCGACACGCCCAGCTCCTCGGCGGCCGCCGCCACGGTGTTGACGTTGCTGGCCGCCTGCTCGGCCGCGGCCGCCACCGTGGTGGATTGGCTGGCGGTCTGCGAGGCGGTCGCGGTCATCGCCTGGGCGGTGGTTTGCAACTCGGTCGCCGAGGACGACACCTGACCGATGATGCCGCCGACCGCCTGCTGGAAGCTTTCCGCCAGCCGGCGCAGGCCGGTCTTGCGCTGCTCCTCGGCGGCCAGCCGCGCCCGGGCGGTCTCCTCTTCCAGCGCATGGGCGCGGATCAAATTGTCCTTGAACACTTGGACGGCCGCGGCCATTTCGCCGATCTCGTTGCGACGGTCGCGGAAGGGCACTGCGACGGATGTATCGCCGTCAGCGAGCACCTGCATCGTGGTCGTGATCCGCCGGATCGGCCTCAGGACGCCGCGGAACACCGCGAGCAGGCCCAGGCCGACGAGCACCACGGCGGCCAGCAGGACCACGGCATTCCGCGCCAGCGCGGCGTTCGCCGCATGCACGAGGTTGTCGGCGCGCCCGATCATCTCGTCGAGGGCGGCCGTGCCGACATCCACGATCGTCTGCTGATCGGCCGTGTTGCGGGTCCGCGATTCCAGCAGCGTGATGCCCGGCGGCTTCTGCTGGCTGAACGCGTCGTACAGGCTCGTCCGGCGGGCCAGGCCGGTCCCCTCGAAGTTGCTGGCCCCGGCCTTCCGGATCGCCGCGCGGACCGTATCGGAAGCCCCGGGGGCCGCTTCGCTCAGGCGCGCCCAGGCCGCTTCCATCCGGCCGAGCTCCGCGGACGCCACCATGGATTCGGCCAGGGGCCAGGACCGCCCCGCCGCCAGCGTCGACTGGATGCGGAGCCCGACGGCCCCGCTCGCCATGCGCATCGCCCAGGCCGCGCGCTTGATCTCGATGTTGCGGCGCAGGACCGGATCCGACAGGGGAATCGCGGCGTCCACGGCATCGGCGGTGGCGGAGAGCGCATCCAGCATCTCCTGCCAGATCCGCTTCGTCTCCTCCGTCAGACCGGCCTCGCGCTCCGTCTTGGCCAGGCGGATGCCCTTACCGAGGCGGGGCCGGAGGGTCGTCACCGCGTCCTGCGCGGCCTGAAGCCGCCCGAGCGTCGCCCCGACCGCCGGCAGATCCTGATCCCGCAGGCGGGTCACGATCTCCGTCGTGGCGTCACGGACAAGCCGATCGTTCGTGTCGAGCGTGTCCAGGGTCGGCCCGTCCGCGGGACTGTCGCCGGACATGCCCTGCATGGCGACGCCCCGCGCCAGGCGCGTGGCCAGCAGGCCGTTGAGCGACGCCCGGCTCACCTGGGCGAGGGTCGCGACCTGGGCCGATTGCACCGCCTGCCTGCGCACCTCGATCAGCGTGCTCGTGGCGTAGCTCAGGATGATCAGCCCCATCGCCGACAGGACAAGACAGATCGTCGTGCGGATCGAGAAACCGGTTAGGCGCGGCATCTTCAGTCTCTGAACTCTGAATATAAAACGGGGCGGGATATGCGTGCCGCCGTTTTTTATATTTCAAACTGAGTGATCGACAGAATTTTTGCTCATTCGTAAGATTGATGTTTAAAATTCAATCCCCGGAAGGACAGGCTGTCGCTCTGGATAGATAATATGTTGAAACCTCAAGATCGTAAAGCGGAGATCCGAAATTTGTTCAATGATTTGTACTGACATATGCGCGGCTAGAGCGCCATTATTCCATAAATATCTAACAGGATATGCCAGATTCAAACAAGAGAGATATAATATCGGTTCGGTTTCCGGTGTCGCGACTGATCTGCGCACCATAACAATCGGCGACCTGTGTCCGGGTGCCTGTCCCGTTCGCCGAGCATCCGTCAGGGCTGGGTCTCGCGCGATACGCCGGATCGGTGCAGCCGCAGGAGCCGATGGCCGCGATGGGGCGGCCCGGCGCGTGATCCCTACAGCCCGCGCTCGTAGCGCCAGGCCTCCATCCCGTCCTCATAATAGGCGGGCTGCACGGCGAAGCGGGTGTAGCCGCGACGCTCGTAGAGGCGGATGCCGGCGCCGTTATCGGCGCGGACCTCGAGACGCAGGCGGTCGCAGCCATGGGCGCGGGCCTGGGCCTCCGCGGCGTCGAGGAGTTTCCCGCCGAGCCCGAGGCCGCCGCGATTGGGCGCCACCGCGATCGAGGCGAGGCGGGCGATCCGGCTGCCGCGCCGGCGCTCCAGCACCGCCGCGCCGACCAGGACCGGCTCCCGATCCCCGTCCGGCCCCGGAATCAGTGCCGCCAGCACATCCATGCTGGGCGACCGGATCGCGTGACGGATCGCCCGGCGCTCCGCCCGGTCGGTGGCGAAGGCGGCGTGCTCCAGGGCGACCAGGGCATCGAGATCGGCGAGATCGGCGGGGCGGATCAGCGGTTCCGGGAGCGCGTCGCCGCGGGGCGCGGGCACCGGCATGCCGGCGGCGGCATTCACGGGGGCGCTCACGCCCGGGCCGTCGCGCCGGCGCCGAAGCCGGAACGGTCCAGGCCGATAGGGAAGGGCGAGGCTCCGGAGCCGGGCGCGGCGGCGAGGCGATCGGGCACCGCTCTCGATCTGTTCGGCCCGGCCATCATACGCTCGTCTGAGGACATCGCTCCGGCGGTCAGATGCCCGCTTCCGGACCGCTTGGGAAGCCCGCGCGGCCAGGCGGCGGCACCCGGACTGCGCCGTTTTTGCAACGCCGGGGCCGCGGTGCGGATTTGGCGGGGAAATACGGGTCGATCGGGCCGCAATCCCCTTGTTGTCAGGGGTCGATCTCCGTATATGCGCCCTGCCCAATTTCGCACGTGCCTGTGGCCGCGTGCCGGTTGGTGGGCATCCGGTCAACTGCCGGACAGCCGCCAGGGGTCTTAAAGGATCGATGGTCGCAAGGGTGGATCCCTACGGCCGGCATCCAGGTGGCAACACCGGACCCCGACAACAACCGGCAGCCGGAGGCGAAACCGGCGAACCCCGCTCTCCACGGGGGACGCAGCTTAAAGCAACGACGAACGGGCTTTTTTGGTCTCGTCGGCCCTCCAAAGGCCGGCACCGAAGAGGCTTGTTTCTCTTTGCCCGGCGTGCGGTGGGGGTCATCCCTTCCAATCCACGGCAGCTTCCGGGTGCTCTGCGCCCGCCTGGATCGACGCGTCTCCAAAGCGCGTGGGTCCGCGCGACGCATCGCCCCCTGACGCCGGCGACCCGTGGGGTCGTCACATCGACAGCGCGCCCGCGAGACGGGCGCTCGCGAACCCGTGCCGGGAGACGACCATGACCGATCGCATCCGTGATTTCCTGCGCGTGCGCCGTGACCTCGGTCAGGACGAGGGACCCGTGATGGTCCTCGACCTCGATGTCGTGCGCGACAACTACACCGCCTTCGCGCGCTCACTGCCGGACACCCGCGTGTTCTACGCGGTGAAGGCCAACCCGGCCCCCGAGGTGCTGCGCCTGCTCGCCGAGATGGGCTCCTGCTTCGACACCGCCTCGGTGGCCGAGATGGAGATGGCGCTGGCCGCCGGCGCCACCCCCGACCGGATCTCCTTCGGCAACACCATCAAGAAGGAGCGCTGCATCGGCCGCGCGCTCAAGCTCGGCATCCGCCTGTTCGCGGTGGATTGCCAGGCCGAGGTCGACAAGATCGCCCGGGCCGCCGAGGCCGCGGCGGTCGCGGCCTCCGACGTGCGCGTGTTCTGCCGCATCCTGTGCGACGGCGCCGGCGCCGACTGGCCGCTGTCGCGCAAGTTCGGCTGCGTGCCCGAGATGGCGACCGACGTGCTCGAGCACGCTCACCGCCAGGGGCTGGAGGCCTACGGCATCTCGTTCCATGTCGGCTCGCAGCAGGGCAACACCGAGGCCTGGGACGGCGCGCTGGGCTCCGCGGCGGCGATCTTCCGCGAATGCGCCGAGCGCGGCATCTTCCTGTCGATGGTCAATCTCGGCGGCGGCTTCCCGACCAAGTACCTCAAGGCGGTGCCGGGCGTGGAGAGCTACGGCGAGGCGATCTTCCGCGGCCTGACCAAGCATTTCGGCAACCAGATCCCGGAGACGATCATCGAGCCGGGCCGCGGCATGGTCGGCAATGCCGGCCTGATCGAGGCCGAGGTCGTGCTGGTGTCGAAGAAGTCCGCCGACGCCGACGAGGTGCGCTGGGTCTATCTCGACATCGGCAAGTTCGGCGGGCTGGCCGAGACGATGGACGAGTCGATCCGCTACCCGATCCGCACCACCCGGGACGGGGACCGGACCGAGCCCTGCGTCATCGCCGGGCCGACCTGCGACTCGGTGGACGTGCTCTACGAGCGGCAGCTCTACCCGCTGCCGGTCTCGCTCTCGATCGGCGACAAGGTCCTGATCGAGGGCACGGGCGCCTACACCACGACCTACGCGGCGGTGGCCTTCAACGGCTTCCCGCCCCTTCAGCAGATCGTCATCTGAATCTGCGTAGGACATGTCCGGCGGCCCCGAGCCGCCGGACGTCGATCTCCAGCCTCCACCTTGGCGAAGGGCGTTCGGCCCTCCGGCAACCGTCTGCTTCTCCCGCTTGTCGGCCCGGGGAGGGCACAGTCATGATCGAGATCCGCGCGGAGCGCATCCATGACGTCCCGGCGCGCGAGCGCCTGCTCGACGTCTGTTTTGCCGGCAACCGACGCGCTCGGACCTCGGAGCGCCTGCGCGAGGGACGGCTGCCCGCCCGCGGCCTCGCCTTCGCGGCGACCCGGCGCGGCCGCCTCGTCGGCACCCTGCGCCTGTGGCACGTGGAGGCCGGCCTGGCCCGTCCGGCGCTGCTGCTCGGGCCGCTCGCGGTCGATCCGGAGATCCAGGGCCAGGGCCTCGGCTCGGTGATGATGCAGGCCGCCCTCGGCCGGGCGGAATCGCTCGGCCACGGCGCCGTGCTGCTCGTGGGCGATGCGCCGTACTACACCCGCTTCGGCTTCGACCCCGCGCTGGCGGAGGGCCTGACCCTGCCGGGCCCGTTCGAGCGGGCGCGCTTCCTCGGCCTGGAACTGCGCCCGGGCGCGCTCGCCGGCGCCGAGGGCATGGTCCGGGCCACCGGCCGCGTCGCGCCGGCCGAGACGGTGGCGGACGAGGCCGCGGTGGCGCGACGACGCGCCGCCTGATCGCGCCCGCCGCGACCGGTCCCGGTGAGCGCCGGGACCGGCGTCAGTGAAGCGTGTCGCCGTTCTCGAGCGTCGACGAGATCGGCGACACCGTCATCTTCTGCGCGATCTCCTGGCCGACCCGGAACAGGGCCTCGCGCAGGGGCGCCAGCGCCGACTTGCCGCCATCGACCTCGATCAGGCCGTGGGCCATCAGCAGGTGGTCGGCCACCAGGTCGAGGGTGGAGGCCGGGGCCGTTGAGGGGCGCGGCGGCGGCGGGACGAAGCGGCCGAGGCCGCCCTGCGCGGACAGCGCCTCGCTGCCGGGGACGAGCTCGGTGATCGAGCCGAGGAAACCCAGAAACGTGTGGTCCGGCGGCCCGTAGGAGGGCACCGCGCCGGCCGCCGCCCAGATCGAGCCGCCGCCGTCGCGGGACAGGCGAAACCGGACGATGAACTCCGCCTTGGCCTGCGCGGCCTCCTTGATGACCGCCCGCAAGACCGCGCCGTCCTCGGTGTTCAGCCGCTCGAACCAACCCTGGCCCACGGCGTCGCGCTGATTCTGTCCGGTCAGGCCGTGCCATTCGGGGCTGACATAGGTCAGGGCCCCCGCGGCGTCGGTCATGAAGATCATCGGAGGGCCTCCGGTTGCGGATGGCGGCTCGATCGGCACAAGTCGCAAATCGGGAGCGCGGGGTGCAACGGCAATCGTGCTCGCGGGCGGCCCGTTCCGGTCGCGGCCGGTCGAAAGTGCGAAACGCGCGGATAAATCCGGCGCCGCGGCGGACGGGGTAGGCCGGCGACGCGCCCGGCGGAGGCGGCGTCCACCGCCCTGGCCGCCATCGTGCATTGCGCCGGGCAGCCGCGATCCCGCATAGACGGGGCGCCGGTTTCCCCAGAAGGTTTCACGACCGATGCAGATCGCCACGCCCTATCTGATGTTCCTGGGCGACGTGCCCGACACGCTGGCGGCCAAGACCGCCTACGGCATCAAGGATTGGCGCCCCGAGTGGTGCGTCGGCCAGATGCGGCTCCCGGGCTGCGCCGCCGATCTCGGCATCCCCGACATGACCCTGCCCGAGGCCCTGGCCAAGGGCTGCCGGACCCTGGTGATCGGCGTCGTCAACGCCGGCGGCGTGCTGCCGGACCATTGGGTCAAGGAGATCGTGGCGGCGATCGAGGCCGGGCTCGACGTGGCGAGCGGCCTGCACGTCAAGCTCGGTGCGGTCCCGGCCATCGCCGAGGCCGCCGCGCGCCGCGGCCGGCAGCTCCACGACGTGCGCCATACCGACGAGCGCTTCCCCACCGGCAAGGGCACCAAGCGCGCGGGCCGGCGCCTGCTCACCGTCGGCACCGATTGCTCGGTCGGCAAGAAGTACACCGTGCTGGCCCTGGAGCGCGGCATGCGCGAGCGGGGCCTCGACGCGGATTTCTGCGCCACCGGCCAGACCGGCGTGTTCATCTCCGGCCGGGGCGTCGCCATCGACGCCGTGGTGGCCGACTTCATCTCCGGCGCCGTCGAGACGATCTCCCCCGAGGCCGCCCCGAATCACTGGGACCTGATCGAGGGCCAGGGCTCGCTGTTCCACCCCTCCTTCGCGGGCGTCAGCCTCGGCCTGCTGCACGGCGCCCAGGCGGATGCCTTCGTGGTCTGCCACGAGCCCACCCGCAGCACGATGCGCGGCGTGAAGCACCCGCTGCCGACCCTCCAGCAGGTGATCGACCTCACCGTGCAGCTCGGCAGCCTGACCAACCCGGCGATCAAGCCGGTGGGGATCTCCGTGAACACGCAGGCGCTCGGCGAGAGCGAGGCGAAGGCGCTGCTCGACAAGCTCGCCGCGGAGCACGGCCTGCCCGCCACCGATCCGGTGCGCTTCGGCGTCGCCGGGCTGGTCGACCGGATCGTCGCCGATTTCCCGGAGGTCTGACATGGCCCGCCGCCTTACCCTGTCCGTCGAGCGCTTCCCGATCGCCGGCGCCTTCACGATCTCCCGCGGCAGCCGCACCGAGATCGCCGTGGTGGTGGCGACCCTCACGGACGCGAACGGGGTCGGGCGCGGCGAATGCGTGCCGTATCCGCGCTACGGCGAGAGCGTCGAGAGCGTCGTCGCCCTGATCGAGGGACAGGCGGATGCGATCGGCGCCGGGATCGGGCGGGACGAACTCGCGACGCGGATGAAGGCGGGCGCCGCCCGCAACGCCCTCGACAGCGCCCTGTTCGACCTGGAGGCCAAGCTCCAGGGCCGCCGGGCCTGGGAGATCGCCGGGCTGGCCGCCCCCGCCCCGGCGGTGACCGCCTACACGCTGAGCCTCGGCACCCCCGAGAGCATGGGCGAGGCTGCCCGGGCCGCCTCCCACCGGCCGCTGCTCAAGGTCAAGCTCGGCGGGGCCGGCGACCCCGAGCGCATCGCCGCCGTGCGGGCGGGCGCGCCGCAAGCGCGGCTGATCGTCGACGCCAACGAGGCGTGGCGGCCCGAGACCGTCGAGGCCAACCTCGCGGCCTGCCTGGAGGCCGGCGTCGCCCTGATCGAGCAGCCCCTGCCGGCCGATGCCGACGCCCTGCTCGCCGAGATCCCGCACCCGGTCCCGGTCTGCGCCGACGAGAGCCTGCACGACCGCGCCGGCCTCGACGCGCTCGCCGGCCGCTACGACGCGATCAACATCAAGCTCGACAAGACCGGCGGCCTCACCGAGGCCATCCTGCTCGCCCGGGAGGCCCGGGCCCGGGGCCTCTCCGTCATGGTCGGCTGCATGCTCGGCACCTCGCTCGGCATGGCGCCCGCCACGCTGCTGGCGTCCCAGGCCGACTTCGTCGACCTCGACGGCCCGCTGCTGCTCGCCCGCGACCGCGACCCGCCGCTGCGCTACGACGGCAGCATCGTGCACCCGCCGGAGGCGGATCTGTGGGGGTAGGGCGCGCGCCAGCCTCCAATGGTCGGTCACCCGAAGCCGCGTTGGATCGGTTCTCGTCCATCCCGGGCTTCGAGGCGGGCCCATGAAGGCGGCCCGCCGCAAAGTGGTAACCGTCCCGGTTCAGGCCGCCCGGACGGTCGAGAGGAACCGGAGGACCTCGCCGTTCAGGTGCTCGGATTGGCGTGACAGCTCGGAGGCCGCCGACAGCACCTGATTGGCCGCCGATCCCGTCGCCTCCGAGGCGCGCGCGACGCCCGTAATGTTGCTCGTCACCTCGCTGGTGCCGGCGGACGCCTGAGCGACGTTGCGGACGATTTCCTGCGTGGCGGCACCCTGCTGTTCGACGGCGGCGGCGATCGAGGTTGCCACGCCGTTGATCTCGCGGATGCGGGTGGTGATCGAGCCGATCGCCGCCACCGCTTGGCCCGCCACGCCCTGGATCTGGCTGATCTGGCCGCTGATTTCCTCCGTCGCCCGTGCCGTCTGCGTGGCCAGTTCCTTGACCTCGGTGGCGACCACCGCGAAGCCCCGGCCGGCCTCGCCGGCGCGCGCCGCCTCGATGGTGGTGTTGAGCGCGAGAAGGTTGGTCTGGCTCGCGATGTTGGAGATCAGCCCGACCATGTCGCCGATCCGCGAGGAGGCTTGGCTGAGGGCCTGGACGAGCTGCATGGTCTGGTCGGCCTCGCCCACCGCCGTCTGAGCCAGATCGGACGAGCCCGAAACCTGGCGCCCGATCTCCTGCACGGACGATCCGAGTTCCTCGGCCGCCGCAGCGACCGTGTTGACGTTGGCGGCGGCTTGTTCGGCCGCCGCGGCGACCGAGCCGGACTGGTTGGCGGTTTCCCCCGCCGTGACCGTCATGGTCTGTGCGGTCGTCTGAAGCTCCGTGGCGGCCGAGGAGACCATGCCGACGATACCGCCGACCGCGTCCTCGAAAGCATCGGCCATCTGGCGCATTCCGGCCTTGCGCTGCTCCTCGGCGGAAGCCCGGGCCAGCACCGTTTCCTGTTCCAGTTGCCGCGTCCGCACCAGGTTCTCCCGAGACGCCTCAACGGCGGCGGCAATGGAGCCGATCTCATTGGTGCGGTCCGTGTAGGGCACCGAGGCCTCGACATCGCCGGACGCCAAATTCCGCATGCGCAGGATCAGGCGGTTGATCGGGCGCGTCACGCCGACGAGCACATAGACGATGCCGGCGAGCCCAAAGGCAAAGGATGCGCAGCAGAGCAGGCCGATCATCCAGAGGGCATGCTCGTAGGACGCTTCGGCCTTGGCCTTGGCGTCATCGCCCCCCGAGACATTCAAGGCCGTGCTGCGGTCGAGGGATTGGATCACCTCGTCGAACGTCTTGCGCGACGTCTGGAAGAGCGTGTTCAAGATGCCCTGGTCTTTCGCTTGGGCGGCGGCCATGATCTTCGCACGAAAGCCGAGATACGCGGTCCAGTTCTGTTGATAGACCTGCCACGCGGCCCGTTCATCCGCGCTTGCGATGAGCGGCTCGTAGCGCGTGGCGACGGTTTCGACCTCCTTGAGGCGCCGCGCGGATACCGAGTCCAGTTCGGCAACGGGCTCGAGCGCGGTCACATAGCGGGCATCGGCGAGCCGGAGCCGTGTAATCCTGTATTTCAGGTCGCCCAGAGCCTGCACGCTGGGCATCCAGTTGTCGGAGAGATCTCGGGCATTGGCGTTGACGGCGCGCAGCTGCAGCACACTCATGACGCCTTGCGCGAGGAAGCCTATCGCGAGCAGCCCGATCAGACCTCTCAGAACGAACGATATCTTCATGTCCATCACCAGATCCCCGTCAGGCTGGGCGTACAAACACTCCATAAACTGACAGTTAAATTCGGAGCATGGGTTTCCGGGCGAAATAAGCGTAAGCTGGCTATTCTATTCGCTGAAACCTGGCTATTTGCGTATTCGTCGGATAGCAGCAGGGATAGGCCGGTTGTTGCTGGGGCGAATATCGGAAATATATATTTTAATACGCCGGAAAGAGCGATATGCCGCGGTCCGGATGATATGAAAACGGCCGAGAAGGTATCGTCTCGAAGACGGAAGCTTACTCAGCCAGCTCCAAGAAATGCCGCCCCTGCCGATCGTCGATCTCGATGATCCAGAGGTCGGAATCGAACCGGATCTCCTTGGTCAACCGCTCCTCGACGTCGAGCGGCGTGCCGCCCGTGATCAGGGCGGTGAAACGGCGGTCGCCGCTGTCCTCGGCCTCGAACAGGGCCTGGGGGGCGGGGCCGTAGAGGTCGGCGGTGCCGTCGAGGCGGTCGACCTTCACGAAGATCGCCCCGGCCTCGGGAGAGCCGCGCCGGCGCAGCACGGCCGGGATGCCCTCGACCCCGAGGCGGCGCAGATGGGCGGAAACCCAGAAATCGGAGCGCAGGCGCATGCGTGTCGGGCCTCCCGGAAGCGTCCCCGGGATGCGCGAAAGCGCCGACCGGTGCAACCGGATGATCGGCTCGGAGCGCCTCGTCGCTGCGGTATCCGCACATACGATGGAGGACGCAAAATATTCCCGAAAGAATTTCTGAGATGTTCGGGATTAAAACCAAATCTATCGATGTGTGTTTCCGCACATATACTCTGAAATATGATGATTAACTGAGCATAAGCCGCTAAAAACTGCAGGAGGCGGCGCGGAAAGGAGCATCTGCATGCCGAGATTCGCTTGGATTGCTGCACTGGTCATGACGTCGGTGTTCACCGTGAGCGCGCCGGCCAGCGCAGGGGCGGACACGCTGATGGATCTGCTGGGCAATCGCGAGTCGCGGTCGTGCCCCCGCTACCAGCGGACGCCGAGCGATGCCTGCAACATCGTGGTCCATCGCCCGGGCGGAAATCCGACGCAGGATATGACCGGGTCGATCGGTCACGCGAAGTCGTGGCAGGGCAATGGCGGCCCGCGCTGCAAGACGATCTGCCGCTTCACCGGCACGCAATACTGAGCGCATCGCGCCGGCGGGGCCTCGTCGGGCGTCGTGGTCACCACGCGCCGGCCGCCGGATCGGTCTTCGCCCCGGCGGCGGGCGCTCTACCCCTGGCCGCCGGCGCGGGACATCAGCGCGCGCAGGGTCTGCCCCGACGCCTCGCCGGTCACCGGCAGCTTGGCGCTGCGCTCGAACTTCTCGATCGCCGCGCGCGTGCCCGGCCCCATGGCACCGTCGGGCTTGACCGGATAGCCGAGCTTCGAGAGCGCCTTCTGCGCCCGCAGCACCGGATCCGCGTCCTTCTCGGATTTCGCCGGTTTCGAAGCCTCCTTGGGCGCATCCTTCTGCACCGGCTTGGCCGCAGCCCTGGCCGGGACGGCCCGGGGCGTCACCGAGGCGGTGGTCTCGTCGGAGCGGATCAGCTCGGCGATCGGGTCGCGGACGGCCTGCTTGGCGGGGGCGGCCCGGTCGGGCTGCGTCGGTTCCTTGGCGACATCCCGGATCGCCTCCTTCGGGGCCGCCGCCTCGCGCGGGGGCGGGGCCTTCTGCGCGGCGACCTTCGGCAGGATCGGCGCCGGATGGCGGCCGGACTGGTGCCCCAGCGCGTTGAAGCAGATGAAGCCCGCCGCGCCCACGGCGACGAGGCTGCTCAGCACCGTGCCGGGGCTGTTCCGGCACGAGGCGCCCGTGGCCTTCAACGCGCCGACCAGCACGCCGCGCCAGTCGCTCGGGGCGGCGGCGGCCCGGCGCGGCGCCGGACGGCGGGCGGAGCGTGCCTCCCCCGGGACGGTGATCTCGCGGTAGCCTGACATCGTGTCTCCTTCTCGCGGATCGATGGCTCAGCCGGCCCGACGCAGGGTCGGCTCCGAGGCGGCCGGCTCGGCGTCGAACAGGCCGAGCGGCAGGCGCACCACCGACCGGCGCGGGGGGCTGGCGCCCCGCACGGCGGTGCGGATCGGGGCGGGGCCGGCGGCGGCCGCCGGATCCCGGCAGACCAGAGGCAGCGTCACGGTCACGACGGTGCCGGCCTGGGGCGCGCTCTCGATCTGCAGCGCGCCGCCATGCAGGCCGACCAGGCCCTGGACCACCGAGAGGCCGAGGCCGGTCCCCTCGTGCTGGCGCTTGTAGCCGCCGCTCCCGGCCTGGAAGAACGGCGTGCCGAGCTTGGGCAGGTCGCCCTCGCCGATGCCGACCCCGGTATCGGCCACGACGATGTCGAGCCCGTCCGGACCCGGGCGCAGGGACAGGTCGACCCGGCCGCCCCGCGGGGTGAACTTCACGGCGTTCGAGATCAGGTTGATCAGCACCTGACGGCAGGCGGTCGGATCGGCCGTGATCTCGATCGGTCCCGACACGGCGGCCACCAGGGTGACCCCGGCCGCCTCGGCCTTGAGGCGCATCAGGTCGCAGCAGGACCGGACCAGCGCGGCGGCATCGAAGATCTCCGGCGCGTAGTCGAAATTGCCGCTCTGGATCCGGCTCATGTCGAGCAGCGTGTTGACGACGCCGAGCAGGTGATGGCCGGACGAGCCGATGATCCCGGCATATTCCCGCGCCTGATCGGGGCTGAGGCTGATCGCGCCTTCGCCGGCCAGCACCTCGGAGAAGCCGATGATCGCGTTGAGCGGCGTGCGCAGCTCGTGCGTGACGTTGGCCAGGAACCGGCCCTTGATCGCGTCGGCGCGCTCGGCCTCGGCGCGGGCGCGCTCCAGCTCCTCGGCGTGGCGGTGATGCTCGGTCATGTCGCGGGTCACGGCCACGACGGTCATGGCCGCATCGTGGGGGCCGTGCTCGATCCGGTGGGCGCGCATCTCGGCATGGATCAGGCGAGCGCCGTCGGGACGGCCGGCGGCCGGCTCGACATGCAGGCGCAGCGGCAGGGTGGCGGGCCGCCCGGTCGCGGCGACATCGCTCACGGCCTTGAGGAAGGCCGGCCGGTCGGCGACATGGACCCGCTCCAGCAGGCCGTGGCCGCGTAGCCGCGCCGCGTCGCTGCCGACCAGGCGGCTCGCCGAGACCGAGGCCTCGAGCACCCGGCCGTTGCGGTCGTGCCAGGTCACGAGGTCGTCGATCGCCGAGAGCAGCAGCCGGTCGCGGGCCTCGTTGTCGCGCAGCCGCTCGCGCCAGGTGCCCTCGTTGCGCATGTGCTCCAGGGCCTGGGCGGCGACGTGGCCGATCGCCGTGATCGCGAAGACCGGCAGGGCGACGCTGGCCGAGATGTCCATCATCGGCACGGTGCCGGCCCAGGAGCCGAGGGAGACGACACCGAGCACGCCGAGCACGGCCAGGACGGCGGCGGCCGCCGTGGCGCGCATCGAGCCGGAGACCAAGGCCTCCAGGGGAATCGCCACCAGCCAGACCGCGGCCGGGGAGGCGGCGCCGCCGGTGAGTCCCGCCAGGCAGACCACCAATCCGGTCAGTCCCGCCGACGAGACCGCGTGCGCCACCCAGAGGGAGCCGGTGCGGGCGAGTAGGACGGCGGCCAGCACCGGCAGCAGCAGGCTCGCGATCGCCAGCACCTCGATGCCCGACGGGACCCCGCGCCAGACGAGATAGGGCGGCAGCGCCGCCATCATCACCATCCCGGTGGCGAGGCGCGACATCAGGAAACGCTCATGCCGGAACCGCACGCTCGCATCGTCCGCCACGGATTCGTGGACCAGACCCGCGAGGCGGTCGTCGAGCAGAGAAGTCAGGGCTTTTTTAACAGGCAAGGCTCACACGCGCCGCGGTGAATGCCAATCGACATTCCTCGCGCCTCCGGCTCGACTTCAAAACGACTACCGGACAGTCGCAGGGGCGGCTTAAACGAGTGTTGCGGGACTTGTCCGATTGCTCGGGATGCTTTCCGCAAGGTAACCAGACGCCCGGGAACGGGCTTCGTTCACCATGGATGCCGAAAACCGGGAGGGTTGCGGCGGAGTTCACGAAACCCGACGCATTTTCGGGTTTCGATAGCGCGCGATGTCCGCGAAGGAGCCCGTCCGATGACCTTCCTGTTGCGCGCCGCGCTGGTGATCGGCGCGCTATCGTATCTGGCGATGCTGCGTAACGGCACGGATCCAGCCGCGGAGACGCGCAAGCTCACCGGATCGGCGGTCGCGGGCGCCAAGGCGGCCTTGCCGGCCGCCCTGGAGGCGGTCCCCCCCGACAGCCGGGCGGTGCGCGCCGTGCTGGCCCGGGGCCTGATGGCCGAGCTGAGCCGCCGCGCCGGCGTGGACGAGCCCGCCTCGAACGACACGCTGGAAGCCTCCGACCGGCAGCCTGCCTGGCATGGTCCGGCGGAGCCCCGCTGAACCGACGTAGAGCCACGGGTTCCCAAAGGGCCTCGCCCTTTGGCGGGTTCTCAGGGCGGAGCCCTGATGAGGAAGGGCTTCGCCCTTCACCCGCACAAGGGCTGGACCCTTTCGAATCCCCGACCTTCGTGCGTCAGCCGGCCTCGCCGCCGGTCGCCCGGAAGGCGCGCATCGGCAGGGGCGGGCGCTGCGCGCCGGCGCGCTCGGGGCCCTGACGCAGCTTGGCCTCCGGGCCGTGCAGCGGCTGGTGGGCCTCGCTCCGTCCGCGCTCGGCGAGGGGGGTGTCGAGGATCGCCGCGATCAGGTCGCGCGAGGCCGGCCGGCTCACGGTCCGGAACAGGCGCACCAACCCGGCCACCCGCTCGGCGGATCGCGCCACGCCCTGGTTGAGCGTGAGGAAGATGTAGACCGCCTCCTCCTCGTGCAGGCCGGCGGCGCGCAGGCCGAGCGTCAGCAGGTCGTAGCGCGCGCCGGGTTCGGCGACCACGGTGAGGAAATCGTGCGCCAGGCCGAGGCCGTCGGCCAGGGCCGCGATGAAGGTCGGGACGTCCTGATTGGAAGAGAGGCCCGTCAGCGTCTCGCCGAGGCCGCGCGGCGGGGGCGGGCAGGGGCGCAGGGCGGCGGTCGCCTCGACGGTCCGGCCGATCACCTCGCGGCGGATCGGGTCGGCATGGAGGTAGAGCGGCACGAGGTCGGCGGCCGAGACGTCGGGGCGGGCGAGGAGGAGGCGCGCCAGTTCGGCGACGCTGCGGCCGCGGCTCACGAGCCGGGCCAGCTCCGCCCCGCGCAGGGTGATGCCGAGATTGGCCGCCAGGGCGAGGTCGATCTCCGGACGGCCTTCGCGGGAGAGTTCGTCGACCGCCTCGCGGCTCAGCCCCACCCGGGCCGCGATGCGGGCGGCGATGTCGGAGCCGTCGGCCAGCGCGGCCTCGATCAGGCGGTGGCTCAGCACGGGGGCCAACGTCACCACCGTGTCGCGGACGGCGCCGCCCCGGACGGCGAGGGCCTCCAGGACCGAGGGGGGCGTCTCGGGGAAGGGGGCCAGCTTGCGGGCGACGACCTCGGCGGTCTCGTCGTCCACCGTGGGGATCAGGCCGCAGGCCAGGGATTCGAAGATCTCGACCTGGGCCCGATCCCGGCCGGGCGACCGGACGAACAGGTCGGTCTGCACCCGGAGGATCACCGGCTTCAGATCGAGATTCTCGATCCGCGACAATTCGAGGAGCCCGGACAGGTCCGGCGGAGCGTCGACGGATGGGGGCATGAGGATCGGGTTACGCAAGACTGCAGTAAGCTCACGCTAACCGCATCGACGTGAATCGACCTTTAAGCTGCCCGCATCGGCACCGTGCCGTCCTGCACCATCCCGGTACTGTCCGGCTCCGGCTCCGGGTCAGTGCGTCAACCAGAGAGCGATCGCCAGCACGGCCGCGATCGCCACGATGGCGCCGGCATAGGCCGGGGTGATCCAGGGCGTGCGCTGCTGCATGACGCCCGCTGCCGCCTTCTCGGAGGGCGCGCGCTCGGTCAGCCGCGCGAGCCGGACCCGCTGCGGCGTCGGCGGCGTGCCGCCGGCCTCGTCGCAGGTGCCGAGCGGGGCGGCCCCGACATCGACATGAGGGATCTTGTCGCCGGTCCGGCCGCTGTCGATGTCGCCCTTGAGCTGGGCCGAGGTCGGGTTCTCGGAATCCGGCGGGGCATCGGCCGGCAGGTTTCCGGGCGGCGGCGGGGTCTCGGATCGCAGCATCGGTCGAACTCCAGTCTCGTGAGGTCAACGCCCGATACGGCCCGCTGGCTGCGCCCATGGTGTCGCGGATCTCAAGGGTCCGTCGAGCCTCGCTTGAGCAACGGGCGCGTGAGGATCTGCCCGTCGCCGGTGAAGCCGGCCGCCAGACAGAAGGCGTGCAACGCATCCTGGCCGGGGCCGACGCTGAGGATCAGCCGCTCGCACCCGGCCTGCCGCGCCGCCCGCGCGGCCGCCTTCAGCAGCACCCGGCCGATGCCCTTGCGGCGGGAATCCGACGCGACGACCAGGATCGTGATGAGGCCCAAGGCCTTCGGGGCATCCAGCGTGCGGACGGGACTGAGCGCGATCAGCCCGCTCGGCGGTCCCCATTCCACCGCCACAAGCGCCGTGCCGCCGCTGCTCTGGAGAGCGTCGAGCCTGGCGGCGAGATCGATGGCGCCGACCGCGATGCCCGCCTCGCCCAACAGGTTGGCGAGGCCCGCCGCGTCGGGCCCCGCAGCTGCGCGAATCTCCAGCCCGTAGCGATTGCCCAATCCCTGCTCCCATGGCCGTGGCCTGCGGTCATCCTACGCAATCGTCGCGCGCGTCGCGAAGCGGGCCCGAGCGGCGCTTCGTCCCGGGTTCGGGTTGCCGGGTTCTGCTTACTAAGGACGTGGGACGGCTGCGGCAGCCCCTCAGCCGGCACCCGTGCGGCGGCGGGTGCGGAACGGGCGCAAGACTGATGTCTTTGCTCGACAACCGCACGAACGACGGGAGAGCACAGAATGGCGAGCCGGGTGCCGGACAAAACCACCGACGGGCCGGACGGCGATATGCCGGGGGAGGGCGGTCGGCCGCCGTCGCCGGGCCGGCGGCCCGAAGCCGACACGGCTGAAAAGAGCGAGGCCGAAAAGGCCGAGACGGAGAGGGCCGCGGGGGACGTGGCCGACGATCTGGCGGATTTCGCCTGATCGACGCCGAGGCCGCGAAGCTTGCGACAAGGCTCATGCGATCCGGGCGGCACGCATGCGCGCCGCCGCCCGGGATCATCGGTCTGATCGAGGTCCCTGGATCGGGTCTCTCGAGATCAGACCGTTTGCTCGATCAGGCCGTTTCCTTGGCCTTGCGCGCACGGGTCGCCTTCTTCGGCTTCTCGGCCGGCTCCTCATCGGGCTCCTGCACCGGCGCCGCGGACTTGCGGCGCTGCTGGCCGAGGCCGAGGCTGCGGGCGAGCTCGGAACGCTGGGCCGAGTAGCTGGCCGCAGTCGAGGGATAGTCCCGCGGCAGGCCGAAGCGCTCGCGATACTGCTCGATGGTCAGGCCGTTGCGCGACAGGTGCCGCTTCAGCGTCTTGTAGGGCTTGCCATCGATGAACGAGATCAGCGCATCCGGGGTCACCGACTTGCGGATCTGCGCCGGCGTCGGCTTGTCGGCCGTCTCGGTGACGGCGGCTGCCGGAGCGGAGAGCTTCGCCAGGGCCGCGTGAACGCCGGCCAGGAGCGCGGGCAATTCGCTGATCGGGACGGAATTGTTCGAGACATACGCGGACACGATGTCCGACGCCTGCTCGATAAAGGTCTGCTGCTGATCTGTGGCGATGTCGTCCATCGATGACTCCCTCTATCCGACGGTGGTGCACGGTTCTATCGTCTGTGCAGCAAAATCAAGTCGTCGTCGAGAGTTTCCTTACACAATGCGTCGGTCGTGAACACGCATATTACTCAAGCCGCGGGTGCAGCTGAAATCGTCGCCCGAGCAAACCGATAGCGGCGAGCCGCACTTGAACGGGAACGGGTCCTTTTGCGCCGCGCGCGTTACGCCTTTCGGGGCCGTCAACCGGAGGGCTTCGTCTGCGAAAATCCCTGTCCGGTCTCGCAACAGACCGGAAACACGTCCCGCTCCGTGGGATCGGCCGCGTGGGATTGTATACCGCCCGCGCGATGACGATGTCGGCGGAACATGATCTGGGGATAGCGGCGTGGATCAACCATCGGAACAGGGCACCGTCTTCGGGGCCCACATCCCGTTCGTGACCTATTGCGGGATCGAGGCGCTGGACGTGCACGAGGGCCGGACCCGGCTGCGCCTGGCCCTGCGGCCCGAGCACGCCAACAATCTCGGCATCGCGCATGGCGGCGTGATCTGCACTTTGCTGGATGTCGCCCTCGGCACCGCCGCACGGCTGAAGGCCGGCCGGCCGGTCGTCACCCTCGACATGCAGACCCGCTTCCTCGCCCCGGGCCGCGACGTCCTGCTCGCCGAGGGCCGCGTCACCCGCGCCGGGCGCTCGGTGATCTTCTGCGAGGCCGAGATCCGCGATGCGGACGGCGAGCTGGTGGCGAGCGCCACCGGCCTGCTCAAGCCGGTGGGTGAGAGCGGCCGGCGCTGAGGCGGAGGCGCGGTTCGGCGCCGGGCCTACGCCGAACCGAAACCCGAGACCCGTCCTACGCGGTCTTGAGAGGGTCGAGTTCCGCCAGCCCGCTGCCGCCATCGGCATAGGCCGCCTTGAAGCTCGGCCGCGCCTGCCAGCGCCGCCATAGGGCGTCGAGCTGCTCGAACCGTTCGTCGAGCGGGGTCGCGCAGACCGGAAATTTCGAGAAGGCGATCGCCGTGCAGAGCGTGATGTCGGCAAAGGTCGGCTCATCGCCGCCGAGCATCCAGGCGCGGCCGTCCGCGAGATGGCGGTCCACCAGGGCGGCGTGCCCCAGCGCTTCCTTGCGGCAATGCTCCCCCCATTGCGGGTTGTGCGTCAGCTCCAGCTTGGGCCCGAGTCCCTGGTGCAGCACGTGGAACATCGTGGTGATGCGGTAGAGGATGTGCACCCAGATCCGGTTCTCCCACATCGTGTCGAGCCCCTGCTCCAGGGGCGTATCGCCGGTGATGCGGCGCCCCGGATGGGCCGCGTCGAGGTAGCGCACGATCGCGGCGGTCTCGGACAGCATGGTCCCGTCCGCGAGCAGGAGGGTCGGGGTCTCGCCCCAGGGGTTCATCTTGAGATGGCGCCAGTGCCGCTGCTCGCCCCCCGGCGCCATGTCGTAGATCACCTCGTCGAACAGGTGGGCGATGCCCTTCTCGTGCGCGAACAGGCGCAGGCGCTGGGGATTCGGGAAGGCGGAGGGCGAGGTGAAGAGGCGGAGCGTGTCGGCCATGGCTCGGGCTGTCCTGACGGTTCGGGGCGGCGCCGGATCGGCGCGGGGCCGGCTGATCTAGAGCGCCCGCCGCCGAAGGGGACACCGGCCCGGCAGCCCGTGCGCCGCGATGGCGCGTCGGCCCGGGAAGGCGGCGTCGGGCGGCGCGGCAAATCGAATTGCCGCCCGCCGATTGACGCCCCATCGGCGCGGTGGGAAAGCCTAGCGCATGACGATGCCGGACGACCCCCGCGCAGCCCTGACTGCCCCCCTGTCCGAGGCCGACGTGACGGCCATGAAATCCGAGGCCGCGGCCTGGTTCGCGACCCTGCGCGACCGAATCCTCGCGGCCTTCGAGACCCTGGAGGCCGAGGCCGAGGGACCGTTCCACCCGGACGCGCCGACGGGCGCCGGGACCTTCGTGAAGACGCCCTGGAACCGCACCGACCATACCGGCCAGCCCGGGGGCGGGGGCGTCATGGCGATGCTGAAGGGCCGGGTGTTCGAGAAGGCCGGGGTGCACATCTCCACCGTCCACGGCGAGTTCGCCCCGGAATTCCGGGCCCAGATGCCCGGGGCCGCCGAGGATCCGCGCTTCTTCGCCACCGGCATCTCGCTGATCGCCCATCCGTGGAACCCGCATGTGCCGACGGTGCACATGAACACCCGCTTCGTCGTGACCACCAAGGCATGGTTCGGCGGCGGCGCCGACCTCACCCCGGTGCTGGAGCGGCGGCGCAACCAGGACGACCCGGACAGCCGCCACTTCCACGCCTGCCTCGAGCGCGCCTGCGCGGCCCACGGCGTCGACCATGCCCGCTACAAGGCCTGGTGCGACGAATACTTCCACCTCAAGCACCGCAACGAGCCCCGCGGCATCGGCGGTATCTTTTATGATTATCGCTGGACCGGGGATCCGCAGGCGGATCTGGCCTTCACCCGCGATGTCGGCGGCGCCTTCCTGGAAGCCTATCCGAAGATCGTCCGCGACAACCTCCGCACCGCCTGGACCGAGGCCGACCGCGAGGAGCAGCAGGTGCGGCGCGGGCGCTACGTCGAGTTCAACCTGCTCTACGACCGGGGTACGATCTTCGGGCTGAAGACCGGCGGCAACGTCGCCTCGATCCTGTCGTCCCTGCCGCCGACCGTGCGCTGGCCGTGAGCGCGGGGCTGCCCTCGGCTTACGCGCCGCAGCAGGACGCGGCGCTGAAGGCCATCGCCGCCTGGCGGAAGACGGGCGGGAGCCAGGTGTTCCGGCTGTTCGGCTATGCCGGCACCGGCAAGACCACGCTCGCCCGCCGCATCGCCGAGGATGTCGACGGCACCGTGGTCTACGGCGCCTTCACCGGCAAGGCGGCCTCGGTGATGCGCCAGAAGGGCTGCTACGACGCCGCCACGATCCACTCGCTGATCTACCGCACCAAGGAGGCGGAGGAGGGCGGCCCGACCTTCACGCTGAACCGCTCCGGCCCGGCCGCGAAGGCCGACCTGATCATCATCGACGAATGCTCGATGGTGGATTCCGACCTCGGCAACGACCTCCTGTCCTTCGACCGGCCGGTGCTGGTGCTGGGCGACCCGGCGCAGCTGCCGCCGGTGCGGGGCGGCGGCTTCTTCACCGAGGCCGAGCCGGACGTGATGCTTACCGAGGTCCATCGCCAGGCCAAGGACGACCCGATCGTCCGCATGGCCATGACGGTGCGCGAGGGCGGCCGGCTGGAGCTCGGCACCTACGGGCAGAGCCGGATCGTCTCCCGCCGCACCCTCGACCCGGCCGAGGTGCTCGAATGCGACCAGGTCCTGGTCGGCCTCAACAAGACCCGCCGCCTCTACAACAACCGGCTCCGGGAGCTCGCCGGCCACACCGACCCGATGCCGGCGGTGGGCGAGAAGCTGGTCTGCCTGCGCAATGACCGGGTGAAGGGCCTGCTCAACGGCTCGACCTGGACGGTCCAGGCCCTGCGTGCCCCGCCGCGCCCGGACCTGGTCCGCCTCGACGTCGTCCCCGAGGACGACCCGGCGCTGCGCCGCCGGGCCACCGACATCAAGGTGCTGCGCGCGATGATCTCCGGCACGGACGAGGAGATCCCGCTGTTCCTGCGCCGGGAGACCGACGAGTTCACCTACGGCTACGCCCTGACCGTGCACAAGGCGCAGGGCTCGCAATGGGACCGGGTGACCCTGTTCGACGAATCCTACGCCTTCCGCGAGCACCGCGCCCGCTGGCTCTATACCGGCCTGACCCGCGCCGCGCAGGCGATCACGATCGTCGTCTGATCGGCGCCCGGCGCGTCGACATCGCTTGTGAAGCCCGAGCGCGCGTGCTAGGCACCGCCCGTCTCATCGAGGCACCTTGCGGAGAGGTGGCAGAGCGGTTGAATGCACCGCACTCGAAATGCGGCATGCCTGCAAGGGCATCGGGGGTTCGAATCCCCCCCTCTCCGCCAGCTACCGTCAGGGCGAACGCAACCGGTCGGCCACCACCATCGGCGATCTCTTGAGTCGCCTCACCCTTGTTCCCGGCAATATCATCGCCACCGGGACCCTGCCCGGCATCGGCAACGCACGTAAGCCCGGCGACGTGATGGAGACCGAGATCGCCGGCATCGGCACGCTCTGCAACGTGATCCAGGCCGTGCCGGCCTGACGTACCTGACCGGATTGCCTGCACAGAAGGCAATCCGCGTCGCGATCGCCCGCGCCGGCGGTCGCGACCGACGCGATGGCGCCGGGCTGCGTCGGCACGCGGGGCGCACCATTCGCGGGCGGGCTGTCCATCACGGCGAGGGAAGAGTGGAATCGATGACCAGCAACCCGCGGGCCTTGCCGGACGTGCCGTCGATCGTCGTCGCGGCCTGCCAGAGGCGTTCCGTCCCGACGAGGAACGGCGTGTAGGTTCCGTTCACGTCGCCGACGAAGACTAGGTCCCGGTCCGGCAGGTAGCCCAGAACCGGCGAGAAGTGCCCGGCGCCCCGGCTGAACAACGGCCCGCGATGGAAGTTCACGATCAGCCGCTTGCTCGGATCGTTGCTGCTGCGCATCGCCTCGCGAAACGCGGGCAACGACAGATCGCGCACGACGCGCACCGGGCGATCGAGCCGCTTGCGGATCAGATCCGCCAGCTCGTCCAGCGTCAGGCCGTTCACGAGGATGCCGAACCAGGGCTGGAACTTCGTGCCGCGGATGACATCGGCTTGCGAGAAATCGACCCCGAGCGAGCGCAGCAGGTTGGCCACGGTGGCCGGACCGCAGAAACTCGGGTTGCTCTGGTATTCGTAGGGCCGTTGCCGGTATTTCTCGGCCACGGGCAGAGCCCAGGCCTGCGCCAGGAGCGCAGGATCGTGGAACGTGGCCTGCGTCTCGATCGAGGTGACGGCCTTGTAGGCGTTCGGCCTGAGAAGGATCGGGCCGAGAACCGCCGCGCCGGCGATGCCGGCCAGGATCACGATCGCCGCGAAGACGGCGAGCAGACGGCGCCCCCACGTCCAGCCCCGTCGGGCCTGTTCACTCGCCATGCACGCAGCACTCCGCTCTCATCAGGACAGGCCGCAGGGGCGACCGGGCGCAGACGCGCATTCCGGGTCCGCGCCCGGCCTCAGAACGCGACGGATACAGTCAGGTCCTTCCAGGCCCGGTCGGACGCGGCCACGGCATCGGCTGCGCGTTGCGCATAGGCATAGGCATCCTCGCCGATCAGGAGCTCGACCGGAGCATCGTCCCGGCCGGACAGATCGACGATCGCCCGGGCCACCTTCCTCGGATCCGCGGGCTCCCTGCCGGACCCGGCCCGCAACATCTCGGCGAAGGGCCCGACCGTCTGCCGATAGGGCTCGCTGATCACCGGGATCGTCATCGAGGAGCCGGCCCAATCGGTCCGCACGCCGCCCGGCTGCAGGATCGTCACCTTGATCCCCAGCGGAGCGAGCTCCTGCGCGAGGACGAGGCTGAAGCCGCGAACGGCAAACTTGGCCGCCTGGTATGCGGACAGGCCGACCGACGCGATGCGGCTTCCGACCGACGCGATCTGGAAGATATGCCCGGCGCCCTGCGCGCGCAGGATCGGCAAAACCGCCTTGGAGACGTGGACGGTGCCGAAGAAGTTCGTCGCCATCTGGTCCGCGAAGGCGTCCTGGCTCATGTCCTCGACCGACGCCAGGCTGGCATAGCCCGCATTGTTCACGACCACATCGACCCGGCCGAATGTGTCCTTCGCGTCGGCGACCGCCCGGCCGACGGCGGCGGCATCGGAGACATCGAGCGCATAGGGGATTATGCGTCCGCGATACTGGATGACGAGATCGTCGAGGTCACCGGGGTTGCGCGCGGTCGCCATGACTTTGTGCCCGGCCTCGAGGGCGGCCATGACGATCGCCCGGCCGAGGCCGCGGGAACTGCCTGTCACGAACCAAGACTTCGGCATTTGGTCTCCCATGTCGCGGCGTCAATAAAATCACGTGTTCGAAATGCATCGCATCAAGGCGAGGTTCGCGTCTCGATAAGACCGGTTCGTTACAGCGTCGATACAAATTCAAAATCTTTCGTTTCTTATGTAACATTTCGAAAGACTATAAAATACGTTGACCGAACCAGGTTTGTATTTATAATCTCACGCTGCCGGTCTGGTCGGCGCGACGGCCGCTTTGGACGGCCTCCGCCGTACGATCCCCATCACGAAGCTGTCGGCCGGTGCCGAAGACTTCGCCTCGGCAAGCCGAATACGCGGCTGGACTGACCAATGATCGTGCGTCGGCATCAGCGAGGATGCGAGCGGGTATCATAATTCTCTGCTCTCAACGGATGTGCCCCAGGAATAGAGGGGTCTTGGGCAGAAAGCGCACCGAAATAGTCGATATAAAGAGAAAGAATGTCGGATGGCTCGGGTCGCGCTCTACACATTCGGAATCTTGAAGGGTGCGTATCAGTCCGAGGCGCTGACGGAATTCGCCGGCATGGCCCGCATGATATTCCCGACCCTGGGCGGTGCGGACGGTTTCATCGCTCAGGCGGGGGATGCGCGTCCCGACCTGCTTGGCCGGGCTGGTCACGGTGAGGATTTCGGGCCCTGGGGCGTCTACGTGGCGCCGCGCTTCTTCGACGCGAACTGGCAGGCGAGCGGCGCCAGCATGGTTCAAACGCTGTCGCTGTGGCGCGATTGCGAAGCCGCCCGCCGCTTCGCCTACAAAGGGCTGCATCGCGACGCCCTGAAACGGCGCTCGGCCTGGTTTCAGCCGCCGCAATGGCCGGGTTACGTTCTGTGGTGGGTTCCCGAGGATGTCGTCCCGACCTGGTCGGACGGCGTCCAACGTCTGGAGATCCTGGCCGATGCGGGACCGACGGCATCCGGGTTCAGCTTCGCGCGACGCTACGATGAATCCGGCCGTCCCGAGCTCGCGAAGCAGGTTGCGGCGCACTGACGGCGGGAGCCCCGGGTGATATCCGGAGACGACCACCTGAGCTTCGCTCCCCTGCCGCACCGGAAGACGTCACCCCGGTTCCGACACCAGCGTGTGATGGCTGCACGGATCCGGGCGCGACCGATCCTTTCGGATGCCGGCCCGCTCGGGCGCCTAAGGCAGGCAGGGGCGCAGCGTGAACACCGGCACGTGGCTCGGCCGCGTCGAGAACGATCCGATCGGCTGGACAGGATCGGCCTGTTCCATCGCGATCGCGTTGCCGCGCAGGAGCCGCGCGAGGACGAGCACGCTCTCCGCCACGGCGAGTTGTGCACCGATGCAGACCCGCGGTCCGGCACCGAACGGCAGGAAGGTAAACCGGTCCGGCCTCGCAGCGCCGAGGAAGCGCGACGGATCGAAACGCGCGGGGGCGGCCCAGAACGCGGGGTTCCTGTGCAGCATGCAGAAGGGCAGGAGGACGAGGCTGCCACCTCGGACCGGTGATCCGCAGAGGTCGTGCGGGTCCCCGACTTCGCGGGCCGACATATAGGCCGGAGGATACAGGCGCAGGGTTTCCTCGACCACGGCCCGGGTCAGCGGCAGGCGCGCGAGCGCCTCTCCGGCCGAACCCGGCGACACGTCGCAGGCGCGCGCCTCGTCGCGCACGGCGTCCTGCCAGTCGGGGGCGTTGGCGAGGAGATAGCACGCCCAGAAGAGCGTCAGCCCCGTGGTCTCGTGGCCGGCGAAGAGCATCGTCGACACCTCGTCGGCCAACAAGCCCTCGTCCTGGTCCTTGTAAGCATCCGCCAGCATGTCGAACAGGTCGCGCGGCGTATCGGGCGAGGCCGTGGACCGGCGTTCCGCGATGACGGCGGCGATGATCCGCGACCAGCGCCGCCGAAACAGGGCGCGCCGCACATCCGTCGGTGTCAGCAGCGTCGATGGCAGCAGGAAATCGCTCGCGCGGGGACGTCCGATCGTGGCGGAATAGAACAGGAGCAGGCGCCGCAGCTCGGGCCCGAACCGCGCCGTCTCGAGCGAGAACATCGAGCGCGCCGCGATATCCAGGCTCAGGTCCTGCATCGCCGACAGGAGATCGATCGGGCCGCCCTTCGCGGCTTCGATCCGCGCGCAGGTCGCCTCCGCGCATGCCGCGATATGATGCGAGAGGACGGGCAGCGTCCGCGGCGTGAAGGCGGGCGCGAGCGTGCGCCGCTGCCGCCGCCAGGCTTCCCCCTCCGCCGCGGCGAGGCCCCGGCCGAGGATGGGACCGAGCACGCGCCCTGTCGCCCGCACGCGGCGGAACCGGTCCGGATGATCCGCCAAAACATGACGCATGGCGTCGGGGGTGTTGGCGAGGATCAGGTCGGTGATGCCCAGGCGGTACGTGATCGCCGGCGCAGTGAAGCACCGGGCCGGGAATGCCGAGAAGGCGTTGCGCCGGACCCGCATGAGCACGCCGAGACCCGTGACGCGGTCGGGCGCGAGCGGCGGCGCCGGCGGTTCGAAACGGTGGCCAGGGCTATGCATGGTACCTTTCGCCTGACCTCATCCGGGTCCCGGATATCCCGATCCGACGCCGCCGATACGGCGCAGACCATCGAACGCACCGCCGTCCGCCGGGCGCGAGCCGGCATCGCCCGCCTGCGCCCGCGATCCAGTGGCGCCACATATTCGGCGCGATCTCTGCTTGAAAACCCGGCGGCTGGAATCCAGTCAAAGCCCCTGATGGACGTTACTTGCTTCCGGGGCAGAGCTTATACGATACGCCCCCTTGGTCGCCAGACGACCCATCCGCGATCTTGAAGCTTCGGCGCGACTGCACGAACACCGTCTCGGAGGTGGTCGTGGGCGCGACCGGGCTTCCGTCGCCGGCGGCGGCGCAAGAGGTCGCGATTCTGTACGTCTTGCCGTGCGCGTCCACGATGCTGCTGACGCATTTGCTGTCGTGCGGGCCGCCCAGACCCTGCCCGTCATAGGTCCTCAAGGCGGCAAACGGCGCGCCCTCGCAGGCCAGATCCGCCTGGACGTAACTGCCGTGGGACAGAGGCAGCGGCTCCGCCTTCAGGGACCCGGCGCAGGCGACGGACGCCGAGAACACGCCGGCGGCGTAGAGCAGGGGAGCACCAGATTTCATGCGCGTAACACCATGCCGTGGAGGATCATGCCGGCCGGTTTCGGCCGGGCCGGTTCCGGGTCTTGCGGATGCAGGCCCAGTTGCCCCGGCCCGCCCGTGACCGCGATATCCAGGCGCGGTTTCGGTGGCATTTCAACCGACCGCCGGCTCGGTTACGCCTGAAACAGGCCGCGGATGGCCCCCGCGGTTTCGTGGCACCGAGGTCTCCGGCGGACGGTCGCCTGCAAGGCGTTCAGGCGGGCAGTCGGGCTTCGGGAGCCCCGGAGCTGGTGCGCTCGCGGCGCACGCCTCAACGCTTCGAGAGCGTGCGCGGCGGCGCCGTCTCGGGGCCGGAGGCCAGCTTGGCGCCGGAGGCCAGCTTCGCGCCGGAGGCCAGGTGTCTCTGCAGGGTCAAGGCGAGCGCGTTGGAGCGCCAGGGCCGGCGGGCGACCTCGACGACGGGAATGGCCGAGAGGATCTCCGGCTGCACGGCCTCGGACGCCGACAACGAGAGCACGATCGGCCATTTCGCGATCTGGGCGGCCCGGCGGGCAAAGGTGAGGCCCGATAAGCCGAGCAGCGGGTGCTCGACGATCAGCAGATCGAACCGCTCCGGCGCCGTGCGCAGGGCGGACAAGGCCGCCTCCGGGTCGACGTATCCGACCGGTTCGTAGCCCAGGGCCGCCAGGGTCTCCTCGTCCTCCTGGACCGCGGCGCGCGTCCGGCCCAGGATCATCACGGCGCCGCAGGCGCGCGACGCGTCGCTGATGGCCGGCGTCATCACCGGCAACCAGACCTCGAACGTGCTGCCCGCGCCGGGCACACTGCGCACGTTGAAGGCGCCGTCCTGCTCCTGGACGAATTCGAACGCGGTCGCGAGCCCGAGGCCGGTTCCGGCCGGACGGGTGGTAAAGAACGGCTCGAAGATCCGCGCGAGCGTCGCCTCGTCCATGCCGCGGCCGGAATCGCTGACCCGGATCCGGATATGATCGCCCGGGCGCAACGTCCCGTTGGAGAGGGATTGCCGCTCCGCCAGGGTGATCCGGTCGAGCTGGATCTCGACCGCTCGATCCGGGCTCGACGCCTGCACGGCGTTGCGGATCAGGTTGTGCACCACTTGCTGGAGCTGCGCCGGCTCGCCGCCGACGATCGCCCCCTGGGCCGTCCCGGTGAACCGGATCACGGTCGGGTCGGCCGCCGAGGAGCGGATCTGGGCGATCGTCTCGGCGACGACCGCCTCGACGGCGCTGGTGCCTTGCATCGCGCTGCCGCGCCGCCCGAAATCGAGAATCTGGCTAGCGATCTCGTGCGCCCGTCCGCCGGCCTGGACCAGCATCTCGATCTGCCGCGCCGCCCGATCGGGATGCGCCGGCAAGGCCTCGGCCGCGATCTCGGCATGGCCGAGCATGACGTTGAGGACGTTGTTGATGTTGTGCGCCACACCGCTCGCGAAGGTGCCGATGGCCTCGAGCCGCTGTGCCCGGCGCAGCTCCCCCTCGATCGCGCGCCGCTCCGCCCAGACCTGCTGGCTCTCCAGCGCCGCGCCGAAGCTGTCGGCGACGACCTGCAGCAGGCCGCACGATTGCCGGAGCCAGCCCGGCAGATCGGAGGTGCTGCGCTCGAAGCACAGCAAGCCGACGGTGCGCTCGCCCCGGCGCAGCCGCGCGCAGGCCCATGAGACGATGCCGCGCTCGGCGAGGGCGTGCCGCAAGGCCGGATGCCCGGTCGCGTCCGCGGTCTCGATGAAGATGAGGTCGTCCGAGGCGGCGGTGATGTCGGGGATCAGGGCGCGTTGCGCCATCGGCCAGCCCCGGGGCTGCGCAAGGCCGGGCCGGCTCCACAGATGCACGGCGCCGCTGCCGTCGAGCATCAGGACATAGCAATGGTCCGTGTTCAGGCCCCCGCCCACCATGGCCAGGACGTCGACGATGTGGGCGGAGATCTCGTCGGGCTGGCTCCCCAGGAAGCGGTTGGCGGCCTGGGCCACGACGGTCTGGAAGGCGACCGTCCGGCGCAGGATCAGGGTTCCGGCCCGCATCAGCAGGCCCACGCGCACGGCGAGGGCGAGCAGCGCCAGGGCGGCGGCGTAGAGCGCGAGGCGGAAACCATCGGCGCGGGCCTGGCGCTCGGCGTGCAGCTCCCGGCGGGCATCCAGCAGCGCTTGGCGGGCTTTCTCGCTCGACGCGACCGGAAGCGAGCGCGTCGCGGCGCCGACCTGGGGCAGCAGATCCAGGAGCTGGCGCCCGTGGAGCACGATGGCGGCGACATCCGCGGCCTGGTCCGTCGGCAGGGTCATCGCGGCCATGGCGTCGAGCCGCGCGCGGATGTCCTCGAGATGCTTCGCGCTCCCGTCGCGGGCGAGTTGCGAGACGCGGATCTGCAGGGCGGCCACGGCCTGCACGAGCCGCGGATCGACGTCCGGTTCGGACAGGCGATCGCTCACCGAGTCGAAATACGCGACCGAGTTCTGCACCAGGGCGTTGCCGGTCTTGAAGCGCTCGACCATCTGCGCCTCCCGGTCCACCACCTCGGCGAGGGCCCGCACCTCGGCGTCGTCCGGCCGGCTCGCGGCCCGCAGGTCGGCCACCGCCGCCTGCATCTTGCGCAGATGGGCGACGATCGGATCGTAATTGCGCAGATGCCCGGCGCGGGCCCGAAGCACGTCGTGCTGGAGGCGCGATTCGGCCAGCGCGAGGCTGCCGACGGTCCGCTGCATCGTCACATAGGCCGCCTCCATCTCGCCATTGCCGTTGATCAGCAGCCACGTCAGCAGCGCGGCCAACAGCGCACCGAGTACGGCGGCCTGCGCGGTCAACCTCATGGCCGATGGTCGTCGGTCGGCGGCGGGCCGGGGGGCGTCGCCGGGGGCACGGTCACGGGGTGGCCTTCGTAGGATCCGGTCAGGGTGCCGAGGAAGGCGACGATCGATGCGATCTGGGTCGTGGTCAGCTCCCGCCCGAGCTGGACCCGGGCCATCAGCCGCACGGCCTCCGGAAGCGTGGCGATGCCGCCGTCGTCGAAATAGGGCGCCGTGACCGCGACGTTGCGCAGGCTGGGGACGCGCAGCACCTCGGCGGTCTTGTTCGGGATCGTGACGAAGATCCCGACCTTCTCGAACAGATTGCCGCCGACATTGACGCCCTGGTGGCAGGCCGAGCAGCCGATCCCGCGGAAGAGCGCGAAGCCCCGCTGCTCGGCCTCGGTGATGGCCCGCGCATCGCCGCGCAGCCACCGGTCGAACCGGCTGTCCGGGGTGAGCAGGTGCCGCTCGAAGCTGTTGATCGCGTCGACGACGGCCTCGCGGTCGGCCTCGCGGCCGTAGGCGGACCGAAACCTGGCGGCGAGCGCCGGATCGGCGCGGACCGTGTCGAGGATGCGGGGCCACGACCCGCCCAGGAATTCCGGCTGGGTCAGCGCCAGCTCGGCCTGATCCTTGAGGGTCGGGATATCGCCCGCCCAGCCCAGGCGGAAGTTCAGGGCGGCGTTGAAGACCGTGGGCGTGTTGCGCGGCACCGGCGCGCCGTCGGTGGTGACGTTCCGCGGGACCGCGCTTGCGCCGTTGGTCCGGATGTCGTGACAGGTGATGCAGGCGCGGTCGCCCCGGCGCGACAGCCGCGTGTCGGAGAACAGCATCCGGCCGATATCGACGCGGTCCGGGTCCGCCCCCAGCGAGCTGGGGATCGGCGTGATGACGGCCGAGGCCTCGACGGCATCGGCGATCGCCGGACTGCCGGCCGGCCCTTCCTGGGCGGCCGGCGCCAGGATGGCCACGGCGCTGCCGAGCAGCGCCGCGAGGAGGGGCCGTGCCGGGCGCCCGATCACGGCTACAGCTTCTCGACGGGCGTGGTCAGGACATAGCCCACGCCGCGCTCGGTGACGATCAGGCGGGGCGCACTCGGGTCCACCTCCAGCTTGCGGCGCAGGCGCAGGATCTGGACGTCGATGCTGCGGTCGAACACGTCCTCGTGGACCCGCGTGGCCTGCAGGAGGTGCTCGCGGCTCAGGGGGCGCTGGGGCGCATCCAGGAAGGCCACGAGCAGCGCGTACTCGCCGTTGCTCAGCGCGACGCCCTCACCGGCCGGGTTGGTCAGGCGCCGCCGCCGCCGGTCGAGCACCCAGCCGTCGAAGCGACTGCGATGCGAATCCTGCGCCTTCGGCGGAACGGGCGTCACCTCGGCCCGCCGCAGGATGACCCGGATGCGGGCCAGGAGCTCGCGCAGGCCGTAGGGTTTGACGAGATAATCGTCGGCGCCGAGCTCGAGGCCGATCACGCGATCGATCTCGTCGCGGCGATGGCCGGTCGTGATGATCACCGGCAGATCGCTCCGGGTCCGCAGGTCGCGCAGCAGGTCGAGGCCGTTCTCCGAGCCCAGGCGCAAATCGAGCACCACGAGGTCGAAATCGCCCTCCGCGAGCCACCGCTCCGCCTCGGCCCGGTTGGTCGCCGCCGTCACGTCGACGTCGTGGTCGGCGAAATGATCCGAGACGATGCGCTGCATGCCCGCATCGTCCTCAATGAGCAGGATGCGGGTCTTGCCGGGGCGCGGCCTCCGGCCCTGACCCCTGTCCAGACTGGGTTCGATCATGGGCACCTCACGCTTCGCGGCAGAGCACCGCCCCGACCTCCGCTGCTGGATGGCGGCACCGTGTCGGGGACGCCGCCACCCGGGGAGTCATCGAACCGTCGTCGCCAGCCCATGCCCGATCGCCCTTCCGAGGGCGCCCGGGTGTGGCCCTGCACCGCTGAGTTGATATCACGGCCCCAAAAGGATTGCGCCCACCACATTGTGCGAGGCAGCACAACGCGGGCGATGACTCTCAATAACGCCGTCTCGATCCGGCAAGAAGCATTTCAGTTACGGTTGTAACCGGAAGTCGTGATGGCTGACATGCCGATGTAACTGCCGAATATGATCGTCACCCTCTCTGGATGAAGGGGTGATTATGACCGACGCTCTGATCCGAGATGTCTGCGGCGTAGACCCGGGGCGCTTCAACAAGATTGTGCCCGATCGATTGCCTCGCGGCGAAGATCTTCCAGCCGCCGGCCGCCGCGGTCTTCCACTGGGGCGCATCGCGATAGCCTCGCCCCCGATCGCACCGGCCCGACCCGCGCTCTTCGTCTTCGGGCGGTGGCTGCTGGATGCCCTCGTGGTCAGCTTCGCCCATGGCGGCTGTATCCATCACACCCACCCGGATTACATCGCGTTCCTGCGTAACATCAACAGCAACGCGCGGCGCTAGACAAGATCCCGCCGGAAACCCATTGCTTCGGAAAAGACGTCGCGGCGCGCGCCACGGACTTCAGCGCTTCGATCCGGTCGAAACGGACCACTTTTCCAAGCAGTGCGTGCGGATGCTCCAGATCTTCCGCGTCGTCGCGCGATTTCGCGCCGTGAATGTCAAATCCAATCGTCGATCGATCCCGAAACAGCGCGCTCCTGCGCAGTCCTATTGGGAAGCCTTTCAGATGTCGCTCAGCGTCTTGTGTATCTCGTGGGGAACCACGGGCAATCTCAGCCCCGTGCTGACGGCCGGACGGCAGCTGCACCGGGCGGGGCATCGCGTGCGCATCATGGCCGATCCGGTGATGCGCAGCGAGGTCGAGGCGGCCGGCTTTCCCTTCATCGGATGGCGCCGGGCCCCCGTCGGCACCGATGCGGACCCCGCCGATTTCTCCGACCTCGCCGACTGGTTCCGCAAGACGCTGTTCGTGCCGGCCGGCGCCTACGCGGCCGACACGCTCGACGAGATCCGGCGCGTTCCGACCGACGCCGTCCTCAGCCTCGACCTGCTGCTGGGCTGCGCGCTGGCGGCCGAGGCGGCGGACCTGCCGCACGCGATCCTGTCGCCGCATATCAGCATCCGCCCGCTGCCCGGCATGCCGCCCGCCGCCAGCGGCCTCACGCCCCCGCGGACCCCCGAGGAGCGCGCCGCGATGGCGGCGGCCACCGACGCGATCACGACGGCCATGGAGAAGGGCCGCACGGCCCTCAACGCCACGCGGCGCGGCCTGGGATTGCCGCCGGTCGCGAGCGCGTTCGATTATTTCGACCGGGCCGACCGCGTCCTCCTGGCGATCAGCCGGGCCTTCGACTTCGACGCAGCGACGCTCCCGGGGAATTACCGGTATATCGGCCCGCTGCTCGACGAGCCGGGCTGGACGCGGGGCGGCCCGTCGGCCTGGCCCGGCACCAGCCGGCCGCGCATCCTCGTCGCCGGCAGCACCGGCGCCCAGAACCAGACCGAGCTCCTGCAGCGGATCGTGCGCGCCGTCGGGACGGTCGACGCCGAGGCGCTGGTGACCACCGGGCCCCATGTCCGTCCGGAAGACCTGGCGATGCCCGCCAATGTCCGCGTCGTGACGGCGGCCTCCCACGAAGCCCTGATGGAGGAGGCGGCCCTGGTGGTCAGCCAGGGCGGGCACGGCACCGTGTCCCGCGCGCTGCTGCACGGCGTGCCGCTGCTGGTCATGCCGATGGCCCGCGACCAGACCGACAACGCCGCCCGGGTCGGCGCGCGCGGCGCCGGCCTGCGCCTGGCCCCCGACGCGCCGGAGGCCGAGATCGCGGCGGCGATGCGCCGGCTGCTCACCGAGCCGCAGTTTCGCGTCACGGCCGGCACCCTCGGCGCGGCCGTCCGGGCGGATCTCGATGCGGCCGGTCTCGTCCGCGAGATCGACGCGATGGTCGCGGCCCGGAAAACCAGGGCGGATTCGGCAGACCGGCGTTGGGCGTGATCCCGCTCACCGACGGGTGGATCCGGCCGCGCGGACGCCTCCGGCCGGGCACCGCCGCGTTCTCGGCCCTGATCGGGCTGCTGGCGGCGCTCCCGACCTTCGGCATCGACATGATCCTGCCGAGCCTGCCGGACACGGCCGCCGCCCTGCGGGTCCCGTCCTCCGCCATCGGCTCGGCCATGGGGATCTACCTGCTGAGCCTCGGAATCGCCCTGCTGGTCTACGGGCCGCTCTCGGACCGGCTCGGCCGCCGGCCCACCATCATCGGCGGCTGCCTCCTCCTGATCGGCGGCAGCCTCGGTTGCCTCGCCGCGCAGACGCTGCCGCAATTGCTGCTGGGCCGGGCCGTGCAGGGGTTCGGCGCGGCGGGGCCGGGCCTCGCTGCCATGGCGATCGTGCGCGACGTCTCCGAAGGCGAGACCGCGCGCGCCCGGATGTCGTTCGTCGTCCTGGTGATCAACGTGGTGCCGATGATCGCCCCGACGGTCGGGGCGGCGCTGATGGGTCTCGGCGGCTGGCGCCTGATTCACGCGGCGCCGATCGCCGCATCCCTCGCGGCTCTCGTGGCCGTCCGGCATGTCGATGAGACCGCGCGGCTCACACCGTCGCCCGGCCTGAATGCGCGCGCGGTGCTGCAGGGCTACGCGCGCATCCTCGCGGACCCGGTCTTCCGCGGCAACGCCCTGTGCAACGCCGCTTCGGCCGGGGCGGTCTTCGCCTACATCACCGGCTCCGCGCTGGTCTTCATCGACGCCTTCGGCGTCAGCCCGCAGACCTACGGCATCGTCTTCGGCGCGAGTTCGCTGTCCGTCATGGCCGGCGCGTTCCTGAACGGCCGTCTCGTCGCCCGGGGCGGGCAGCCCCGTCAGGCGATCGGAGCGGGGCTCGCCCTGGCGACCGCCGTCGCGGCGATCCTGATGGGCGCGGCCTTGGCCGGACGTCCCTCGCCGGTCCCGGTGGTCGTCGCCATGGTCGGCACGGCGCTGGCCTTCGGCCTGATCTCGCCCAACGCGCTGCACGGGGCCACGGAGCCGATGCCCGAGGCCGCCGGCGCGGCCAGCGGCGTGGCGATCTGCCTGCAGATGCTGGTCGGCGCCCTCGCCAGCGATGGCGTGGCGCGGACCTTCGACGGCCGCTCCGCCCTGTCGATGGCCGCCGTGATGCTCGGGGCCTGCCTGGCGGCGATCGCCGCCATCGCGAGCCTCCCGAGTCCTGCCGCCGGGCGATCGATGCCCCGATCCTGATCACACGGAGATTCCCATGACCTTCGAACCGCCCCGGTGGCAGCCCGTCCATCTGGCCCGCGACGGCGTCCGGCTCGCCCATGTCGAGGCCGGGCCGATGACGCCCCAGGGCCACCCCCTGGTGCTGATCAACGGCTGGACCGGCGATCACGGCATCTTCACGCCGCAGATCCGGCACTTCTCGCGCCTCCGGCGGGTCGTCGCGGTGGATCTGCGCGGTCACGGCGCCAGCGACGCGCCGGAGCAGGATTATACGGTCGCGGGCTTCGCCGACGACGTCGCCTGGCAGTGCCGCCAGCTGGGCTTGGTCAAGCCGATCGTCATCGGCCACAGCTTCGGCGGCGCGGTGGGGCTCGAATTGTGCGGGCGCCATCCCGACCTCGCCGCGGGCCTGATGATGATCGATTCCATCGTCCTGCCGTCGCCGGACCAGCGCGGCAATGTCGAGCTGGCGCAGCTCCTGTCCGGCGTCGGCGGTCCGGATTACCCCGCGGCGGCGCTGGCGGCCGCCTGGTCGATCGGGGGCGCCTTCGACGAGCCGACCCGGCGCCAGGCGATCTTCGACACGTATATTCTCGGCCCCTGCCGCAAGACGCCCCAGCACGTGGCGCATTCCACGCTGCACAACATGGTCCAGAACCACGATCCGATCCCGGCCGCGCGCGCCTGCCGGGTCCCGCTGGCCTACATCTCCGCCGACGTGCCGCTGATCGAGTCGGCACGCGATCTCGAACGGCTGCGCGAACTCTGCCCGCAGCTGGTGACCGCCAAGACGCTGCTCGCCGGCCATTTCAACACGATCGAGGTGGCCGAGCAGGTCAACGCGATGATCGACCGCTTCCTCGCGGTCGGGCTGAAGCCCCGGGCGCGCTGACCGGGCGGCCGGATGACGCGCGGCGCCGGGGCGACCTCCGCTCCGGCGTCCGGCATTCTCCCGTTACTGCGCGCGCCTGCGGCCGCTGACAGTCCGGCCGGAAGCCGGCTCGTCACCCAGGAGACGCCGGGCCGACGCGATGACCTGAAGGGTCTGGGAGCTGAGCTGCTCGCTCCGGGCCCGCAGGTCGAAGCGCCTCAGGCGCGCGATGAGGTGCTGGCCGTCATCGGTGCCGCCGATCACCGAGTCGGTGATGAGCCGCCGCAGCAGCATTTCGAAGCGATCGTCCGGACTGGGCTCGCTTGCGATCATGGCGATACCTCCTTGCGCGAAGCATCGTCGTTCTGAGCCGCGCCCGTTACGGCACGATTTCGGAATCGCCGACGCCCGAAATAGCCTCGGGCCCATGCGGGCCCGCGGGATCCGGGTCGCCGGCATCGACGCCCGGCGGCCGATCGAGCGGAGGTCGGCCCCACCGGCGCCGCGCCACCGGGGCTCGTCGGGCGGCCCGAATGTTATGACCGTAACCAACGGCCGCTCTTTCGAAATCGTCCTGTAGTCCGGCCTTTCGAGAATCCGCGCGCTTGAACAGCAGCGAGGATGTGTCGATGAAGTGTCACAGGGACGAGCACGGATACGTCGGAAGCGCCGGGGCCCGCCACGCTGTCCCGACGCTGTCCGTGGCTGAACTCGAGGCCGACCCGCACGGCGTGTTCCGCACCTGGCGGCCCCGGGTGCCGTTCATCATCCATGAGATCGGCGGCTACATGGTCCTGCGCGCGCAGGACGTCGATCAGCTGATGCGGGATCCGCGCGTCCAGGCGACCGAAACCCTCTATCCGGAGATGCGCGAGATCCCGCAGGGCCGGCTGTTCGACATCTTCGCGCACGGCATGCTCACCGCCAACGGTGCGGTCCACCGGCGGCGCCGGTCACCGTTCACCCGGACCTTCGCGACCCGCCTGGTCGAGAATCTGCGCCCCCGCATCCGGGACGCCGCCGAGGCCCTCGTCCGGGATTGCATGGAGGAGGGCGAGGTCGATCTCGTCGCGAGCTACACCGGCCTGATCCCCGCCCAGACCATCGCCGACATCCTCGGGCTGCCGCGCGGCGACATCCCCCGGTTCACGCGGCTCGCCTACGAGGTCTCGCGGGTCCTGAGCTTCACCTTCGGCCCGGAGGACCTGCCCGAGATCGAGGCGGCGGCGGTCGCCTTGCAGGATTACGTCGTCGAGATCCTCGAAGCCCGGCGCGCGGCGCCCCGGGACGATTTCCTGTCCCGCTTCCTCGCGGAGGCGGATGCGGCGGGCGAGCTGACGCCGGACGAGGTGGTCATCCAGCTCGTGCAGATGATCATCGGCGGCACCGACACCACGAGGGGGGCCGGCGCCATGCAGATCGCCCTGCTGCTGCAGCATCCCGAGCAATGGGAGGCGGTCAAGCAGGATCCCGGCCTCGTGCCGGCCGCGGTGGCGGAATCCCTGCGGTTCGAGCCGAGCGTCGGCTCCGCCGGACGCGTCGCCAAGGAGGATATCACCCTCGACGGCCACGTCGTGCCGGCCAACAGCCTGATCATGCTCTCGATCCTGTCGGCGATGCGCGACGAGCAGGCCTATGCACGGCCCGACGCGTTCGACATCCACCGCACCGACCGCCCGCGCCTGCACCCCGTCTTCGGGGGCGGGGTGCACCGGTGCCTTGGAGAGGCCCTGGCCCGGATCGAGCTGGAGGAGGGCCTGGGCGCCCTGGTGCGGCTGGCCCCGCGGCTGCGCTTCGCCGGCCCGGTTCCGATGCTGCACGGGCACAGCGGCATCCGCCGCATCGATGCGCTGCGGGTCGCCTGGTAGCCCCGCGGCCGGGCGTTCCAGCGGTAACCGTTTCGGCGTCCTTCCGCAGCCATCGCGTAACGGGCGGCCCCCAGCCTCGCGCCTGGGTCGCCGCATCGGCGCGGCGCCCGCTTCCCCACGCGAAGACAGGACGAGCGCGATGAAGATCCTCCTCTGCTCTACGCCCGCGACGGGCCATCTCAACCCGATACTGGCCATCGCCCGGATGCTGGCCGACGAGGGCCACGAGGTCATGGTGTTGTCGGGCTCGGCCTTCCGCGACCGCATCGAGGCGACCGGCGCCCGGTTCGCGGCGCTGCCCGGCATCGCCGATTTCGACGGGCGCAACCTCGTCGCGGTCGTTCCCGAGCTGGCGCATACCCCGCCCGGCCCGGACTGGCTGCGCGTCGCCATGGAGCGGATCTTCATCGAGCGGATCCCGGATCAGCATCGCGGCCTCCAGGACGCCCTTCGGGCTTTCCCGGCTGCGGTCGTGATCGGCGACGACATGTTCTTCGGCGTCCTGCCCCTGCTGCTCGGGCCGCGATCGAAGCGGCCGGCCATCGTCCTGTGCGGCACGTCGATCCTGCATTGCTCACGGCCCGACAAGGCCCCGATCTTCCTCGGGCTGCCGCCGGCCCAGACCCTCGAGCAGCGGGACGCCTATGCGCGGATCGCGCGGGCGCACGAGGCGGCCGTCGACCGGCCCGTCGCGCGCCGCCTGGCGGGCGTGCTGGAGGAGCTCGGGGTTCCGGCCCCGTCCTGGACCCTGTTCGACGCGGTGGTGCAGCTCGCCGACACCTACCTGCAGCTCACCGTCCCGAGCTTCGAATACCCGTTCCCGCTGCCGCCGGCGGTGACCTTCGTCGGCGCGCCGCCGATCGTGCCGGGGCAGGCGCCGCTGCCGGCCTGGGCGAACGATCTCGACGGCGCCCGCAAGGTCGTGCTCGTCACGCAGGGCACCGTCGCGAACCACGATCTCGGCCTGCTGGTCGGCCCGACCCTCGCGGCGCTCGCCGGTGAGCCGGACATCCTCACCGTCGTCACGGCCGGCGGACGCGCGCGCGACGCCATCCCGGGGCCGATCCCGGCCAATGCGCGGCTCGCCGACTACCTGCCGTTCGAGTGGATCCTGCCGCGGATCGACGCGATGGTGACGAATGGCGGCTACGGCAGCGTCAACCAGGCCCTCAGCTTCGGCGTGCCCCTCGTCGCCGCGGGCCTGACCGAGGACAAGGCCGACGTGAACGCCCGCATCGCCTGGTCGGGGGCGGGCATCGACCTCGGCACGAACAATCCGACCCCGGAGGCGCTCCGGCGCGCCGTGCGGACCGTGCTCGACGAACCCGGTCACCGCCGGGAGGCTCGGCGCCTCGCCGCCGAATTCACCGCCTACGATGCCCGGGCGGGGATCCTGCGGGTGCTCGCGCGGCACGCCGAACCCGGGCGGGTGCGCAGCGCCGCCTGACCGACCCGACGGTCAGATTTCCGGCTGCCGAGAGCGACAGCCAAACCCCGCATGATCCGGGCGGCGCCGATCCGAGAGATCGGTGCCGCCCGCGCCTGTTCGCGGCCCGAACATCTGACGTATCGGCCCGAGCGAGTGGCATGTCTGCTGTAATCATTCCCGCGCGCCGCGAAATCGCGCTGCAATTCAGCCTGCCTATTCCTCGTGCTCCAGCAACGGGAATACGCCAACATGATCCTCAACCGCGCAGCAGCGTCCGCCGGTGCTTTCGGCGGGGCCCTTCTTCTCTTCCTGACGGTGGCGCCCGCCGCCCGGGCGGAGCCCGTCCCCCGGTTCACGCAGCCCGACGTCCCGAACCTCGACCCCGTCATCCGGCCTGCCCCGTCCTGGACGAACCGGGAGTCCCGCCCGGCGACTGTCGAGGACGAGCACGTCCGGGCGCAGCGGATCATCAACCGCGTCTGCGTGGGCTGCCGATGAGGCCCGTCACCGACGGGCCGACTTGGCCCGCTCGACGGCGCGGCGCAGGATGCGCGACAGGTCGGTGACCGAGTACGGCTTGCGCAGCAGCTCGAAGCCGTGGGTGCCCTGGGCCGCGAGCACGTCGCTGTAGCCCGAGGCCAGGACGACCGGGAGGTCGGATTGCCGGCGGCGGATCTCGCGGGCCAGGTCTACCCCGTTCATGCCCGGCATCACCACGTCCGAGAACACGACCTCGAAACGGAACGGGATGCGCTCGAACTCGCGCAGCGCCTTCTCCGCATCCGTCGCCCAGACCGTATGGTAGCCGAGTTCCTGCAGGGCCTGCGTGGCGAAGGAGCCGACCTCCAGGTTGTCCTCGACGAGGAGGACGCAGGTGCCGTGGCCGTCGGCCAGTGCCGCGGGCTCGGGCGTCTCGGCCTCGGGCAGGGAAGCGGCCACCGCCCGCGGGAGGAACAGGGTGAAGGTGCTGCCCTCGCCCAGCCGGCTCTCGGCGACGACCTCGCCGCCGGATTGCTTGGCGAAGCCGAACACCTGGCTGAGGCCCAGCCCCGTACCCTGCCCGACCCCCTTGGTGGTGAAGAACGGCTCGAAGATCCGCTCCAGGTCGCCGGGGGCGATGCCGGTGCCGGTATCGGCCACCGAGACCGCGACGAAATCCCCCCGCATCGGCGGATGCGCCCGGACGGCTGGGACCAGGCCCACGGGCCGGACCCGGATGGTGATCCGGCCCTCGCCCGACATGGCGTCCCTTGCGTTGACCACCATGTTGACCAGGGCGGTGTCGAACTGGCTGGGATCGGCGTCGACCAGGCACGGGCTCTCCCGCCCCATCGCGTCCCGCAGGGGCACGACCTGCATGTCGACATGGATGCGCGAGCCCGTGAGGGTCCTCACCATGTCGGAGACCGAGGCCACGCCGCGCCCGACGTCGAACACCTCGGGCTGGAGCGCCTGGCGCCGGGCGAAGGCCAGCAGCTGGCCCGTCAGCTTGGCCGCCCGGGCGACCGTGTCCGAGATGGCGTCGACGTAGCGGGTCCGGCGCTCCTCGGGGAGGTTCGGGCGCTTGAGCAGGTCGGTCGACGACTTGATGACGGTGAGCAGGTTGTTGAAGTCGTGCGCCACCCCGCCGGTGAGCTGGCCCACCGCCTCCAGCTTCTGGGATTGGCGCAGCTGCTCCTCGAGGGCCTTGCGGTCGGTGACATCCCGGCCCGCCGCGTAGAAATGGTCGCCGCGCGGGACCACGTTCCACGAGATCCAGCGGTAGGCGCCGTCGCGGGTCCTGAACCGGACGTCGACGTCGTCGAGGTCGCCCGCGGTGATCACGCGCTCGAACGCCTGCGCCGCGAGCTTCTTGTCGTCCGGGTGGACGAAATCGTCGAACCGCGCCCCGACGAGATCCTCGGACGTCCAGCCGAGGGTCGCCGTCCAGGCCGGATTCACCGCCCGGTACAGGCCGTCGAAGCCGCAGACCACGAACAGGTCGCGGCTCGCCCGCCACAGCGTATCGCGCTCGTCGGTCCGCTCGCGGGCGGCGGTCTCGAGGTGATCCTCGAGCCGACGCCGGTCGGTGATGTCGTTGAACAGGATCGCGACGCGCCGCCGCGCCGGCTCGCCCACGCGCAGGGCATGTACGTCGAACCACCGGCCCATGGACACCGCGGCGCTCTCGAAGCGCACGGGCTGCCCCGTCATGGCGACCGCGCCGTAGGTCTCGAACCAGGACGGTTCGAGGTCGGGCACAAGCTCGCTGACCCAGCGCCCGGCCGCGTTCCGCAGGCCGGTATGGCGCTCGAAGGCCGGGTTGACCTCGATCAGCCGGTAATCGACCGCGCGGCCCTCGGCGTCGAACCGCATCTCCGCGACGCAGAAGCCGGCATCGATCGCCTCGAACAGGGTCTGGTAGCGCGCCTCGCTCTCGGCCAAGCGCTCCTCCTCGGTGCGGAAGCGCGTGACGTCCAGCTGGCTCGCGAAGAAGTAGCGCAGCTGCCCGGACGGATCGAAGACCGGGCTGACGTAGAGCTCGTTGCGGAACGGCGTGCCGTCGCGGTGATAGTTCAGGATCTCGACGACCACGTCGCGCCGGGCCGCGATGGCGTCCCGGACCTTGGCGACGTCGGACGGGTCGGTGCCGGGCCCCTGGAGGAACCGGCAATTGCGGCCGATCAGGTCCTCCGCGCCGTAGCCGCACAGCTCCTGGAAGGCGCGGTTGGCGAAGACGATCGGATTGTCGGGCAGGTTGGGATCGGTGACGATCTGCGGCATGCGGGTCTTCTCCGCCGCCGTGAACAGCAGATCGACCCCGGCCGCCGAGGTGCGCTGGCCGGCGCTCGGGGTATGCACATGGCTCTCGTTGCGCGACCGCAGCCGCTCGATCTCGGCCTCGGCCTCACGCAGGCGTCGGCGCAACGTGTCGTTTTCGACATCCATGGGGCGAAATCCCGACCTCGCATCGCCATACCTGCCCGCCGCTCTCACAACGGCCGGGTCGTCCGGCTGCTCCATACCGTATTTGCCGGGGCAACCTCCATGAGGACTGAAGCCGGATAAGCGGACAACTCTGGGGTCCGGATGGCCGAGCCGCGGATCCGCGGCGGGCCGGTATGGAGCGTCAGGCCGTCAGCACCGCCGGGATGGCCGAGCGCAGGCGGGAATAGCCGCGGTTGGATCTCGGCCAGGCGGCCTCGTCCCATCCCCGGCGAATCCGGATGCACGCGTCCGGCAGCGCATCGGCCGACGGACCCACCGGAGCCCAGGCCGTGACGACAGGCAGGTCCCCGGACCAATCCCCTTCGACCAATCGCGCCGCGCACCCGAACCGGGCCGCCGCACGTTCGAGGCCATCGGCCATCGCCGCCGCGTCGGCCGCGCGCACCCGATCGGACGCGCCGGGGGCGTGGGCCAGCAGGCCGCCGACGCGGACGACACGGGCGGCGCCCAGCGGCAGGCTCTCCGGGCTCAGGTCGTCGAGATGCAGCAGCAGCGCGACGTCGCCGGCCGGCACGGGCTCGGGGCGCGGCAGCGCGACCTCGCGGGGCGGCATCGCCTCGTCGAGGGCGTCCGGGTATTCGTCGAGGCCGGCAGGATCGAAGCGCCCCTCCGTATACCGCCGGATGTTCTCGGCGCGGGCGACGTAGTGCTTGCCCCTTGTGTGCAGGCCCGCCACCCAGCGCCAGGACAGGGTGTTGCTCGCCGGGTCGCCGTCGACGAGGTGGCGCAGGAAGAATTCGGCGCCGAGCGCCCAGGGCAGGCGCAGGGTGAAGATCCAGATCGAGGCGAACCACATCCGGGCGTGGTTGTGCAGCCAGCCGGTCTCGACGAGCTCGCGCGCCCAATCGTCGAAGCCGTCGATGCCGGTCCGGCCCTCGACGGCGGACTCGTAGGTCCGGCGCAGGCCGGGCTCGGCGGCGAGCCGTTCCCGGTCGGACGCGGCCAGGGCGAGGGACTCCGTCCAGGCGGACGGGTGGGTCTCCAGGTGGCCTTTGAAGTAGGTCCGCCAGAACACCTCGGACACGAACTTCTCGGCGCCGCCGTCGCCGAAGGCGCGCTCGGCCGCTGCCGCGACCTCGGCCTCCGTGATCAGGCGCCGGCGCAGATAGGGCGATAGGGCCGACGTGGTCGGCTCGACGCCGGGGCCGCGATCGGTGTTGCGGGCGGCGGCGTAATCGGCCCCGGCGCCCGCCAGGAAGGCGGCGAGCCGGTCGAGCCCGGCGGCGCGGGTCATGGGAAAGGTGCGATCCATCCCCGGGAGTTAGCGCGCGGCCCGCGCCGGGCGGATGCGACCCATTCCCCGGACCGTCCGGCGGGGCGCGCGGTCTCAACGCGGCCGCAAAGATTGCATCCCGGCGCGAGAAGCATCAAACACACGCCAGATTTTCGGACCGTTCGGTGTGCCGCCTTCGGGCGAGGCGCGCCGAAGAGTCGGCAGTTCGGCGCCGTCCGTGATCGTCCAGACAACAGGAACAGGTGATGAAGACGCGCGCTGCGGTCGCGTGGGAGGCCAAGAAGCCTCTCACGATCGAGACCATCGACATCGAAGGGCCCAAGGCCGGCGAGGTTCTTGTCGAGCTGATGGCCACCGGCATCTGCCACACCGATGCCTACACCCTCTCGGGCCTCGATTCCGAGGGCAAGTTCCCAGCGATCCTCGGCCATGAGGGCGCGGGCATCGTCCGCGAGGTCGGCGCCGGCGTCACCACGCTGAAGCCCGGCGACCACGTCATCCCGCTCTACACGCCGGAATGCCGCAACTGTAAGTCCTGCCTGTCCCAGCGCACCAACCTGTGCACCGCGATCCGCGCGACCCAGGGCCAGGGCGTGATGCCGGACGGCACGAGCCGGTTCTCCTGCGTCTCCACCGGCGGCAGTCCCTCCGGCGCGAACACCGTGTTCCACTACATGGGCTGCTCGACCTTCTCGAACTTCACGGTCCTGCCCGCCATCGCGCTCGCCAAGATCCGTGAAGACGCCCCCTTCGACAAGATCTGCTACATCGGCTGCGGCGTGACCACCGGCATCGGCGCGGTGATCTACACCGCCAAGGTCTGGCCCGGCGCCAACGTGGTGGTGTTCGGTCTCGGCGGCATCGGCCTCAACGTGCTCCAGGCCGCCCGGATGGTCGGGGCCGACAAGATCATCGGCGTCGACATCAACCCGGAAAAGCAGGCCATGGCCCGCAAGTTCGGCATGACCGACTTCATCAACCCGAACGAGGTCGGCACCGACAAGGTGGTCCAGGCCATCGTCGATCTCACGGGCGGCGGCGCCGACTTCTCTTTCGACTGCACCGGCAACGTCCACGTGATGCGCCAGGCCCTCGAGTGCTGCCATCGCGGCTGGGGCGAGTCGATCGTCATCGGCGTGGCCGAGGCCGGCCGCGAGATCTCGACCCGTCCGTTCCAGCTGGTCACCGGCCGCGTCTGGAAGGGCTCGGCCTTCGGCGGCGCCCGCGGCCGCACGGACGTGCCGAAGATCGTCGACTGGTACATGGAGGGCAAGATCAACATCGACGATCTGATCACCCACACCATGCCGCTCGACGAGATCAACCACGGCTTCGACCTCATGCACGAGGGCAAGTCGATCCGGTCCGTGGTCGTCTACTGACCATCACCACCCCTCCCCGTGCGGGGGGGGGGCAGGGGCGGGGGTGGTCGGGCGACCCTCTCCCGGCCGGGGCCGGCTGAGCCACCCCCAGCTTCAACTCCTCCCCGCAAGAGGGAGGAGAGCCGCGCATTCCTGAAGACGATCGTCTCAGCCCACTCGCAGGAGATCACAGCCGATGGAAACCGTCTCGAAGGCCCGCGCCCATGGTGGCACGCAGGGCGTCTACAAGCACGATGCGCAGACCACGGGATGCCCGATGACCTTCGCGGTGTTCGTGCCGCCCCAGGCCGAGAAGGGCCCGGTCCCGGTGCTGTGGTACCTGTCCGGCCTCACCTGCACGCATGCCAACGTCATGGACAAGGGCGAGTACCGTGCCGCCGCCGCCGCGCACGGCGTGATCATCGTGGCCCCCGATACCAGCCCGCGCGGCCCCGGCATCCCGGACGAGGAAGGCAATTGGCAGTTCGGCTCCGGCGCCGGCTTCTACCTCGACGCCACGCAGGCGCCCTATGACAAGAACTACCGGATGTGGAGCTACATCACGGAGGAGCTGCCGGCGCTCATCGCGAAGGAATTCCCCGCCGACATGACCCGCCAGGGCATCTTCGGCCATTCCATGGGCGGCCACGGCGCTCTGACCATCGCGCTGACCTACCCGGAGCGGTTCAAGTCCTGCTCCGCCTTCGCGCCGATCGCCCAGCCCTCCACGGCCGGCTGGTCGAAGCCGGCTTTCGAGAAGTATCTCGGCTCCGACCCGGCCGCCTGGCGCGCCCACGACGCCACCGCGCTGATCGAGGACGGCAAGCGCTTCCCCGAATTCCTGGTGGATCAGGGCACCGCCGACAGCTTCCTGCAGGACGGCCTGCGCCCCTGGCTGCTGGAGGAGGCCTGCAAGAAGGCCGGCATCGCGCTGACCCTCAACATGCGCGAGGGCTACGACCACTCGTACTTCTTCATCTCGACCTTCATGGCCGACCACATCGCCTGGGCTGCCGCGCGCCTGAAGTAACCGGCCGTCCGCGCGCCCCGTCATGTGCGGGGCGCGCCCGCCGCCGAGCGCATCTCGGCGGCGGCAGGCCGGAGGGCCCGCCGCGATGCGTCCAGGCCCTACTCGATGACCTCGACGATCCGGCGCGTCCGCGGCTCGACCAGCACGGGGTGGTCGTTGACGATCGTGTAATTGTAGTTCGGAAGCGCGAATTCGGGCGGTACGTCGTAATAGACCACGCCGTCCTCCGGTAGCACGGTTCCGACCCGCACCGGTCCCGCATAGGCGAAGGACGGGCGGCGCTCGCCGAGCACGTAGATGCGGAAGCGGTCGCGCCGGTCGATGCCCAGGATGTTGTTGGCCGTGCCGACCGCGGCACCGATCGCGCCGCCGACGGCAGCGCCCAGAGGACCCGCGATCGCTTCGCCGCGCTCCCGACCGTCCCGCGCGCCGCGCTCCAGGCCTTGGGCATGCGCCTGCGTCGCGACGCCGAGCATCAGCACGATCGGTAGAGAGATCCAGGTTCGCACGGTGTCCTCGTTGGGCGGCGTGAAAGGGATTGCGGCGTGAAAGAGATTGCGGGTCAGCGGCACCACGGGGCGGCCCCGCACCATCGGATCGGAGCCTGATCGATCGCCCCGGTCGTTGCGGGATCGGAGGCGGCCGGAGACGCAGCGGCCCGGTCCACGGGACGGTTGGCCTTCGCCAGCATCACGGCCGAGAAACAGCAGAGCGCGAGGGCCGCGACCCAGAGCACGCCTCTCGCAGTTCGGATCGTTCGCTTGGACATGAGCCCGAAGGTGGGGGGCTTCGGTTAGCGAACCCTTGCACGCCGAACCGGTGCAAGCCCCGGGGCGCTTTCGGCCCGCTCCGATGCCGGGGCTCGGTCGACGCGCCGGCCGGCGCGACACCCTCGGGCTCGATGGACCGGGAACGACAACGGCGCAGCAACCGGGGAGGTCACTGCGCCGCTTGATCGGGCCGTCCGAGGGGGCGGAGACGGCCTCAGCCCTGGATACGCCCGGGCCGCTTCCCGCGAGGTGCGCGAGAGCACATCCTGCCGGCGAAAGCTCCGTGGGATCGGCCGTCGCGGCACCCGCCTGGGTTGAGTCTCATGCCCGGCGGCGGCTAGGGACGGAGCGCCCGGCACCATCGTGTTTCCGCGGCAGGGTTAAGACGTTTGCCGGTGCGGGGCCGTATTGAGCAACGGTTTTCCGTATCCGTGCGTTACCAATCGCATCGACGCGAGTCTTGGCAGGATCGATCGCAGGCCAGGACGGCAGCCGGCCGGAGCGAATGGCTCTGGCAACTTCGGGTTGGTCTGCGATCGTGGTCCAGCCCACGGTCCGCGGCAGGTTCCACTGGACGTCAGGAAGGCACCGACATGCCCTATACGGTCGAAATCACCACGCCGCCCGTGAAGAGCGCGGGTGAGGATGAGCTGCCGGAGATGTACCAATTGCCCGAGCCGTTCGACACGGTCGCCGACGCCAAGGAAGCGGCAGTCGCGCATATCGCCGGCCTCGGCCTGGAGCCCGCTGCAATCATCTACAACGTGTTCGATCGCGAGGGCTTCACGGTCGCCTCGAATATCGAGCAGCCCGCCGAAGCGGGATGAATCCGCATCGGTCCGCCGATGCGCCCGGCCTCCGGGTTGCCGGTCAGCCGGGCCGTCGCCGTACCATCATAGCTCGGCATCCGGCGGCGTGTCCGGCGCCAGAGCGAAGTCGGACGGCGTAGCGGGCTCGTCCACCAGACCCACCGGATGGTCGACCGGGGGGAACAGGTCGGCGAGCCCGGTGGCGACGCCGTGCAGGATCGGATCGTGTGAGGACCCGAAAGTGGGGGCGTGCAGATCGAGTGTGCGCATGGTCGGATGTGGGCCCGAACGTTCTGGGGATTTGGGCGGCCCGCGGACCGACTTTGATCTGGGTTAAACCTCCGTAACGTCGATGGTTCAGACGATATTTATCGTTCTGGTTGTGTTCCGCCGTATTCGCCATAAGAATCGTGAGTGCTCCGGGGTTTTCAGAGCATCCGCCCCTGAACGATCCACACGCACCGGGTGCGCTGCGCGCTCACCGTCCGAGCCAGATGGCGGTGCTCAGCACGACCCCGATGCCGCCGATGAATCCGCCGAACCCCAGCACGATCCAGGCATCCAGCCCGCGCGGCCGCGCCGCATTCCGAACCCTGGCGGAGGCCGCCTGGGTCTTGCGGGCCAGCGCGATCCGCTCGGGCGACGGCGGGTTGCCGGCCGCCTCGTCATCCGTCCCGAGCTGCGACAGGCCCGGATCGTAGGCCGCGACCTTGTCGCCGGTGGCGCCGCTGTCGATGTCGGCCTTGAGCATGGCCGTGGTCGGCCGGTCGGAAGCGGGCGGCTCCGCGACATGCAGGTTGCCGGGCGGCGGCGGGGTCTCGGAGCGAAGCAGCACGGGGGCGCCTTTCAGGGCAGCGGCATCCGGCATCGTTCGATGCGGCACCGCTCGGGGGAGGGGGCGACGGTTTCAAACCCGGTGATCCGGGACGTCTGGCTGGTCCTGGCGGATTAAAAAAAACCCCGTCCGGCGCTCGCCGTGACGGGGTCGGTTCGAGCGGGGCCGGTTCAGCCGCCGCCGCCATTCCCGCTGCCGCCGCCGCCGCTCCCGGTCGTGCCGACGCGCGCGGGCTGGTTGGCGTTACCCGCCGCCGCCGAGTCGGCCGCGATGCCGTCGGCGGCACGGCCGGTCGGCGAGTAGCTTGCGGCCTCGTCCTCTCCGGTCGAGCCGGGCTGGCGCGTGACGACGCCGGGCGCGCCGGGCGGGACGATCACGGTGGTGCTCGTGGGGGTCTCGATCACCTGCGACAGGGCAGGCGTCGTCAGCGCCGCGGCCGATGCCGCGGCGAGGATATACTTGATCATGGGGGTCTTTCGTCTGTGTCCGAAGAGGAAACAGGCGATCGCGCGGCATGTGTCCCGGGGCCGGTGTCACAGGTGCGGGCAACTCATCGACGGATCAGGAGACGTCCGTGAAGAACGCCGCGTAGCCGTCCTCGCGCACCCGGTCGAGATAGGCCCGGTACCGGGCGTGACCCGGCTCCTGCGGGGCGATGCGGCCGTAGGCCAGGTCCGCCGCCGCCCGCTCCGGGATCAGCGCCAGGGGCGCCGCGGCCGGGGTGAGCTGCGTGCCGCGGCCGGCATGGAGCGTGGTCAGGATGCCGTACATCTCGCCCTGGATGTTCGGGCGGCACAGCACGGCCAGGCGATGCTGCCCGTGCCAGTTGGTCACCAGGTAGATCATGCCCGACTGGCTCGGGACCGCGACGCTGCCGGACTGGGCGAAGGGCGCGTCCATGCGCTCGGCCTCGCGGAACACCAGGCGCGACAGGCCGGCATCCCAGGCGATCTCGGTGCGGTAGGCGAAGATCGCGCCGGCGGTCCCGAAGGAGGGGCGCAGGGTGAGGTAGCATCCCTCGATCCAGGCCACGCCCTCCCGCGAGTAGGAACCGAGCTCGTCCGGGGCGTGCGGCGGCGGCTCGGGCGCGGGCGCCGTCCGGCCCGGGTCCCGGCGGAGGGATTGTCCCAACGCCTCCTCGAGCCGGATCGTGGTCGCCAACGTGAAGGGGCGGCGGCCGGCCAGGGCCTTCTCCAGGGTGGAGAGGCTGATCTGCGCCTGCACGGCCAGGGTCTGCCGGGAGATCCGGCGGCGGGCCAGGGCCTCGCGCACCATCTGGGCGATGGCGCTGCTCTGCGCCTCGGTCAGTTCGATCTCAGTCACCGGTGCGGCCCGTGCGGCTTCGTCCCGCACAGATCCGCACGAAACCGCACAGCTGCGCAACTGCCGCGCCGTCAGGGCGTCTCGGCCTCGGCCTCGACGATCAACCGCAGGGGCCCGGAGCGAAGCCCGTCGAGGGGCCAGCAGGTGACGAGGGCGAGGTGTCGCCCGGCTGACTGCGCGTCGATTCCCGAGGCGTCCCAGCGCGCGACCCGCTTGCCGGTGATGCGGAAGCGCGCGGTCCGGCCGTCGCGCCGGGTCACGGCCACCGGGTCGCCGGGCTCGACCCCGCCCAGCACCGCGAATTGGGTGTCGCGGTGGGCGGCGAACACCGCGGTGCCGGGATCCCCGGCCTCCGGCGTGCCGTCGAGATGGCCGGGGCCGAAGGCGAGGGCCTGGCCGCTCCCGCCGCGCAAGGCCACGAAGCTGCGTCCCGCGATGGCGAGCCGGGCGACCGGCTCGGTATCGGCCCAGGGCCAGGGCCGGACCGGACGTCCCTCGGCCAGGGTGCGGGCGAAGGACCGCGCGAGCAGGACCTGCGCCAGGGCGGCCTTGGCGGGAATCCAGGCGGCCTGCGCCGCCAGCCCGAGCCCGGCCAGGGCGAGGAGGGCGCAGAGCGCCCGCCCCGTGCCGAGGCTGCGCCGGCGGCTCACGGCGCCTTCCGGGGCAGGCGCCGGCCGAGCCGCTGCAGCCCGAGGCCCAGCAGGGCGAGGAGCAGGCCCAGGGCAAGCTGCGGCAGGAACCCCGCGCCGGTCTGCGGCAGGGCGATGCCGGCTTCGGCGACCGGGCCCGGCGCGGAGGCCTCGGCCCGCCGCTGGCGCGGTTCCGCGGTCCCGCCGTGCGGGCCCTCGCCGAACACCGTCGCGAAGTCCCAGCCCGCCGGCAGGTTCAGGGGCAGGTCGGCGGCCACGAGTGGCGTCCCGGAGGGGCGGCGCGGCGTGGCGTCGACGGCGACCAGGCTGGTCAGGCGCGTCATCAGCCCGTGCTCCAGGGCGAGGCCCAGGATCGTGGCGTCGGCCGCCTCGGCGGTCAGGTGCCCGGTGATGCGCGCCGTCTCGGTCTCGCCGATCCGGGAGCGCGCCCACACCTTCGAGATGCCGGCCCCCGCGACCGCCTCGCCGAGCGGCAGCGTGCGGCGCCAGGGCTTGCCGCCCACCCGGCCGGAGACGGTCACGGTGCCGTCCGGATGCGCGAGCCGGGCGGCGAAGACCAGCGGCTCGCCGCGATACAGGTCCGGCAGCCTGCGCGGCGTGACCTCGGCATCCGGGGCCGAGACGGTCGCGGTGAGGTCGGTGACGGCGGGCGATTCGAGCTTCGCGTAGAGGCTGCGGGTGCGCTCGCCGACCTGGCCGAGGTCGCGGATCTCCGTGAAGCTGCCGCGGCCGATCTCGGCGGCGTGGCGCATCAGGTGGCCGTTGGGCGCCGAGCCGATGCCGACCATAAACAGGCGCGAGCGCCCGAGTCCCTGGTGGATCGCCGCGAGGATCCGCTCCTCGTCGCCGACCGCGCCGTCGGTGAGGAACACGACCTGGCGCACCCGCGCGGTCTCCTCGGGATGCGGGTCGGCCAGGGCCGCCTTGAGGGGCGCCAGCATCTCGGTGCCGCCCCGGGCCTCCAGGTCCGCGACGAAGATTTCCGCCTTGCGCAGGGCCTCCGGGGTCGCCGGGACGGCCTCGGGGAACAGCGCGTCCCAGGTGTGGTCGAACCGGATGACGTTGACGCGGTCCCGCGGCGTCAGGCGGGCGAGGCCCGCGAGCAGCCCGGCCTTGGCCTGCCGCATCGAGGCGCCGGCCATCGAGCCGGAATTGTCGATCACGAAGGTGACGTCCCGCGCCGGGCGCGGCGCCGCCTCGGCCTCCGGCGGGCTCACGGTGGCGAGCAGGTAGGTCCGGCCAGCGACCTCTTCCCGGAACAGGCCCAGTTCGGGGCCCCGGCTCGGCGCGGGCTCCCAGGTCAGCTCGAAATCGCGGTCGGCCGGGACAACGCCCTCGGCGAGGGTGATGCGGCGGCCCTGCGGCCCGGTCTCGGCGACGTGGATCGCGTGGGTGGCGCTGCGGACCGCGCCGAGCGCGAAGCCGGCCTCGAGCCGCACGGTCACGGTGATGGGATTCACCGGCAGGACCTGGGACGGATCGAGCACCGGCGGGCTGATCCGGGCGCGGTCGGGCACCGGGTCGGCGGCGGGGGCGGTGGCGACGCTCGCGAGGGCCTGCGATCCCGGATTGTACCGGGGCGCGACCACCAGGGGCAGGCGCAGCGCGCGCGTCGCGTCGGCGACCGGGATCGTCTGCTGATAGGTGATCTGGACCAGCACCGTCTCGCCGGGCGCGATGTTGGCGACCGTGTTGGTGAAGACGTTGGGCCGCTCCTGCTCGGTGACCGCCGCGGATTGCCCGGCGGCCTTGGCGGCCGCGTAGGCGCGCTTGGCGGCGGCGCGCTCGCGGATGTCGGCGACGATCACGCGCTCGCCCACGACGAGCGTCATGCCATCCACCGCCGCGTCCTCCGGCAGCGGGTAGACGTAGGTGCCCTCCATCCAGTCCGGGGTGGTGTTGCGGAAGGCCTGGGTCACGACGGCCCGGGCGGTCGGGCCGCTGACGTCGACGGCGATGTCGGTGGCCAGCCGCAGGGCCGGCACCGCCGCCGCGCCGGCCGGGCCGTGCAGCAGCAGGCCGCTGCCCGTCGGCGCCGGGAGGGCGCGGGCCGAGCCCAGCATGATCAGGAGCGCCAGGGCGGCGAGGAAGAGCGGCGACAGCGCGGCGGTGTGGGGCTGCTCGATCAGCGATGAGGAACGGGAGACGGGCATCGGCATCGTGGAACCTCCGGTGCCGGCGGGTCGGGGCCGGCTCGGACATCAGGTTCTCCCGCGCCGGATTCGGCGGCCACGAGAAGCTTCGCCATTTTTCGGCGCGCAACCGCACAGGCCGGTCGCGCCCCGGCGGATCGGTGCGGACAGTGTCCGGACATGTCCGCCCATCGGCGCTGCGTGACGGGGCCGGCACGGCGCTTGACTTATACGCAATCTGCGTCTTAGTTATGCTCAAGTTGAGCATAGTTGACGGCATGACCGAGTCCGAATTCCTCGCCGGATACGACCCCGCCGCTTTCGAGCGGCCGGCGCTCGCCGTCGATCTGGTCCTGCTGGGCCTGCGCGCGGGCCGCCTGACCGCGCTCCTGGCGGAGCGCAGGCAGCATCCCCATGCCGGGCGCTGGGCGCTGCCGGGCGGCTTCGTGGGCATCGCCGAGACCCTGGACGCGGCGGCCGAGCGCGTGTTGCGCGAGAAGGCCGGGATCGCCCGGGCGCGGCTCGAGCAGCTCTACACGTTCGGCGCCCTCGACCGCGATCCGCGCATGCGCATCGTCTCTGTGGCCTATCTGGCGCTGCTGCCGGAGCCGGCCTTCGCCGCGGCGCTCGACAGCGGCAAGGGCCTGGCCGCCGCGACCCTCGCGGTGCCCTGGGCGGGCGAGGCCGGCGGCCCGGTCTCGGCCCTGTCGGAGCGCGGGGAGCCGCGCGCGCTCGCCTTCGACCACGCCGACATCCTGGCGCTCGCCGTGCTGCGGCTGCGCGGCAAGCTCGACTACTCGGACGTCGCCTTCGCGCTCCTGCCGGAGCACTTCACCCTCCGGCAGCTCCAGGACGTGCACGCCGCGATCCTGGGCACCCCGCTCAACAAGCCCGCCTTCCGCCGCCGCATGCTCGACCGCGGCTGGCTGGAGCCGACCGGCGCGCGCGAGGCCGGCACGGCGTTCCGCCCGGCCGAGCTCTACCGGTTCCGACCGTCCCGTTGATCCGCCAGGAGGATGTCATGGCAACGATCCGCAATATCGGCCTGATCGCCCAGCTGAGGAGCGAGGCGAGCAGCCACATCATCCGCTACCGCGGCGGCCGCGTCCGGGAGAGCGGGCGCGGGCTGGTCTTCTGGTTCCGGCCGGAGACCGCGAGCATCAGCGAGGTGCCGGTGGACGACCGCGAGACGACGCTGTTCGTGCGCGGCCGCAGCCGGGACTTCCAGACCGTGGCGGTCCAGGGGACGATCGGCTGGCACGTGGTCGATCCTGAACTGCTGGCGACCCGCGTCGACTTCTCGATCAACCTCGCCACCGGGCGCCTGCAGGGCGAGCCGATCGAGCGGATCGAGGCGCGCCTCAACGGCATCGCCGGCCAGGCGGTGCTGCAGCACCTCGGCGCGAAGCCGATCGGCGCCCTGCTCGATGCCGGCCCCGAGCCGCTGCGCCTCACCCTGGAGGCGGTCCTGGCCGAGGCCCCGGCCCTCGCCGAGATCGGGGTCGCGGTGGTCTCCGTGCGGCTCACGAACCTCGCGCCGACGAGCGAGCTGGAGCGCGCCCTGCAGACCCCGACCTTCGAGGCCCTGCAGCAGAAGGCCGACGAGGCGACCTTCGCGCGCCGCGCCCTCGCGGTCGAGAAGGAGCGGGCCATCGCGGAGAACGAGCTCGCGACGAAGACCGAGCTCGCCCGGCGCGAGACGCTGCTCATCGCCCAGGAGGCTCAGAACGCCCGCGACCGCGCCGCCGGCCTGGCCGAGGCCCAGGGGCTGGAGGCGGCCGCCGAGGCCGAGCGGATCCGGCTGGTCGAGGGCGCCACGATCGAGGCCGAGCAGCGCCGGGCGGCGATCTACCGGGACATGCCGCCGACCGTGCTGCTCGGGCTGGCTGCCCGAGAGCTGGCCGGCAAGCTCGACACGATCGAGCACCTCAACGTCACGCCCGATCTCCTGGCATCGGCCCTGGGCGAGTTCCGCCGGGCCATGCCCCTGTCGGTCGCGCCGCGCTGAGGAGACGCGCCATGCCCTCCGTCACGCCCCGGGTGGTCTTCGTGACCCGGGACACCGATTACGAGCTGCTGCTCGCCCGGCACGCGACGCGGGGCCAGGTGCGGTTCTTCCTGGAGAGCCGCGGGCAGTCGATCGCGGCGATCGAGGACCGCCACGCGCGCTTCCACGCGGTCCTCGCCCAGGCCCGCGCCACGGTGCCGACCGAGTGGCGGCAGGCGCTGGTGCGGCGCCCCGATCTCGACCGCTTCCTGTTCGCCCCCGAGGACGTCGTGGTCGCGGTCGGCCAGGATGGCTTGGTGGCCAACGTGGCGAAATATCTCGACGGGCAGCCGGTGGTGGGCGTCAATCCGGCGCCCGACCTCTACGACGGCGTGCTGGCCCGCGCCGCCGTGGAGCGCCTGGGCGCCCTGCTGCCGGCGAGCGTCGCCGGCGCGGCACCGATCGAGCACCGCACCATGGTGCAGGCCGTGCTCGACGGCGGCGAGCGGTTGCTCGCCCTGAACGAGATCTTCGTCGGCCATCGCAGCCACCAATCCGCCCGCTACCGGATCGAGGATCACGGCCGGGCCGAGGACCAGTCGTCGAGCGGCCTGATCGTGGCGTCGGGCACCGGCCTGACCGGCTGGGCCCGGTCGATCGCCGAGGCGACCCACATCGCCCTCGATGTCGGCGTGGAGGAGGCTGCGGTCGGCTACTGGGTGCGCGAGCCGTTTGCCAGCGTCGCCACCGCGACGGGCCTGCGCGCGGGCAAGCTCGCCGCCGAGTCCCTCACCGTGACCTCGCGGATGAACGAGGGCGGCGTCGTGTTCGCCGACGGGATCGAGCAGGACTTCCTCGCCTTCGACTGGGGGCGGCGCGTGGCCATCGCCCCCGCGGCCCGGACCCTCAACCTCGTCGTCGCCTGAGGCCGCGCGCCCGAATGCGGAGGGGCCCGCGTCGAGACGCCGGCGATCGCGCGGGGCGATCCGTCAGGGCACAAGCCGCCGGCCCGTCACGCGGCGACGGGCCTGACCACCACGGCCTCGGATTCGACGAGGGTCGCCATGACGCCGGACTGGACCCGGGTGAAGACCGCCTCGCGATCACCCGTGCCCTGCATCAGCACGGCGCAGGAGAGGGCGATGACGTGCGGGGCGCGGTCGGCCCCCGCGGCGAGGAACTCACGGATCGCCGCGGCCAGGGACGCGTCCGGGTCCTCTTCCGGCAGGGTGCTCAGGACATGCGCGCAATCCCGCCGCAGCGCGGCCAGCTCCGTGTCGATGACCGACACCCATTGCCGGGCCTGGTCATAGATGAGCCAGCGCACCGAGCCCGGGGCCGCCGGGGCCAGGCCCGCGAGATAGCGTCGAGCGGCTGCGTCGTCGAACATGCCGGGGGCTTTAGCGCCGGCCCTGCGAAACGCCAACGCGTCGACGGTCCGGTCCGGACCGCCGCCCTGTTGCCGGCGCGGATCCCGGACGGCATGGTGTCGGTCCCGGAACAGGCGAAGCGAGCGTGCGAGCCATGGGTTTGCTGGACGGATTGCTCGGCCACGGCAGCGAGGTCGATGCCGCATCCCTGGAGCGGCGGCTCGCGGGCATCCTGATCGACGGCGAGACCGCGCGCCTGGCGTTCAAGATCATCCGGGACGTGTTCGTGTTCACGGAGCGCCGGATCATCCTGATCGACGTGCAGGGCGTCACCGGCAGCAAGGTCGAGTTCACCTCGATCCCCTACCGGGCGGTGGTCCGCTTCTCGGTGGAGACGGCCGGCACCTTCGACCTCGACGCCGAGCTCAAGATCTGGGTCTCGGGCACGCCCCAGCCGATCGAGCGCACCCTGAAGAAGGGCGCCGACGTGCGCGGCATCCAGCGCGCCCTGGCGGAGGGCGTGCTGCGCTAGCGCCGCGTCCCGACCGCCGGGCGCCGGCTTACCGGGCAGACGCCCCGGTCCGCGATCCGACCGGGGCCATCGCCGCGAACACGCCGTCCCGGCGCACCAGCGCGTGGAACAGCGCCGCCGCGACATGGGTCAGCACGAGGGCGAAGAACGCGAAGGCCAGGTAGGAATGCGCGTTCCAGAGCACCGTATGGAGCGTGGGGTTCTGCGGCACGATCGCGGGCAGACGGAGGCCGCCGTAGAGCACGACCGGGTAGGCGCCGGCCGACAGCATCGCCCATCCGAGCAGCGGCATCGCGACCATGAGCCCGTAGAGCCCGTAATGGGACAGGTGCGCGGCGAGCCGCATCGGGGCCGGCAGGTCCGCCGGCAGGGGCGGCGTCCCGCTTCGCGCCCGCACCGCCAGGCGGATGAGGGCGAGGACGAAGATCGCCACGCCCAGCGTCTTATGGGTCGCCAGCAGCGGCACGTATTTCGGCATGATCGTCGAGACCATGCCGACCCCGATGAAGAACATCGCGATGATGCACACGGCCATCGACCAGTGCAGGAGCCGCTGGAGCCCGGTGAAGCGCTTCGCGTCGGGTGTCATCGCTGCGCCTCCGAGCTGCGCTTGGGATAGTCCTTCGCCTCCGCGGTGCGCAGATCGTAGGATTTCGCGTAGGCCGCCGAGCGCGCCGCCGGGAACGGGTCGTCGGAGACCCGGATGCCGTCCGGCAGGATCGTCGGATCGAAGTTGATGTCGCGGCACGGGCCGTCCGCCTCGGGCTCGATGCGCTCGACCACCAGGGTGCCGGCCTCGATGGTGCGCCGTCCCTCCGGCCAGGCCCGGCTCGGATCCGCTGTCGGGTCGCCAGGCTCGGCGACGGTGAGGATCAGGCTCCAGCGCTGCGGCGCGGCCGCGACCCGCTCGGTGATCTCCTGCTCCAGATAGGCCGCGCCGCGCTTGGCGAGGTCCTCGGGCGTGATCCGCTCCGCCTGCGCCTGCGGGCGGAACGACCAGCGCACCGCCTGCTCGGCGCCGGACGCGTTGGTGAACAGGAAGGCGTTGAGGCTGTTATAGGGCTCCTGCGCGTAGCTCGCGGTCCAGTCGGGGCTCTTGGCCCAGGTGCCGAACGGGGCGAATTCCGGATGCGCGGCCACGAAGCCCGCCATCGCGTTCGGCTTCTTGCTCGCGGGCACCCGCAGCAGGGCGTAGAAGGCCTCCGGGTTGGAGACCGGGAAGACCGGGGCGTTGATCATGGCGGTGCGCCACACCGCGCCGTCCTCCGCGGTGATCTGAAGCCCCAAGCCTCGCACCCGGACGGTGGCATCCGCCGCGCCGGGATTGGGGGTGCCGAGGTTGAACCGCCCCAGCGCCGGATGGCGCCCGGTCTCGAAGGCCCGGGCCCGCGAGAGCGCCGTGCCGTTGCCGTTGGCCTCGAACACGCCGGTGAAGCAGATGCCCTTGGCATGGTTGCGCCGATAGCCGGGAACCGGCCCCGTCGGCGGCGCGAGGGCGTCGACGAGCTTCGTCGGCGTCAGGCGGTCGGGGGAGAGCCAGCCCGCGGTGTAGGCGAACGCGCCAGTCGCGCCGGCGCAGATTGCCGCGATCACGGCGAGGGAGGTCAGGGTCGAGCGTGGCCCCGACGAAGGCAGCGGCATGTGACGGTCTCCCTTGGACGTCGCGCGGCGCCGGCCGCGGACGGCTCCGGCGCGGCGACGAACGATCCCGGTCCCGGACGGCGGCGGAGCCCGGCTCCGCCCGCGTTCGAGGCCTCGTAAGCTGCCAGAAATTTTGAATTCAGGAAAGCTAAGCTTCCTTGCGCCGCCGGATACGGGCTGCGCTCGCCGACGGGCGGGTTTCGGCCCGGGATCTACTGTTCCACGCCCGGGCTCACGCCGCCCGCGGCGCGAGGTGACGGGTGCGCACGGTGCCGTCGATGCCTCGAAGCGCCTGGAGAACCGCATCCGCCTCCGGCAGCTGCACCGAGGCGTCCACCACGACGTAGCCGAATTCGCCGTCGGTCTGCAGGTACTGCGCATCAATGTTGAGCGCGCGGCTCGAGAAGATCGCGTTGATCTTGCCGAGCACGCCCGGCACGTTCCGGTGCACGTGGAGGAAGCGCGCCCCGGACAGGCGCGGCGGCAGCTGCACCTGGGGGAAGTTGACGGCGCCGAGGGTGGAGCCGGTCTGCGCGTAGTCGACCAGCTTGCGGGCGACCTCCGCGCCGATCCGGTCCTGCGCCTCCTCGGTGGACCCGCCGATATGCGGGGTCAGGATGACGTTCGGGAGGCCCTGGAGCGGCGAGACGAATCGCTCCGCGTTGGATGTCGGCTCGACCGGGAAGACATCGATCGCCGCGCCGCCGAGACGCCCGTCCCGCAACGCCTGCGCCAGGGCGTCCAGATCCACCACCGTCCCGCGGCTGTTGTTGATCAGGTAGGCGCCGGGCTTCATCGACCGGATGCGGTCCGCATTCATCAGCCCATGGGTCCCGGGCGTCTCGGGGACGTGCAGGCTGACGACGTCGCTGGCGGCGAGCAGGGCCTCCAGGCTCTCCACGGGCTCGGTGTTCCCGTGCCGCAGCTTGTCGGTCAGGTCGTGGAAGATGACCCGCATGCCCATCGCCTCGGCGAGGTTGGACAGCTGCGAGCCGATATTGCCGTAGCCGACGATCCCGAGGGTCTTGCCGCGGACCTCGAAGGATCCCGAGGCCGACTTGTCCCAGCCGCCCGCATGGGCCGAGGCCGAGCGCGGCAGGATGCGCCGGAGCAGCATGACGATCTCGCCGATCGTGAGTTCGGCGACGCTGCGCGTGTTCGAGAACGGCGCGTTGAAGACCGGCAGCCCGCGGGCCCGGGCGCTCTCGAGGTCGACCTGATTGGTGCCGACGCTGAAGCAGCCGATGGCGGTCAGCTGGGGCAGCGCGTCGAGCAGCGCCGCGGTGATCTTGGTCCGGGACCGGATTCCGAGCACGTTGGTCTCGGCGATGCGCGGCGCGTCGGGCAGGCCGATGGCATGCGAGAGCACCTGGACATCGTCGAGCCCCGCCTGCGCGAAGACCTGACGGGCCGTGGACGCGATGTTCTCGGTCAGGACGATACGATCCGTGGGCAAAACCGGTCCCTCGATGGATGGAAGGGCACAGGTTATCACGTTCCTCGCGAACGGGTTCATACCCGGTCGCCTGCGACGGATGCCGACACGCAGGTCCGCTTTCGTGATGCCCGCGGCGTCACGACATTGGCTGAACCGGGATTTTTCTGTTTTAATACTTAGGTGATCGAAATTTTTGGCCCGAATAAATTTATATAAACTACGCGATGACTTTAGTATTTCATCGATAAAGTAATGTCGCTAACGTTATAGCGCAAAAAGGCGGGCATTTAAGCGGTCGCGTTCGACATGCACAGTCGATCCCGTTGACCTGATCGGCTGCCGGATCACACTGTATCCGCCGCTGCTTCGAGCCGTCCGCTGCCGCACGGCTCCATCCCGCAGGGGGATCGACCGCGTGTATAGGAAAGCTGACATCGGCCGGTGGTGCATCGGCAGTCCGGTTCCCGTCCGCGCCGCCCGCGAGCAGGGGCCGGACGGACGGGCGCGCCCGGACCGCCAAGGCGGCGACCGATGACGCGCGGTCGCGCAAACCCGTCCCGCCGCGGCGTGCTGGCGCTCGGCGCGGGCGCGCTCGGAACGCTTGCCGGGTCGGGCCGCGGCGGCGCCCAGCCGGGTGCAAAGCCCGCCCTGGTCCGAATCGGCCATCTGACGGCTCCCCGGGCCTGGGTGATCGGCAGGCATGACGGCGCGTTCGAGGCCGCGCTGGGCACGCGGGTGGAGTGGTTTCCGTTTCCGTCGGGCGGGCTGGCGCTGCAGATGCTCGCGGCCGGCCGGCTCGACCTCGCGATCTTCGGCAGTGCGCCGATCGTGGCCGGCCTCGGCCGCGGGCTGCCGATCCAGATCCTCGGCTCGCCCGAGGTGGTGGCGACCAGCGAACGCCTCGTGGTCAGGCCCGCGATCACGGAGATCAAGCAATTGGAGGGCAAGCGCATCGCCGTGGCGCCGTCCTCCACCATGGCCTGCGCCCTGGACGCGGTGATCCGGATCAACCGGCTCGACCCCGCTGCGATCAAGCGTCTGCCGCTCGGCCAGCCCGAGACGATCGCCGCCTGGACGCGCGGGGACATCGACGGCACCTACATCAACGGGCCGTTCTGGGGCGACCTGCTCGGTTCGGGCGGACGACAGCTCCTCGTCTCCGGGGATCTCCGGCCGCACGGCTTCCTGTTCTGGAACTCCGCGGTGGTGCGGACGGACTTCGCGCAGCGCTGGCCCGAGACCGTGATCGCCTGGCTGCGGACCGTGCAGGCCCAGCTCGATCGCTACCGGGCGGATCCCGAGGGTACGGCCCGAATCCTGGCCGAGGATTTCGGCGCGCCGTTCGAGCCCCTGCGGGACACCCTGGCCGGCCTGTCCTATCCGACGGCCCAGGAGCAGCTCGGCCCGAAATACTGGGGGCGCACGGCCAAGGCGAACACCGCGCCGTTCCTCAAGGCGCTGTCGGACACCGCCGATTTCCTGATCGAGACCGGCGAGATCAAGCGCGGCGGCATCCCGGCCGCCCTGGGGCCCTTCGTGAACTACGATCTGCTCAACCGCGCCTTTCCGGCGTGAGCCGGCGCTCGCTCCGCCGCGCCGGCACGGATCCGCTCGCGCGGCCCGTTTCGTGCACGGGCCAGCGTGGCGTCAGGCCCGCTGTCAAGCTGAGCGGGCCTGCGCCTCGTGGCGGCCTGGAGCGGTGTGAGCATCCGCAGAAACGCGGAATCGAGGAGCCGCTTCCTTGAGGCGGCAAACGGCCCGGGTTAGCGTACGGCTTCGGTCAACCGGCTTGCGTGAGTTGGGTGATGGCGACCTTGAAAAAGCTTCCCACCTGGATCGAAGGCTACAGCCTGACGACGGCGGAAATTCTTTATCATCTCCCCGATTACCCGAACCTGCTCCAGACCTTCATCTGGCAGCAGCTGGATCTGTTCCCCGATCTTCCCGAACTGAAGAAGTTCCTGGCGTTCTGGCAGGCGCAGCTCGACGGTCCCGTGCATTCCGTGACGGTCATGCATTGTCAGCTCGTGAAGCCGGCTGAATTGCGCGCGGTCTCCGGGGACTTCCTGCTGCACTGAGCTGAATCCCGGCGCGCCGGTCGCGGAGATTCGGCGCGCCGCAGGTTCACGGGCCCGGGCCGCCGGAGGCTCGTCTGCACGCGGGTTCGGTCCCGAGTACCGAGCCAGGTTCGCGCCGCGATCGACCGGTATCCGTTGCACAACCCGCACAGCGCGCGACGGGATGTGCTTCCGCGCGTCGCGCCCTCTCGGAAGGAATGCTAATACAGCCGCTCTTATCGGGGTGGAGCGGAGCGTTTCTTCATGGCAGCGGCCCGTCGCGTCGGCCTCGTCCTCTGCCCCGACTTCGACTTCATGGGCCTGGCCGTGACCTCGCCGTTCGAGATGGCGAATTGGTACGCCGGCGAGCGGCTCTATGACGTCCGCCTCCTGTCGGAGCAGGGCGGCCGGCTCCGGGCCGGCCTCGGCGCCGACGTCGCCACCGAGCCCCTGGCCGAGCCGGACGCCTTCGACACGGTCCTGGTCGCGGCCGGCGTCGGCATCCCGACGACGGCGCCGGGGCTCGCCGCCTATATCCGCGCTGCCGCGCATTCGACCCGCCGGCTCGCCGGCTTGTGCCTGGGGGCCTTCATCCTGGCTGATGCCGGCCTGCTCGACGGGCGGCGCGCCACGACCCACTGGTACTTCGCGCCCCAGTTCCGCGCCCGCTATCCCGCCTGCAAGCTCGACGTCGACAAGATCTACATCGCCGACGACAACATCTGGACCTCCGCGGGCATGTCGGCGGCGCTCGATCTCGCGGTCGGCATGGTCGAGCGCGACCACGGCCGGGACCTCGCCACCTCCGTGGCCCGCGGGCTGGTGATGGAGCGGCGCCGGTCCGGCGGCCAGGCGCAACGCTCGGCCCTGCTCGAGGTCGATCCGCCCACCGATCGGATCCAGACCGTCCTGGCCTATGCGCGCCGCAACCTGCGCAAGCCCCTGACCGCCGAGGATCTGGCGGCGGTGGCCTGCCTGAGCCCGCGCCAGCTGACGCGGCTGTTCCGGGCCGAGACCGGGACCTCGCCGGCCAAGGCCGTCGAGACGATCCGGGTCGAGGCGGCCAAGCTGATGCTGGAGGAGAGCCGGCTGCCCCTGGAGGAGATCGCCCAGGCGGTCGGCTTCGCCAACCGCGAGCGGATGCGCCGGTCGTTCCTCCGGGTCTACGGCGAGGTCCCCCGGGCGATCCGGCAAGCCGCCGGGCCGCTCGCCGTCATGTGAGGCGGACCCGGCCCGCGTGCGGTGCGCGGGCCGTGTCCGAAAACGTGGCCTTTATGGCGTAGGCGGCGGGCACGGCCCTGCTTAAGCAGGGCGCAGGCCCTTGCTGATATTCGGACGGACGCAATCATGGTGAGCCTGACAATCAATGGTCGCCAGCATGCAATCGATGCCGAGCCCGATACGCCATTACTGTTTGTCCTGCGCGATACGCTCGGCCTGACCGGCACCAAGTACGGGTGCGGCATCGGCCAATGCGGCGCCTGCACGGTGCTGCTCGACGGCCAGGCGACGCGCTCCTGCCAGATCCCGATCGAGAGCGTCGGCACGCAATCCGTCGCGACGATCGAGGCGGTCGAGCAGGACGCGGTCGGCCGGAAGGTCGTGGCCGCCTGGGTGGCGCTGCAGGTGCCCCAATGCGGCTATTGCCAGTCGGGCCAGGTCATGGCCGCGACCGCCCTGCTGCAGCAGACGCCGCACCCCACCGAGGCCGACATCGCCGACGCGATGACCAACCTGTGCCGCTGCGGGACCTACAACGCCATCGCCGCCGCCGTGCGGCAGGCCGCGGCCTGAGGAGACCGGCATGGACCAGTTTCTCACAGAGGCCCGCGCGGACGCCGTGACCGTGGTCGAACCGCTCGCGCGGGACGGCGCCCCCGGGGCGTCGCGGCGCGGCTTCCTGGCGGCCGCCGGCAGCGCCCTGGTGCTCAGCGTGGCCCTGCCGGGCCGCAGCGCCCGCGCCCAGGCGCAGGGGCCCGCGGAGGGGGCGGGCGCGATCGCGCCCAAGCCCGGCACCCGGGTTGCCGCCTTCCTGGAGATCCACCCGGACGGCACCGTCAAGCTGCTCAGCCCGTTCGTCGAGGGCGGCCAGGGCATCGCCACCGGCATGGCGCAGATCGTCGGCGAGGAGCTCGACGTGCCGCCCGCGCGCTTCGTCGTGGACTGCGCGCCGCCGGGCCCCGACTACGCCGTGGTGAACGGCCTGCGCATGACCGGCGGCAGCTTCTCGACCCGGTCGAGCTACGCGGTCATGCGCCGGCTCGGGGCCACCGCCCGCGACATGCTGATCCGCGCCGCCGCGGCCCGGCTCAAGGTCCAGGAATCCGAGCTGACCACCCGCGACGGAACCGTGATCCACGCGGCGACCAACCGGTCGCTGCCCTACGGCGATCTCGCGGCCGACGCCCTGTTGCTGAAGCCGAACGAGGCCGTGGAGCTGCGCGATCCGTCGACCTTCCGGTACATCCGCCAGCCGGTCCCGCGGCTCGACGTGCACGACAAGGCGACGGGACGGGCGGTCTACGCGATCGACCAGAAGCTCGACGGCATGCTCTACGCCGCCGTGCAGCACGCGCCGCATCTCGGCACCGAGCCGGAGGCGCTCACCAACGAGGCCGAGATCCGGGCGATGCCGGGCGTCCATTCGGTGCACCGCCTGCCGGGCGCCGTCGCGGTCGCGGCCGACAGCTGGTGGCGGGCCCGCAAGGCGGTCGAGGCGCTCGGCGTGCGCTGGTCCGCGCCCAAGCCCAGCGGCCTCGACACGGTGGCGGCCGACTTCTCGTCCGACGGGATGGTGGCGGCGCTCAAGGCCTCCACCGATCCGGGCCTCCCGGCCGAGGCGGTGGGCGACACGGCCGGCGCCTTCGCCAAGGCCGCCAAGGTGATCGAGGCGGACTACGAGGCGCCCTATCTCGCCCATGCCCAGCTCGAGCCGCCCTCGGCGCTGGCGCGCTTTTCCGAGGACGGGGCGCTCGACCTCTGGCTGCCCAACCAGATGCCGGAGCTGTTCCAGGCGATCGCGGCACAGGTGGCCGGCCTGCAGCCCGCCCAGGTGCGGATCCACTCGCCGATGCTCGGCGGCTTCTTCGGCCGCCACTTCGCCTACGGGCCCGGCAACCCGTTCCCGCAGGCGATCCGCCTCGCGCAGGCGACCCGGCGCCCGGTGAAGGTGCTGTGGTCGCGCGAGGAGGAGTTCCGCTCGGACGCCCTGCGCCCGCTCAGCTACAGCCGCTTCCGCGCCGCCCTCGACGCCCAGGGGCGGCCCAGCGCCATCGAGGTCCGCACCGTCGGCGAGGGGCCGATCGGGCGCTATTTCGGCGCGCTGTTCAAGAACCCGGTCGATTCCTCGGCCGTGGAGGGGATCGTCGAGAAGCCCTACGCCATCCCGAACCGGCGGATGACCTTCACCAAGCTCGCCCACCCAGTCACCATCGCGTTCTGGCGTTCCGTCGGCCATTCGATGAACGACGCATTCTACGAGAGCTTCCTCGACGAGATCGCGCAGGCGGGCGGCCAGGACCCGTTCGCGCTGCGCCAGGCGCTCCTCAAGGACAGCCCGCGCCACCTGGCGCTGCTGACGGCGGTGGCCGAGATGTCCGGCGGCTGGCAGCGCGGCCCCTATGCGGCCGGGGGCGGCATGCGCGCCCGCGGCCTGGCCATGGCCTCGCCCTTCGGGTCGGAGACGGCCACGATCGCAGAGGTCTCGGTCGAGGGCGGCGAGGCCCGGGTCCACACCCTGTGGATCGCGTTCGATCCCGGCAGCGTGGTCAACCCGGCGATCGTGCGGGCGCAGGTCGAGTCGGCCGCCGCCCTGGGCCTCTCCTCGGTGCTGTTCGAGCAGATCGTCTACCGCGACGGCGTGCGCCAGGCGCAGAACTTCGACACCTACCCGATCCTGCGCCGGGAGCACATGCCGGCGGTCCATGTGCGCATCGTCGAGAGCGGCGCCCCGATGGGCGGCGTCGGCGAGCCGGGCCTGCCCGGCGTGCCGCCCGCCGTGCTGAACGCCATCGCGGCCCTGACCGGCCAGCGGATCCGCGCCCTGCCGGTCGCCAACACCAAGCTCTCCGCGGCCTGACGGCGGCGGTTTGCAGGACCGTCCGAGCGCTCGGGCGGGGAGGGGGGCACGCGCCGTCTTGCGCGCCCCCGTGACGGCCGGCACCCGACGGGGTGGCCGGCCTGGAAAGGGAGTCAGCCGATGCTGGATGTGGTCGACCGGGCCGAGCGGATCGCGGAACCCTCCGAGGCCGCCCTGACCGCGCACAAGGCCCCCGAGGCCCCGCCGGCCACCCCGGCGGGCTGGCAGCAGCTCGAAGTGCTGCCGGTCGGCCTGTTCGCCGCCGTGATGGGCCTGACCGGCCTCAGCGTCGCCTGGAGCCTGGCCCAGGCCCGCTACGCCGCGCCGGCCTGGATCGCCGACGTCCTGGGATGGGCGGCGCTGGCCGCCTTCGTGGCGATCGCGGCGGGCTATGCCGTGAAGGCCGCCATCGCCCCGCAGGCGGTGCGCGCCGAGTTCGTCCATCCGATCGCCGGCAACCTGTTCGGGACGCCGCTGATCAGCCTGCTGCTCCTGCCCATCCCGCTGGCGCGGGCCAACCTCCTCGCCGCGCAAATCCTGTGGGTCCTGGGCGCCGTCGGCATGACCGTGTTCGCCTGGCTGATCGTGACCCGCTGGCTGAGCGAGCGCCAGCAGGCGGCGCACGCGACGCCGGCCTGGATCGTCCCGGTGGTCGGCCTGCTCGACGTGCCGCTCGCCCTGCCGGGGCTGGGCCTGCCGCCGATGCACGCGGTCATGATGTTCGGGCTCGCGGTCGGCCTGTTCTTCGCGGTGCCGTTGTTCACGCTGATCCTGTCGCGGCTGCTGTTCGAGGCGCCGCTGCCGGTGGCGCTCCAGCCGGCTCTGCTGATCCTGATCGCCCCCTTCGCGGTCGGGTTCTCGACCTACGTGGCGACCACCGGGACGATCGACCTGTTCGCGGAGGCGCTCTACACCGTCGCGCTGTTCCTGCTGGCGGTGCTGCTGCCCAAGCTCGCCCGGCTCGTCCAGGCCTGCCCGTTCCGGGTCGCCTGGTGGGCGGTGAGCTTCCCGCTCGCCGCCGCGGCGGTCGCGTCCCTGCGCATCGCGGCGGCGCGGCCGGGCGCGCTCGCCGACGGCACCGCCCTGGCGCTCCTGGGGCTGGCGACGCTGGTGATCCTGTGGCTGCTCGGCCGGACCCTGGCCGGCCTCGCCCGCGGCGAGCTGCGCACCCTGACCCAGTGAGGCCGGACGCGCATCCGGGCGACGGACGCGCTACGCCACCACGAACCCGTGCGCGAACGGATCGCGGTCGTCGATGAAGATCGTGTTGATCCCGGTCTGGCGCGCCCAGCCGGCCACCGAGGGCACGATCGCGGGCTTGCCGGCCACCGTGGTCGCGGCCTCGACCCGGCCGTGGAACAGCGAGCCGATGATCGATTCGTGCACGAAGGCGTCGCCCACCGCGAGCCGGCCCTTGGCGGCGAGCTGCGCCATCCGGGCCGAGGTGCCGGTGCCGCAGGGCGAGCGGTCGATCGCCTTGTCGCCGTAGAACACGGCGTTGCGGGCCTGGGCCTCGGGATGGCGCGGCGCGCCGGTCCACAGGATGTGGGACAGGCCCCGGATCTCCGGATGCTCCGGATGGATGAAGTCGTATTGGGCGTTGAGCGCCGCCCGCAGGCGCGGCGACAGGGCGATGAGCGCGCCGGCGGAATGGTCGGCCATGTCCCGGAAGTTCTTCTGCGGCTCGACGATCGCGTAGAAGTTGCCCCCGTAGGCCACGTCCACCACGATCTCGCCGAACCCCTCGACCTGGGCGGTCAGCCCTTCGGCGTGCAGGAAGGCCGGCACGTTGCGCAGCCGCACCTCCTCCACGAAGCGGCCCTCCTGCCGATAGGTCACCTCCACCCGGCCGGCGGGGGCGTCGATGGCGAGCTTGCCCGGCTCCCGCGGGCTGACCAGGCCGTTCTCGATCGCCATCGTGACCGTGCCGATCGTGCCGTGGCCGCACATCGGCAGGCAGCCGCTGGTCTCGATGAACAGCACCGCCACGTCGCAATCGGGCCGGGTCGGCGGATACAGGATCGCGCCCGACATCATGTCGTGGCCCCGGGGCTCGAACATCAGCCCGGTGCGGATCCAGTCGAAGGCGCGCAGGAAATGGGCGCGCTTCTCCAGCATGGTCTGGCCCTCGAGGATCGGGCCGCCGCCCGAGACCAGGCGGACCGGGTTGCCGCAGGTATGGCCGTCGAGGCACGAGAAGGTGTGGTTCGTCATCGTGGAAGCCCTATCGGAAGCGCTGGGGCGAGAACGGCACGAGATCGATCGCCGGCGCCGCGCCGGTGACGAGGTCGGCGACGAGGCGGGCCGTGCCGGCCGACTGGGTCAGCCCGAGATGGCCATGCCCGAAGGCGTAGACGACCCGGCGGGTCGCCGCGGCATGGCCGATCGCCGGCAGGGAATCGGGCAGGGACGGCCGGAAGCCCATCCAGGGCCGGCCGCCCTCGGTGTCCAGGCCCGGCAGGAAGGCCTTCGCCTTGCGCAGCATCGCCGCCGAGCGCCGGAAATCAGGCGGCCGGTCGAGGCCGCCGAGCTCCACCGCGCCGCCGACCCGGATGCCGGAGGACAGGCGGGTGACCACGAAGCCGTGGCCGCCGAAGGTGACCTGAGTGCGCAGGTCGAGGGCGCCCGCGGGCAGGGTCGTGTTGTAGCCGCGCTCGGTCTCCAGCGGGATCCGCTCGCCGAGGCTGCGGGCGATCCGGTGCGAGAACGCCCCGGCCGCGACCACGACCTGCGCGGCTCGGCGGGTCCCGGCCTCCGTCACGAGGGTGACCCCGTCCTCCGCGGGCCGGAGCGCCGTCACGGCGGCGCGCTCGATCGTGCCGCCCTCCGCTTGCAGGCGCTCGGCCAAGACGAGCACGTAATCCTTCGGGTCGGCGATCGAGAACCAGCCGGGGGTGAACGTCCCGTGCGTGAAGCGCGGTGACAGGCCGGGCTGGAGCGCCGCCATGCCGGCGGCGTCGAGATGCGTGAAGGCGATGCCGTGATCGGCCCGCACCTGCCAGCCCGGCAGCGCGGCCTCGAACTCGGCCTGCCCCTCGTAGACCTGGAGGTTGCCGTCCTTGCGCAGCATCGCCCGGGTGCCCGTGGCGTCGAGAAACGGCTCCAGCGCAGCCCGCGAAACATCCATCAGCGCGGTCTGGGCGTCCGTCGCCCGGCGGACCCGCTCGGGCGCGCAGGCCCGCCAGAAGCGCAGCATCCAGGGCAGGATCCGGGGCGCGTAGGCCGGCGGCACCGAGAGCGGCCCGAGCGGGTCGAGCAGCCAGCGTGGCGCCTTCCGGAGGATACCCGGCGAAGCCAGCGGCAGGATGTCGGAGAACGCGAAGGCCCCGGCATTGCCGGCGCTCGCCCCGGCCGCCGGGCCCTCGCGGTCGAGCACCGTGACCGACAGGCCCCGGGCGCGCAGGGCCAGCGCTGCGGACAGGCCGATGACGCCCGCGCCGATGACGACCACGTCGCGCGGCCGGGAAGGAGACGCGCCCATCCTAACGGGCCGCCGAAGGCCGGCACGCGCCGCGGGGTCGTCGGGGGCCGCGCCGCCCGCCCCCCGGGCCGATCCCGAGCCTGGTCCCCCGATGGAAGATTCGTCGCGCGTCCCACATGCAGATCATGATGCCCCCGGACGGCCAGGAAGCATAGTTCGGGCCGCGCCCAGGCATCGAGCTTTAATGGTCTCGCGAAGCGACGTCGTGCCGAGCCGCATATCCAAGCCCGGTTCGGCCTGACCGGAAAAACCAGGCTGAGAACGACTATCGCGTGAGTATCCGATGCTGGGATACAGCTTTCCATCGAGCCATGATGGTCATGGCGCGTTGTGCGCCGCCATCGGTGGCGCCGATGACCGGGCGGTGCGGCGTCAGCCGGACCGGGCCATGCCCAGCGTGCGCAGGCGCGCCACCACCGGTTTCCAGGTCCGGGTCAGGCGCGCCTCCAGGATCGATCGGACCGTGTGGACCGGCAGGACGATGCTCGCCAGCAGAAACAGGACGACCGAGACGCGCCGTGCCGGCCCATACCAGGCCGGAAGGGCAGTGACGGTGCGAACGAAGGTCGCCCAGGTGATGCGCTTGTGATCCAAGATATCGCAGTAATTGCCGTAGCGGAGATAGACGTACATATCGGTCGGATTGCCGATATCGCGGGCAACGCCCTGGCTGTTCAGCGCCTGTTTGAGGTGGGAAACCCGATCGGCGAACCGTTTCTGCTGTCGCCGCAGCAGCGGCGGCGTCGGCAGCTGGTTGGTCCCGGACTTGTTCTTGCTGTGCAGGCGATAGCGGCCGAGCGGCTCGGCGAGACTGATGATGTCGCCGTAGAACGGCGCGGCCAGCAGCATGACGCCGTCCACCGCGGAATCGTAATGCGCGTCATCCAGAAGCGCGCACAGGTCCCTGCGGAACACGTTGCCGGAGGTCGGGGGCGAGATGTAGGTGCCGGCCTTCTCGACGGAGGCGACGAAGGAGGCGCGATCGCGGGCATTCGCGAGCTTCGGGAAGGCCGAGCCCAGATCGGATCCGGCGTCGTCGATCCGTAGAAGAGGAAACTGAATCTTCGCGACGTTCGCGTCGAGGTGCCGGATGATCGTCTGTATCGCGCCCGGTACGAGTTCGTCATCCGCGTCCAGAAACAAGATGAACGGCGCTTTCGTCTTCGCGACGCCGTATCGGCAGGCGCTCACCTGGCCGCCATTCTCCTTCCGGAAGGATCGGACGCCGAATGTCTGGATCGCCTCCCAGGAGCGATCCGTCGATCCGTCGTCGATGACGAGGACCTCGCACTGCGACGTTTCTTGGGCCAGCACGCTCGCGATCGAATGACGGACGTATTCTTCATAATTGTAGCAGTTTATTATAATCGCAAGCTTCGCATCTTCGGGTTCCATTGCGTCTGCCTATATCAATGTGGTGCAGTATATTTATTTTGAAGCGCGATCCATGTTGGGTATCTCTATTATCCACATTTGGTGAGGCCCGGTAAATACCGATCCGCTCAAATTAAATCGGGATTAAACGCAAATTCAGTCATACGCCCTGTAGATAGTGCATCCGAACCAGATTGGTTCGCGCCGTGAGCCTCGACGCAAGTCACGCGGCAAGCGGAGTGCTGATACGCAAGGCCTTTCCGCCGGCCCGCTATCGCGGGGCGGTGCCAAGCGGGGGCGCGGTGCACACGAGCGGAGGCTGGGACGCGTCGGTCCAGGTCACGGTCTGGCCCTTGCCGCGCAATTCGTGGGTCGCGTCGGCGTAGCGGAAGCCCGAACCGCTGAGCTGGATCGGCAGCGTGACGCTCGGGCCGGCCGGCGGCTCGACCACGGCTTGCGCCTGGGCGGATACGGTCCGGAAGGTCGCAATCAGACGTTGATTGCCGGGGCAGGCGAAGACGACGCGGTGCGGCGCGGACCGGGCTGCGTCGGCCGCGCCGCCCGTCGCGGGCTCTTCGGCGGCACGCGCGCCGATCCAGGCCGATCCGGCGAGGAGAAGGCAGACGGCTTGGGCAAGTCTTCGCATGATCGGGGCATCTCCGGCCGGGGGAACGCCCCGGACCGTGGCAAAATCCGGCGGACGAAGCGAGATGCGCATACCGGTTATCAATCGGTCCCGGTCATAATGGAGGTCCGGGTCCGGTCGATGACGCGCGGCTTTGCGTCCCGCGCCGGGCCGTTTGGGTGGGGGAACCAGCGGTGAGCGAACCTGCCGGGGAAGGCGGCGCGAAGGCGCCCGAGAAGGCCCGCCACATCCTCCCGACCGCGAGCACGATGATCGGGATCAGCACCACGCTGATCGGCCTGGTGAAGCTCCTGGAGCACTATTCCGGCCCGAGCCAGGTCGACGTCTTCAGCGGCATCGTCGCCGTGCTGTTCCTGCTGAGCGCCATCCTGTCCTACCTGTCGACCCGGCTCGAGGCCCGGCCGCGCCTCAGCCGGTTCCTCGAGCAGGTGGCCGACAATTTCTTCCTGCTCGGCCTGGTGGGGATCACCGGCGTCGCGTTCCTGTTCGCCTACGAGGTGATCTGAGCCAGGGGGCTCAGGGCGTGCAGGCGAGGTCGCCGCCCGGGCACTTGATCTGCGCGGCCAGGTCGTCGCTGCGCCGGCGGGTCAGCTGCGTCCGGCAGGCGGCCTGGAGCAGGGGCATGATCGTCCCGTTGGCCTCCGGCGCGGTGGCGTCGTAGCCGGTGCGCAGGTCGCATTCGCGGTCGCGGAAGGCGATCCAGGCCCGCTGGGCGGCGACGAGATTGTGCCGGCCGTTGCCGTCGAGCTTGTCGCGCAGGGCCGCGTAGCGCCGGTTCAGCTCGGCATCGGCCTCAGCGAAGCTCTGGGCCGCGCAGGCATTCGCCTCCATCTGGTTGGGCGCCTGCGTGCAATCCGCCGCGAAGCCGGCGGTCGGCACGAGGAGCAGGAGGCCGAGGCGGGCGATGCGCAGCATGGGGGCTCCTAATCCGCGCCGCCGGTCGGACGGCCGCGGAAGGCGTAGTATCCGCCATCGGCGTCGTACAGGACGTCGAAGCCGTTGAGCAGGCGCAGCCCGGTGTTGACGAAGGGGTGCTGCCTTGTCGTGTTCAGGACGATGCGCTCGGGCGCCACCGGCGAGGCGGTGTCGCCGCTGGCGATCGTGTAGCCGGCGGCATCGCCGAAGCGGAAGCGCAGGCGCGTCCCGGGCCGGAGCGCGCCGGGCCCGTCGAGGCTGTCCGCCACCTGCTCCGGCGGGAGCGTCAAGAACATGCCGGTCACGCCGGTATCGATGAGGGCGCGACCGCAGGCGCCGGGCTCCCGGTCGTCCACCGCGATGCAGACCGGAACGCCGAGCCAGTCCCCGGCGACGCGCGGATGCGGGTCGAGCTTCAGGAAGCGGAAGCGTCCCCGCGTGTTGGCGCGGGTCAGCCCGACATGCACGCCCCGCCGCGTCACGACGTAGCCGCGATGGACCGCGCCGGGGCCCGGCGGCTCGGCATTGAGCAGCGGATTGGTGTCCGGCGTGCTCTGGGCCTGGCTGTCATCCTCGCGCCCGAAGCCGATGCCCATCATGGCCACGTGGTCCGGCGCCTCCTCGGCGGTGCAGTGGCGGGCCTTGTCGGTGCAGGCGATGCGCTCGACCGCGAGCACCGGGATCGGCCGCGTCGGCAGGCTGGCGCCGTCGCCGCCCCACAGGGTCACCGGCACCGTCACCCAGCGGCCGATCATGATCCGGCCGGAGCTCGAATAGGTCAGGCGTCCGGGGCGGCCCGGCAGGGCCTCGACATTGGGGACGCGGGCGGCCGAGACGACGATGCCGGTGGAGCCGGTATCGACCAGCACCGGCCGGGGCTCGCCGCCGAAGGACAGGCCGAGGCGCGGCGAATGGGCGATCGGTTCGCCCGGTTGCGGCGCGTTGAGGAAGGCCAGGAAGAGGCCGCGCCGGTCCTGTCCGTAGCTCGGGCGCTCGCCCGCCTCCGCGGGCCGCCCGAACAGCAAGGCATCGAGCACCGCGGCCAGGGCGAGAAGGCGCGGTCGAACCTGTTTCGGGATGGCGTGGCGCATCGTTGGACCCGGGAGCGATCGCGCCAGCGTAGCATCCCGCAGGCTTCGGGCCGAGCCTCAGCGCCGGGACCCGGGGCTCTCCTTCAATTCCCCCAGCAGAACCAGGATGCGGCCCAGCAGCGCCCGGGCGTGGAGCGCGACACCGCGGCCGGTGCGTTCGTCGGCCAGCCCCGCGCAGGCGTCGTAGGCCGCCCGCAAGGCGGCCAATTGGCGGGCGCGCAGCGCGGGATCGTCGGAGCCCATGGGCTACCTCCCGACAGGCGGGTGTCTGCGGTACGTCCCCGCGGACAAGCCTCCTCAACCACCCATAGTCGGGGAGTTGGAAAACCGTGCTTGAACGGTCCCTACGACCTTTAGCGCCGGAACACCTGGACATGCGTCGCAGGCTCCCCGACCGCGCGGTCAAGGATTCGGGTGCCGTCTCGGCCGGCACCAAACCGTCAAACAAGGGGTTTCCACGCCCCAGGACGGCACGTACCGCCCCGGTCCGGCAGGTAGACCATTCTAGGAAGGGAATCCAGAGCGTCGTCGTCGTCCAGTCGTTCCGGCCCGTCGCGCGTCCGGGGAGGCCCACACCGGCAGCCAGGTAAATAAAATATCAGAATTTCTCTTAAAATTCGTTAACCTTGATCGTCGCGGCCGATGAACCATTGCGTCGGGTTCGACATCTGCTCTCATGCATCATGTCGAGCCAGGTGTGATGGGGATGAAGACTTACTCGATCTTTCTTCGCGACCTGACCCAGGCGGGTGGGGATCCTCCGCGACTTCTCGCCTACGAGATCCCGGACCGGCGCGCGGCACAGGCGCTCGTCTCGGTGATCGCCGCCTCCTATCAGGATCACGGCTTCAACCCCGCGACGCGGGTGCACTGGTTCCGGCACAAGGACAGCGTGCACGAGATCTATGCCTGGCCGCAACGCTAGAGGTTCGGTCCCGCGTACGAAACCACGGGAACGGGCGGGGAGCCCGGCGCCGCATCCTGGGCAGCGAGCCGGTCCGTGACCGGCCCGGCAACCGACTCACCGCAGACCGAAGGCCATCGATCGAAAGGCACCCCCGTGAGGCTCGGGCCGTGCTTGCGAGCCGGTCACGTGCCGCAGAACGTCCGGTAGCCGACCCCGCCGCCCTCGGGCGGTTCTGCATAGCGCGCCATGGCGGGCTGGTCGTCATAGGGCTTGGACAGCACCGCCAGAAGCTCTTCGAACGGCGCGACATCGTCGTGCTCCACCGCCGCGGCGATCATCGCCTCGACGCGATGGTTGCGCGGGATGAAGGCCGGGTTGACCCGGCGCATCGCCGCGGCGGTCGTGGCGGGGTCGCGGGCCTCCCGGGCGAGCCGCTCGCGCCAGCCCGAGGCCCAGGCGTCGTAGGCGGTCGGATCCACGAACAGGTCGCGCACGGCGGCGTCGGCCGCCGGCTGTGCGGCGGCGGCGCAGAGGGTCCGGAAGGTCAGGGTGAAGTCCGCCTGGTTCTCGGCCATCCGCTTGAGCAGGTCGCCGGCCAGGGCCGGATCGCCGTCCCGGATATCGGTCAGACCGAGCTTGGCATTGAGCCCGCCGTGATAGGCGGCCTCGAAGCGCGGCGCGTAGCCGGTGAGCGCCGCCTCGGCCTCGGCGACCGCCTCGGTCTCGTCCGCAGCCAGGAGCGGCAGCAGGGTCTCGGCCAAGCGCGTCAGGTTCCACAGGGCGATGCGCGGTTGCTCGCCGTAGGCGTAGCGCCCGTTCCGGTCGATCGAGCTGAACACCGTCCGGGGGTCGTAGGCGTCCAGGAAGGCGCAGGGCCCGTAATCGATCGTCTCGCCGGCCACCGACATGTTGTCGGTGTTCATCACCCCATGGACGAAGCCGACGAGCAGCCAGCGCGCCACCAGCGCGGCCTGGCGGGCGACGACGCCCTCGAGCAGCGCCCGGTACGGCTTCTCGGCGCCGGCCGCCTCGGGATAGTGCCGGGCGATCACGTGGTCGGCGAGCGCCCGCAGGCCCTCGACGTCGCCCCGGGCCGAGAAGAACTGGAAGGTCCCGACCCGGATGTGGCTCGCCGCCACGCGGGTCAGCACGGCCCCCGGCAGCAGCGTCTCGCGCGCCACCGCCTCGCCGGTCGCCACGGCGGCGAGCGCGCGCGTGGTCGGGATGCCGAGCGCCGCCATCGCCTCGCTGACGAGGTACTCGCGCAGCACCGGCCCGAGCGCCGCGCGGCCGTCGCCCCGCCGGGAGAACGGTGTCGGGCCGGAGCCCTTCAGCTGGATGTCGCGGCGCTGCCCCGTCCGGTCGAGCACCTCGCCGAGCAGGATCGCCCGGCCGTCCCCGAGCTGCGGCACGAACTGGCCGAACTGGTGCCCGGCATAGGCCGCCGCCAGCGGCGTCGCCCCCTCCGGCATCCGGTTGCCGGCGAGCGCCGCCACCCCCTCGGGTCCGGCGAGCCAGTCCGGGTCGAGGCCGAGATCCTCGGCCAGCGCCCGGTTGAGCCGGATCAGCCGCGGCGCCGCCACCGGGGTCGGCGCTCGCAGGGCGTAGAAACGCTCCGGCAGGCGGGCGTAGCTGTTATCGAAGGGAATCAGGCTCATCGCCGGCATCTATGAACGCGCCCGGCGGCCAGCAAGCGCGGCCGCCGTGGAGGGAAGACGGTTCAGGGCGTGCGTCGTTCCCCGCGGGCGCAGTCCTCGTGCCGAACATCCGGTCGGTTTTGCGACCGAAATGCCCGGATCCGCGTTCGCCTCAGGCATCCGTCGATTCCCGTCCCGTCCGGCGCCGTCGATCGGCACTGTGGCAGGCAGGGCTCAGGCTGGCTTCTCTGGACGAAAACATGCGGGCACGGCTGACCGGATGCTTGTAACACTTATCCTCACGGGCGATGCCGCTGCCATGGCTATGCACGGACCCGTATCGATCTTGTCGAAGCCCGCATCGCGGGCGACGGCCCGTGAGCCCCGTCCGGCCGGGCAGGTGGCGGCCGCGCGACCGCGCGGCCCGGGCAGGCGATGAGCATGCCGGCTGCAATCCTTCCCGGGGGCGGCGAGCTCGGCGCGATCGTCCGGGGCTACGATTGGTCGTCCACGCCCCTCGGCCCGATCACCGGCTGGTCCCAGAGCCTGCGCTCCGCGGTCAGCACCCTGCTGCTGTCGCCGGTGCCGATCGTGCTGCTCTGGGGGCCGGACGGCATCATGATCTACAACGATGCCTACTCGGCCTTCGCGGGCGGGCGGCACCCGCACCTGCTCGGCTCGAAGGTCCGCGAGGGCTGGCCCGAGGTGGCCGACTTCAACGACCACGTCATGCGGGTGGGGCTCGCCGGCGGCACGCTGTCCTACAAGGACCAGGAGCTCACCCTGCACCGCTACGGCCGGCCCGAGCAGGTCTGGATGAACCTCGACTACTCGCCGGTGCTCGACGAGGCGGGGCAGCCGGCCGGGGTCATCGCCGTCGTGGTCGAGACCACCGAGCGCGTGCTGGCCGAGCAGCAGCTGAAGGCGAGCCAGGCGCTGGCCCAGCTCTATGCCGACCGCATCCAGCTCGCCCTGTCGGCCGGCGCGATCATCGGCACCTGGGTCTGGGATCTGCAGGCCGACACGTTCACCGTGGACGAGGCCTTCGCCCGCAGCTTCGGCCTGGATCCGGCCCTCGGGCGGGTCGGGCTCAGCCTGGAGCAGGTGATCGCCACGGTCCATCCCGAGGACCGCCAGGGGCTGATCGCGGCGATCAACGAGGTGATCGGCCGCGGCGGCGCCTACGCGCACCAGTACCGGGTGCGGCGCACCGACGGGAAATACTACTGGATCGAGGCCAACGGCCGGGTCGATCTCGGGCCCGACGGGACGCCGCTGAGCTTCCCGGGCGTGCTGATCAACGTCGAGGACCGCCGGGCCGTCGAGGCCGAGCGCGACCGCGCCATCATGATGCTGCGCACGCTGACCGACACGCTGGAGCAGCGCGTCGCCGAGCGGACGAGCGAGCTGATGCGGGCCGAGGACGCCCTGCGCCAGTCGCAGAAGATGGAGGCGGTCGGCCAGCTCACCGGCGGCGTCGCGCACGACTTCAACAACCTGCTGACGATCATCCGCTCGTCGGTGGACTTCCTGCGCCGGCCCGACCTGCCGGAGGCGCGCAAGGCCCGCTACCTCGATGCGGTCTCCGACACGGTCGACCGCGCCGCCAAGCTCACCGGCCAGCTCCTCGCCTTCGCGCGCCGGCAGGCGCTCAAGCCCGAGGTGTTCCATGTCGGCCAGAAGGTCCGCGGCATCGCCGAGATGCTCGACACGGTGATCGGCGCCCGGATCCGGGTCATCGCGGAGGTGCCGGAGGAGCCCTGCTACATCCGGGCCGATGTCAGCCAGTTCGAGACCGCCCTGGTGAACATGGCGGTCAACGCCCGGGACGCCATGGACGGGGAGGGGACGCTGACCCTGCGGCTGGCCGGCGGGCGCACCATGCCGGCGATCCGCGGCCATGCCGGGGCGGACAGCGCCTTCGCGGCGGTGTCGCTGACCGATACCGGCGCGGGGATCGCCGAGGCCGACCTCGGCCGCCTGTTCGAGCCGTTCTTCACCACCAAGGAGGTCGGCAAGGGCACCGGCCTCGGCCTCAGCCAGGTGTTCGGCTTCGCCAAGCAATCGGGCGGCAACGTCGACGTCACCAGCGCCCCGGGGCAGGGGGCGACCTTCACCCTGTATCTCCCGCAGGTCGAGGTCGATCGCGGGGCCGACGCGACCGACGGCGCCGCGGTGCCGCTCTCGCCGCTCGGCGCGGGGCAGCGGGTGCTTGTGGTCGAGGACAATGTCGAGGTCGGCCAGTTCGCCACCCAGATCCTGCAGGATCTCGGCTACGAGACCGTCTGGGCGGTCAACGCCGAGGCGGCGCTCGAGCGGCTCGGCGAGGATGGCGGCGGGTTCGAGGTGGTGTTCTCGGACGTGGTCATGCCCGGCATGGGCGGCCTGGCGCTCGCCCAGGAGCTCGCGCGCCGCTTCCCGGCCCTGCCGGTGCTGCTGACCTCCGGCTACAGCCACGTCCTGGCCCAGGAGGGCACCCACGGCTTCGAGCTGCTGCACAAGCCCTATTCCGCCGAGCAGCTCGGGCGCGTGCTGAGCCGGGTGGCCGGACGGCCGACCCCGGCCGCCGTCGAGTGAGGGCTTCGCGCTACGCGGCCGGCAGCGCCGCGCCGGCGCCCGGGGTGCCGCAGGCGTGGCAGAACCGCTCGAAGGTGCTCTTGCGCTGCGTGCAGGCCGGGCAATCCTCGAACAGGCCGAGCCCGCAATGGGGGCAGAAATTCGTGCTCGGATCGCCGAGAGCGACCGGCCGCTCGCAGCCCGGGCAGACCTTCTTGGCGAGCCGGGCGAGGGCCTGATCGGTGGCGATCTCGGTGCGGCGCTCCTCGTTGGGCCGCGCCTCGACCTGCGCCTGGCGTTCCCGGTAGGCGTGCAGAGCATTGATCGCCGCCCGCCCGCCGACCAGCGTCACGACCACGCCGACGCCGTACTGCACGTAGCCGCCGTAGCTCGGCATGTACGGGACCAGCTCGACGAAGAACGCGAAGGCGGCCGCGAAGGCGAAGCCCCAGACGAACGGCCAGTTGCGCGTGGTGCGCCGCTTGAGCAGCAGCCATCCGGCGAGCACCAGCAGCGGCAGGGTCAGGGCGAGCCGGTAGCCGAACACCCGCAATTCCTGGCCGCGCTCGGCCGCGTCGAGCTTCTCCTGGGCCGCGGCGCGCAGGGCGCTCTCCGTGCGGACCTGCTCGCGTTCCCGCTCGGACAGGTCGGCCTGCGCCTGGGCCAGCGCGGTCAGCCTGTCCTCGACCGCCCGCTCGGCCTCCTTGAGCGCGTCGAGCCGCTGCGTGCGCGCGATCAGGCCCGGATCCTGGTCGACCCGCTGGGTCGCGTCCCGGGTCTTCAACCAGTTGGCGAAGGTCTCGCGGGCGCCCTCGGTCGCCCCCTGGGCCGCCTCGAGGGCGAGCTGATCCTGCTCGATCCGGCGCCGCGTGTCGTCCATCTCCCGGCGGACCTGCTTGAGCGTCTCGCTCGACGCTCGGGCCGGGTCGGTTTCGAGGAACTGCTCCAGCGTGTAGCGCTGCTCCACCTGAGGCAGGTCGCCGACGACCAGGGAGCCCAGCCCGATCAGGAACCACGCGAACAGCAGCGCGACGAGCCAGAGGGCCAGGTTGAACCAGCGCTCGGACAATCGGGACCCAGCACGCACGCCAGCGACTCCACGGTTTCAGTTCCGCGCGCCGCCGGGCACGCGTCGGATCTACGGCCGGCTCCGGTCTCCCGCAAGCTCCGGCGTCTCAACCCGATCACCTTGACCATGCAGATCGCCGTGCGGGTGGCAACCGGACTTGGCCTTTCGTCCCGAAGCGGATGTACCGCTTTCGACCCGATTTCTTCGTCGAAGTCCGTTCAGGCCGAGCCCGGAGGCGGCCGTTTATTCCGCTATCGGAGACGGGACGTGTTGTGCGAGATGGAGGTCACCAAGGTATCTTGAGTCGCGCAGGATCGCCCGATCGACTTACAGGAGAGTTTTTCCGTGATCGAAACCGCACAGACGGTTTGAAGCGATAGAAATGGAATAAATACAAACTGATACTCTGCTTCGCGGTGTCGTTTTTATGTTCTTGCCAGGCGGCGCACCGTTACGATACGCCGTGGCGCTGCAAAATTGCTCCGGCGATCTCTCGCTGGCAGAGGTCGATGTCCGTCGTCAATCCTTCGCGCGATGCGCGCGCAAGCCAGTTGGCCAAGCTTTATCGCAGCCATTGTAAAGCATTGCTGCGCTTTCTGGGCCGGAAGGTCGGCCAGACCGATGCGTCGGACCTGGCGCATGAGGCGTTCCTTCGGATCGCGCATACGGAACACGGCCAGGCACGCCTCCACAACGAGCGCGCCTTCCTGTTTCAGATCGCCGCCAACCTCGTCGTGGACCATAAACGTGCGCAGTTGCGCCGATCCCGCATCCTTACGGCCGTCGAGGTCGACGACCTCCTCACGGTCGCCGATGAGACCCCGAGCCCGGAACGGCTCGCCCAGTCGCGTTGCGAGTTGCAGGCGCTCGATGCGGCACTGCGCGAACTGCCTTTCCGGCGCGCCGAGGCCTTCCGCCTCAGCCGGATCGAGGGCCTGACTCATGCGTCGATCGCCGACCGTCTCGGCGTATCGCTCCGCACCGTGGAGGCCGAGATCAGGATGGCTCTCGATCATTGTGCCGACCGTCTGCGATCCGTCCGGGTCCCGGATTGATCGCGGCCACGTCCTGATGACAATGAACCCCGACATGGAATGCGCTTCAGGAGATCGCTCGAAACGCTCCCGGCGATCGGCGAGAGACGAATGAGCGCGCCGGACCATCAGGACAGGCCGTCCGCCGACAGGGACAGGCGCGTCGCGCAGGAGGCGCACGCTTGGGTGGTTCGCCTCACGTCGGGCGCCGCGACGCGCGAGGACGCCGAGGCGCTTGCCGCCTGGCGCTCTGATCCGGAGCAGGACGCCGCCTTCCGGGCTGCGGCGGGACTCTGGAAGCAGGCGGGCCACGCCCTTGCCGGGTCAGCGCCGGCGAGCCGCGGTGACCTGCAGGCGATGACCCGCCGCCGCATGCTCCGCCGGGTGGCCGCGGGAAGCATCGCGTCGGCCTCCCTCGCGGCCAGCGCCACGCTGGCGTTGCGATGGCCGGTGCTGAATGCGGCCTATCGGACAGGAACCGGTGAGATCCGAACCGAGGTCCTATCGGGCGGCATCCGCATCGAGCTGGATGCCGAAACCGCCCTGGACGCCCGCCTCGACGACGAGGGGCACGACATGGTCCTGCATGCGGGCTCGGTGGCCGTCACGGTCCCGGCCAGCGGTGCGGCGCTCACCCTGGGCGCGGGCCAGGGGCGCCTCGTCACCGAGCCGGGTCGGCCCGCGGAGTTCATCGTGCGCTGCAGGCCGAGCGAAGGCCTCTCCGGTTGGGTCGGCGGCCTGGACGCCGACATGGCCTGCCTGTCCGGCGCCATCACGGTCGTTCCCGCTGCGGGCGCACAGCCGACGCGTCTCACGGCAGGGGAAGAGATCAGGATCGGGCCGGATGCGCGCGGCGTTCACCCCATCGACGTCGCCCATGCGGCGGCATGGCGGCGGGGCCTTCTTGTCTTCCGCGACACGCCCCTGTCGGAGGTCGTGGACGATCTCAACCGATACCGCCCCGGTCGGATCGTCCTGGCCAGCTCGGCGGCTGCCGCGAGACGCGTGACAGGGATTTTTCATCTGGCGCGTCCGGAAGAGGCCCTCCGCAGCATCCGGACCGCGCTCGCCCTGTCGGAGGTGCGGCTCGGCGACCGGCTCGTCGTCCTCCGCTGAGGCCGGCGCAGGAGCCACCAGGTTTTTTTGCGGGCTCGTCACCCGGGGCACGTCTGAAGAGTCAGGCGGGCGATCATGACCCGCCGGGCCGCGGTTGCAAACCGCGCACGGACGGTGGGGCGAATGACGGTGCGGGGACACGGGGCGAACCGGGCGGGGAACGGCTGTCGAATGGTCATCGGATTGAGTGGTGTCGCGGCGCTGGTGCTCGCCATGCCGACGCCGACCACGGCGGCCATCGACCACGCGGCGCGGGACGGGACGGCCATCGGCGCGCGGATCACCCGCGTTGCCGCGATCGTCGCGGATGCGGACGAGATCCTGGATTTCGCCATCGCGGCTCAGCCCCTCGACGAGGCCCTGGCGGCCTACGGGACGATCAGCGGCGTCCAGTTGATCTACGACAGTCATGCGACGCGGCGGCTTCGCGCGACACCGATCACCGGACGCTACGACCGGGTGGAAGCGCTCCGGCAATTGCTCGCCGGGACGGGTCTGGTGCCGCAATTCACGGCCCAGCGCTCGGCGACCCTCGTGGGCGTCGTAGCCGAGGCCGACCCCGCCGGCATCCATGACGGCGCCGTCGTCCTCGACGCGCTGGAGGTGACCAGCGAAACCGCCATCGGGCCCACGCATGGCTACGTCGCCCGGCGCAGCGCGACCGCGACCAAGACCGGCACCTCGATTCTCGAAACGCCCCAGGCGGTCAACGTCATCGGCCGAAAGGAGATCGAGGATCGGCAGGCGCAGAGCGTCAGCCAGGCGCTTCTCTACACGCCGGGGGTTCTCACCCAGTACGGCACGGACGTGCGCTACGATTGGCTCTATGTCCGCGGCTTCGTGCCCGGGCGCTACCTCGACGGGTTGCGCCTGCCGTTCGGTGCCCGCGGATACTCGCAGCCGCGCATCGAATCCTACGGCCTGGAGCGCATCGAATTGCTGAAGGGCCCGGCCTCGGGGCTCTACGGGCAGAACTCGCCGGGCGGTCTGCTCAACCTCGTCAGCAAGCGGCCGAGCGCGGTTCCCCTACGCGAGATCCAGCTCCAGACCGGCAGCTTCGGACGCGCTCAGGCCGCCTTCGACCTGTCGGGTCCGATCGATCCGGACGGCCGAAGCCTGTACCGGCTGACCGGGCTCGCGCGCACCACCGGCACCCAGGTCGATTATCTAGAAGAAGACCGCGTCTTCATCGCGCCGAGCGTCACAATCCGGCCGGATGCCGACACGTCGTTCACGATCCTCTCGCAATACTTGCACATCAACTCGCCCGGAGGCGGCGCGCCGCAGGGCCTGCCGACGCTCGGCACCCTGTACACGAACCCGCGCGGGCGCATTCCCACCAGTCGGTTCATCGGTGAACCGAACTACGACAGCTTCAAGCTCGACCAGGGCTTCATCGGTTACGCCTTTGAACATCGGTTCAACGACGTCTGGACCCTGCGCCAGAACCTGCGCTTCGCGCATGTCGAAGCCGACACCCAGCGGGTTCAGGCCATCGGGCTCGGGGCCGACGGCCGCACGCTCTCCCGCTATGCCTGGGCTTTCCCGGAGCGTTCGAACCTGTTCAACGTCGACAATCAGGCGGAGGCGCGCTTCTCCACCGGACCCTTCGATCATACCCTGCTTCTCGGCGTCGATTACCTGCGCGAGGATGCGCGCTACGACGAATCGCAATTGCGGGGCGTTCCTTCAGTCAACATCTTCGCGCCGGTCTACGCGGGCACGGTCACCCGGCCGCCGCTGGGCACACGGATCACGCAGAGCCGGAACCAAGTCGGCCTCTACGCCCAGGACGAGATCCGCTTCGGCGGCTTCAGCCTTACGCTGAGCGGGCGGCAGGACTGGGCCGACGCCCTCACGCGAACCCGGACGGCGGCGACCGGCGCATTGGCGCGGGTGAAGCAGGACGATGCCGCCTTCACCGGTCGCGTCGGCCTGAGCTATCTCTTCGACGGCGGCTTCGCCCCCTATGTGAGCTACGCGACCTCGTTCCAGCCGACCTCCGGCACGAACCGCGTCGGCTCGCCGTTCGCGCCCACCACCGGAGATCAGGTCGAGGGCGGCATCAAGGTGCAGCCGACCGGAACGAGCCTCCTGCTGACCGGGACGGTCTTCGATCTGAAGCAGCAGAACGTGCTGACGCCGGATGCCCTCGACTTCCGTTTCAACACCCAGGCCGGCGAGGTACGGGTCCGCGGGCTGGAACTCGAGGCCAAGGCGAGCCTGACCGACAGTCTCGACATCGTCGCCTCCTATGCGGCCATGAACAGCCGCTTCACCAAGGCGAATGCCGACGCCACGGGAGCCAGCATCGTCGGGAACGAATTGCCCTTCGTTCCGCGTCATCAGGCGTCCGTCTGGCTCGACTATACGATCCGGACGGGCGACTGGGCGGGCCTCGGCCTGGGAGCGGGCGTCCGGTACATCGGCGTCTCGGTCGGCGACAACGCCAATCTTTATCGGACGCCGGTCGTCACGCTCGTCGACGCGGCCTTGCGGTACGATTTCGGGTATCGCTACCCCATCTTGAAGGGCGTCGATCTCGCGCTCAACGCGACGAACCTCTTCGACAAGACCTACGTGACGACGTGCATCGCGGCCACCGGATGCTTCTACGGCAACCGGCAGACGATCCTCGCAACGCTCCGATATCGGTGGTGACGGATAAAGGACGTTCCCGGGCAGATGCCTGGCTGAGCCCGGACCACCCTGCGCGTCGGTGCCGCGCAGGCCGGTTCACCCGGAATCCCGACAGGTCCTGGCCGCGTGAGATCCGTCTCGTTGTCTTGGCCTCCGCCAAGGACGACGCTGCATGCGCGGCATGGGCGCGTTCGGAAACGGGCTGACCCACGCGGCGACGTCTGCCTTACCGATCCTCCGATCCCGTCATGAGCGGGCAGTCGCCGAACGCCATCGAGTACCGGGCCGGCCTCAGCGGGCCGGCGCGGCCTGCGGCGCGGGCGCTGCCGTGCGCCCCCGGCCCGGCACGAGCGACAGCCCGGCCGAGATCAGGGCGAACAGGATCAGCGGCGTCAGGGCCAGGGTGAAGCTGCCGGTGCCGTCCTTGATCGCGCCGATCAGGTAGGGGCCGAGGAAGCCGCCGAGATTGCCCACGGCGTTGATCGCCGCGATGCTGGCGGCGGCCGCGGCCGGCGGCAGCTCCTCGGTGGCCAGGGCCCAGAACGGCCCCTTGAGCATGTAGACGCCCACCGCCGCCACGGTCAGCGCGCCGACCAGCGGCAGGATGCCGGTCAGAATGGTGCCGCCCGCGAGCCCGGCAGCCAGGACCAGGAACGGGATCGCCAGGTGCCAGCGCCGCTCGCCGACCTGGTCGCTGTGCCGGCCCCACAGGATCATCGCCACGGAGGCGACGCCGTAGGGGATGCTGTTCAGGAGGCCGGTCTCGAAGTTGGTCAGGCCGTAGCTCTTGACGATCTGCGGCGTCCAGAAGGTGAGGCCGTAGCTGCTGGCGGTCGAGCCGAAATAGATCGCCGCGAACAGGATCAGGCGCCGGTCGCGCAGCATCGTCCCGAGCGACGGCGAGCCCGTCCCGCCGGTGCGCGCGGCGTTCCGGGCGGATTCCTCCCGCAGGCGCGCATCCAGCCAGTCCCGCTCGGCCGGGGGCAGCCACGTCGCGTGCCGCGGCCCGTCGGGCAGGAACCACAGCACGGCCCCGGCCATCAGGACGGCGGGCAGGCCCTCCAGGATGAACAGCCATTGCCAGCCCGCGAGCCCCAGGCCGTTCAGGCCGAGCAGAGCCCCGGAGATCGGCGAGCCCAGGAACGACGAGATCGGGATCGAGATCATGAAGATGCCGACGATCCGCGCTCGGTAGGCCGAGGGGAACCAGTAGGTCAGGTACAGGATGACGCCCGGGAAGAACCCGGCCTCGGCGACGCCGAGCAGGAAGCGCAGGCCGATGAACGACCACGGCCCCTGCACCAGCGCCATGGCCATGGAGATCACGCCCCAGGTCGCCATGATCCGGGCGATCCAGATCCGCGCCCCGAAGCGCTCCAGCATCAGGTTGCTGGGCACCTCCATCAGGAAGTAGCCGAGGAAGAAGATCCCGGCGCCCCAGCCGAACACGGTCGCGGTCAGCCCGACATCGTGGTTCATCTGGATGGCGGCGAAGCCGACATTCACCCGGTCCAGGAAGGACACGAAATAGGCGAGGATCAGGAACGGCACGAGCCGCCACCCGATGCGCCGCATTGCCGACCGCTCGATCTCAGACTCGGCCATGGTGATCCTCCTCGGCGGCGGCCGTCTTCGGGCCGCTCACGGGTGCAGGCGCGGGCTCCGGGAGCGCCGGTTCGGCGCTCCGGCGACGGGGATGTCGACGTCGAAGGGGCAGGCTGCTGCGGAGCATTGGCCGGGCGGCGCGACCCGGTCGCACGCGCCCGGATCGATCCGGGACGGCATCAGAGCGTCGCCGCGGCGCATCGCGTGCGGATCATCTCGGGTTTCCTCGCAGCCTGTCGGTTCGAACGCCGATCTTGGCCAGCCGATCTAACGCGAAAGCCCGATGATCGGAAGGCGCCGGGGAATGAAGACTTCCGATTTGTCGCTGGTTTCGAATTTCGAGCGCGAATGCGCGTGCCGTGAAGGCCGCGATCGATCGCGCCCGAGGCCGGGGCCTGAGGGCACCTCACAAAGCTCCCGGTTCCCGGGAGCCCTCCCTTCGCACGCGACGGTGCGGCGGGAGTTTTGTGAGCGGCTCTAGGCGGGCTTCCGGGCGCGCCTGGCCGGCGCCTCGACGGAATCCGCGGGCTCGGCCGCCGCTGTCTGGGCCGGCTTCCGGCGCTTGTGGCCGAGGCCGGCGGTCCGGGCGAATTCCGCCCGCATGGCCGAGTAATTGGCCGCCGTGGTCGGATAATCGTGCGGCAGGCCGAAGCGCTCCCGGTACGCCTCGATGGTCAGGCCGTGTCCCGTGAGGTGCCGCTTCAAGGTCTTGTACGGCTTGCCGTCGATGAAGCTGATCAGCGCGTCGGGCGTGATCGACTTCCGGACCTGGCCGGGGGTGAGCTTCTTGGCTTCCGGCTCGACCGGAGCGCCCGTCTGGCCCAGCGCGGCCAGGGCCTCGTGAACACGCGACAGCAGGGTCGGCAGTTCGAGCATCGGGACGGAGTTGTTGGACACGTAAGCCGACACGATGTCGGCGGTCAGCGCGATGACGTCGGCGTGATCGTCTTGCGGAAACCCGGCTTCGTCTTCCATGGGCGGCTCTCGATGGGGGACTGCGCGATGAACACCGCTCTGTCTGCCGCCAGTCAAGCACCTGCCTGGGCAAAAACAAGTGATCGCCTCTGTTATCGACCGATATATCTGTTGAATACCAACATAAATTGGTGACGCCGGCGCGGCAGATCGGGGGGCGGCGCAGGGTGCGGACGCCGGCCCGCAGCGGGGCGGCTTCGTTCAGGAAGTCTTAACGCTGGCGTGGTCTCTGAAGGCGTCGCTGCGGCTTCGAGGGGTACGAAGCCGAACGGCAGGCGGGCCGAGTCTGCCCTTCACGCTCGGCCCGCGCCCTTTTTTGTCGGCGCCGCTCAGGCGCTGGCCGGCCGCCCGATCGGCGTCGCGATCGCCCCGCGCCCGAGGGACGGCACGGCCGCCTGCAGCGCCGAGCCGCCGGACCCGTATTCCGCCCGATAGGTGCGTTCCAGGGTCATCAGCGTGCGCATCGGCGCCTCGGCCAGATCGAGGAGCCGGGCATCGCGCCATCGCAGCTTGGTCAGATGTTTGCGGCTGAACCACCGCGGCTTCTCTTCCTCGACGAGCAGGACCAGCTTGCCCGTCCACGTTCTCCGAAACCAGAACCGCCCCGTGAGCTTGCCCGCGCCGAACATGGCAGCACCTCGCATGAGAGTCCGGAACGATAACGCGCCGGAAGCTCGGCGGTTTCCGGCTCAGCCACCGGCGCGCGCCGGCAGGCGCCGGGCCGTCCAGGCCGCCAGGACGAGCCCGACGAGGCCGCCCGCGACGGCGGAAGCCGCCTTCACCAGGAAGTCGTCGACGCGGCCGTGACGCGTGCCGGTCAAGGTCTGTCCGGCTTCCAGACCGCCGGCCAGGAGCACGGCCGCGAGCAGGATCCAGGGCCAGCGGCGCGGGTAGCCGAAGGTCAGGAGCAGGAAGGTGAGCGCGTAGGCGGCTGCCCGCTCGATGCCGGGATCCGCCGTCACCACCGGGCGCAATCCGATCGGCACCAGCGTGATGGCGACGATTGCCGCCACCAGGATCCAGGCCACGATCCGCACCAGGGTCAGCACCCGCTTGTCCATCCCGCGCCCCGCACCACCGCCCCGGCCGCTTCCGCATACAGGGGACGGGGCCGGCAGGCTGTTGCAGTTCCGCGGCCAGGACCGGGAAAGCCGTCCCCGCGCCCACCGGTTGAACGATTGGGCATGACGTCAACCACGCGGTGCCGGGCCCGATCAAAGCCGCGTTCGGCACCGGACCTGTTGCTCGTTCGTTCTAGGCAGGAGGCGGCCGAATCAGGCATAGAGGCGGCATGCGCATGCCCGTGCTCAGCCTCCTCACGATGTTCGTCCTGGTCGACGTCGGGTCGGCCGCCATGGCGGCTGCGCCGACCGAGCCGCGGGCGCTCGAGCTGGCCTGGCACCGCTGCCTGCGCGAGGCCTACGCGCACCAGCCGCCCGGCCAGAGCCGGGCCGGGGACGAGCGCAACGCCCTCGACGAATGCAAGGCACAGGAAGACGCCTTCGTGGCATCGCTGATGGCCGCCGGGCCCCCGGACGGGGGGCGGTCCGGAACCGTCTGGGCCCGGACCTGGGCGGCGTTCGTCGAGCCGCTCACCGCCTGGATCGGCGGCCTGCGGCGCTGACGGGGCGGGTCAGGAGGTCGACCACTCGCGCTTCACCTCCTCGGCCGGCCGGTCGAGATGGACCTTGCCGCCCTCGACCGCCCGCACGAAGTCGAGCGGGATGTAATGGTGCAGGCCGCCCGCCGCCGCGTCGGTCTTGGTCAGCTTGATCTCGCCTTTGTCGATGTGATCGACCGTGCCGACATGGGTGCCGTCCGAGCCGAGAACCTCGGCATGTTCCTGAATCTGCGCAGCGTCGACCATCGGTATCCTCCCTGTAAGGCCGTCAAACCGCGCCCCGCGGGGCGCGGTTCCGGGCTGCGCCATCCGGACCCAGAGCGATCCCCGGGCGGCCGCGGCGTCGCACCGCGCGGGCGCCGCTGAACCGCACTCCGTGCGGATCGTTTGCGTGCCATGACCGATACGAGCGCGAACCCCATGGATCAGGTTGCCGACGCAAGGCGTCACGAGATGGCGACCGAACACCTGTTGTTCGGGACGATCCGCTTCCTAGCCCAGCGCCATCCGGAGCTTCTGGACGAGCTCGACCGCAGCCTCGACCACCTGTGGGATCGGGCTGAGGGCGAGGACCGGGACGATGAGGCCGTGCGCAAGATCGCCGGCCGCATCATCAAGAGCCTGCGGGCCGAGAGCTGACGGACCGCGCCGCGCTCCGGCTGGCTATCGGTTCGTGCAGCCGATGCAGATGCCGCGGGTGATCGCGTCGTTGCGCTGCTCGGCCGGGTTGCGCCGCTCGATACTGCCGGTCTCGTTGGGGCCGAGCGCGCTCGGGTTGGGCACCGTCTGCCCGGTGGCGGCGGTGTGAGGCGCCTTCGCGGCTGTGGTCGGGCCGCCGCCGGTGCCCGTCTGGCTGACGGATTGGGCCCAGCCCGGCTGCGTTCCCAAGACCAGAACGACGAGTGTGGCGATCTTCAAGGGCGCGCGCATGATAACCTCCCGGCGCTTTTTGTCTGCGTGGAACTGACGCAGATACGGACCGAAAGTTCCGCGTCCAGGTCGGGCATCCCCGCTGGGATACGGGTTGCGCGGCAGGCCGGTGCGGGCCCGCACGGCCTCGCCATCCGGCGTAGCGCCTCCTCCCAATTGAGGCTTGGCGTTGACGCGGGACGGCGTGTCCCTGGCGGCGTCATGCTCCGGGGACGCCTCATGAATCCGACCGTCAAGGCCGTGCTGCTGAACGAGCGCGCCGGAATCCAGTCCGCCATCGCGGCCCGCGAGGGAACCGTCTCCGACCTGCTGGTCCAATTGAACGGCGTCGAGAACGACATCCGCCGGTTGCGCCACCGTCTCATCGATCTGGACGCGTTCCTGGTGAGCCAGCGGGTCGAGCTGCCCGAGGACGCGCCCCCGCCGGACGCGCCGACCCTGCCCGCGCAGAAGGGCCCGCCCGCTCTGCCGGCCTGCAAGCCGCTCGACGATTTCGTCCGCCACAGGTCCGGCAAGCGCAAGCTCCTCGCCGACGCCGCGTCCGGGCGGGTCGAGGCGGTGCGCCGGTCGGGCTGAGCGGACTGGGCGAGCGGAACCGGGATTGCCCCGCGCCCCTTTCCTGGGGCCTATCTAGGCCCTGCGCGGATCCGAGAGGGGTGAGGGATGGGCAACCGGGATGGCGCCGGCGCGTCGAACGCACGGATCGCCGAGGTCCAGCGCCTCGCGACCGCCCTGGCCGCTCGGGTGCGGTACGCGCAGCTGGTCCAGCGGCCGGTCTACGAGGAGCAGATCAACGCCCTGGTCGGGGCGGCGCGTCTCCTCGACGAGGAGAAGGTGCCGTGGCCGCCCATGGTCGAGGAGGTGCTGATGGAGCTGGCCAAGTCCCTGGACGGCTCCGAGGCGCCGGATCCGGCCGGGGAGGGGGCCTGATCAGCTGAAATCGCCGAGCCAGCGCAACGAGCGCCGCAGACGCTCGGTGCCGCCCTGGGCGAACCACAGCCCGTGCGCGAAGATGACGACGGCGGGGTTGAGCGCGACGAGATCCGCCGCGGCCCGTGCCGCCGCGGCCCGGCGCAGCTTGATCACGAGGCGCAGATAGGGCGGCGGCTTCCCGTCCGGCGCGGTCATGCCGGCCAGGCGCAACACGGGGCGCAGGAGCGCCGGCATCTTCGCCGCTTCCAGGTTGAGCACGAGGTCGGTCAGCACCAGGGTCCGGCTGCGCCCGTGGAAGAACGCGACCTCCCGGAAGCCGAGCCCGCCCGGAACCACGATCTGGCGCAGATCCGCGTCCCATTCGGGCGGCGACGCGTCGGCAAGCTCGCGGTCGATCTTCAGGCCGGAGCGGCGCACCTGGCCGCGCTGGCGCAGGTTCGGCGCCGCCCAGGTCAGGGCCTCCGGGCAATGCGTCTGCCAATCCTTCAGGAAGGTCCAATGCGCGACGTTGGGCGCGACGAGGTGGCGGATCGGCCCCAGCGCCGCGAGGGCGCGGTGCAGATCCGCGTCGTAGCGCGTCGGCGAGTGCAGCCACAGGCTGCCGTCGCCGAGCCGGATCACGGTCATCCGCACCGGGAGCGGCATGCCGAGGATCCGCAGGGGGCCGCTATCGACGATCCAGACGCCCTCGGCGACCGGCTTGAGCACGTCGAGCGGCGGATAGGTCGCCTCTGCCAAGATCCGATCCTCCCGGTCGCCCCGGCGTCACGGCCGGAAAGTCAGGCAACCGCCGGAGGCCGAAGGGTTTCCCGGATGGATCGACGCAGACCCGATCGCGTGCCCGATCGCGTACGCTCAGGCCTGGAGATAGCCGGGCGCGGTGACCGGACGGGGCGGCAGCGCGCGCCACAGGGCGATCCCAAGGCCCAGGATGGTGAGGAGGTCGCAGGTCAGCCCGAAGACCGAGCCGACCAGGAGGTTGTGGCCGGCCCAGCACTGGGAGGCGCCCAGGAACAGCAGGCGCATCGTCTGCGGCGCGGCGTTGAGGCGGGCGGCGGTCGCCAGCAGGGCGCCGAGCGCCGCGCAGGCCGAGGGGGTGCCGTTCCAGGTGGTGATCGTCAGCCACGCCGCGATCAGCGTGGTGGCGGCGAACAGGGGATGGACCCAGCCGTTCCGGTTCGGCGCGCCGAGGCAGGTCAGGGAGACGAGGCTCTGCACCACCGAGATGGCGCACATCGCGGTGCCGGTGAGCGCGCCGAGGGTCAGGTAATGCGCGCCGAAGCAGGCGGCGCAGGCCGCCGAGCCGCCAAGCATCCACGCGCGGCGCGGCATGAGGCCGGCAATAAAGCCGAGCGTCAGGCCCAGGGATCCGAAGATGTCGAGATGGGTCCCGGCGAGGTCGTACCAGGTTAATACGGTGTCGGCGGCAATCATCGGTCGCGCTCAGCCGGCGCGGATGCGCCGTTTCTGGTGCTTGCGCTAGGTTCGCACGGTAATCAGTTGGTTAACGACGGAGGGCCGGACGATCACGACGGCGCGAGGGTGGCAGAAGCGCCGCAATCCCGGCCGGCCGGGGGCCGGGCGTCTATCACCGATCCATCAGTATTCGAGGCAAATCATTGCCCGAATAACATAAGTTACGAGCGCCTGATCTGCGGCAAATTCGGGAACAATGCCGGAGCGATCCAGTTTTCCGGGCATTCACCTCTGGACGTTGCCGGCGCCGATCCCGGCTGCGGTGCGTCCGCCCCTGCCGCCCCCGGCGACCCGACCCGGCGCTCCCATGCAGCTTCCCCGCGGCGCACGCCGCCGCATCGCCGTCCGGCCCCCGGGCCTCAAGGTGGGCGGAGGGCATCCTTTCGCCGGATCGGGCCTGCGCGCCGCCGCTTTCTGCGACGGGCCGCCGAAGGGACCTTCGAGGACAGCCCGATGACGCGATCCGATCCCGTGGCCGAGCCCTTCCCGGACAACACGGACGCTTTGCTGGCGCTCGGCCATGCACTCCGTGAAGCCGGCTACAATTTCACCACCGTGACGCCCGCCACCCACGCCATCGTCAACGCCCGATCGCAGAACGCCGAGGCGCGCAACCTGCGCGACGTGGTCGGCTGGTCCAGGCCGTTCCGGGCGGAGATCCTGCCCGCGCCGCTCCTCGCGCTGATGCGGGAGGCCGGGGCGGTGGTCGAAGACGGCGGGATCCTGCGCCCCACCGTCCGGTTCTCCAGCCTCGACGACGAGCTGTTCGCCCATTCCTCCTACCCGCCGAGCGCGACCGACGCGGTGTTCTTCGGGCCCGACACGATGCGTTTCGTCGGCGCGGTGCTGGCCCATCTGGCGGCGCGCAAGACCCCGGTGCGCCGGGCGGTCGATCTCGGCTGCGGCTCGGGTGCGGCCGGGATCTGCATCGCCAAGCGATCGCCGGGGGCCGAGGTGGTGCTGGTCGACATCAACCCCGCCGCCCTGCGGGCCGCCCGGGTCAACGCCCGGCTCGCTGGCACCGACGGCGTCGAGGCCCGGCACAGCGACATGCTGCGCGACGTCGAGGGCGCCTTCGACCTCATCGTGTCGAACCCGCCCTTCATGGTCGATCCCGCGGCCCGGGCCTACCGGCACGGCGGCGGCCCGCTGGGCGCCGGCCTGCCGCTGGCGGTGGTCGAGCAGGCGATCGAGCGGCTCGCCACCGGGGGCAGCCTCGTGATGTTCACCGGCGCGGCGATCGTCGAGGGGGCGGACCCGTTCCGCGACGCCGTCGCCGAGGCCTGCGGCCGGGCCGGGCTGGACTGGACCTACCGGGAATTCGACCCGGACGAGTACGGCGAGGAATTGGCGAACGCGGTCTACGCCGATGTCGAGCGCCTCGCCCTGGTCGTCGTCACGGTGACCCGGCCGTGAGCGCCCCGGCCGATATCCCCGATGCGCAGCAGGAATTCCTGCGCGACGCCCTGGCGGGCCTGACGGCCGAGCCCAAAACCCTGCCGGGCAAGTATCTCTGGGACGAGACCGGCTCCGACCTGTTCGACCGGATCTGCCACAATCCCGATTACTACCCGACCCGGGAGGAGATGACGCTGCTGCCGCGGGTCGCCGCGGAACTCGCGGCCCGGGTGGCGCCGGGGGTGACCGTGGTGGAGTTCGGCAGCGGCGCGAGCCGCAAGATCCGCACGCTGCTCGACGCCCTGACCGAGCCGGCCGCGTACGTGGCGATCGACATCTCGGGGGAATACCTGGAGGGCGCGATCCGCCGCCTGGCGCCGGATTATCCCGGCATCGCCATGGTGCCGGTCTGCGCCGATTACTCGAAGCCGGTGCAGCTCCCGGTCACGGCGGGGCCGGGCGGGATCCTGGGCTTCTATCCCGGCACCAGCATCGGCAACTTCGCGCCCCCGGAGGCCGCCCTGTTCCTGGAGCGGGCCCGGGCGACCCTCGGGCCGAGCCTATTCCTGGTGGGGGCCGACGCCACCACCGAACCCGAGCGGCTGCAGCGCGCCTATGGCGCCGCCGACGGTCTCATGGCGGCGTTTCACCGCAACATCCTGGTCCGGCTCAACCGGGAGCTCGGGGCCGATTTCGACCTCGACAATTTCCGGCACGCGATCACGCTCTGCCCCGATCCGCTGCGGGTCGAGGCGCATCTCGTGGCACACCGGCCGGCAACCTACCGGCTGGGCGGGGCGAGCATCGCCTTCGCGGCCGCCGAGCACGTCCGGACCGACACGTCCCACAAATACACCCCGGCGGCGTTCCAGGCCCTGGCGATCCAGAGCGGCTGGCAGCCGCGCGGCCTCTGGCAGGCCGAGGGCGGCAGCTTCGCCCTGCATCTGCTGGAGAGTCTGGGCTGATCGCGCGATTTTCGATTTCCGCGCGGGGTCCTGGGCGACGGGGGGCGGTTCTCCCTTCGCGACCGCATGAAGCGCGGGTTCGCTCGCCCGGGTGGGGGAGCGGGTTCACAGAACGCGGTCCGGACGGGTTCCCGGCTGCGAGAGACGCGCTTGGCCTTGGTCCTAGTCCGGCAGCGATATGTGAACATCGTGGCCCCCACTGGGGATGGGGCCGGTCGCGCTCCGTTATCGCCCTCGGCTCCGAACCGGGATGGCCTGTGTCGCCACGGGATACGGAGCGCGCGGCATCGGGCGCTGACGCTCCGAAACCCTGGAGTCCGCCGGTGCGGGCGCGTCGGGACGAGGGGGCGTCCCTGCCGGTGATCGCGACCGAGCGGCGGTCTACGGCGTCTCGAACGGACGGTGCTTGTCGTCGGCGGTATGCCCGGCCGCGCCCTTCGGCACCGTGCTGGTGTCGACCATCGTCCGCTGGTCGCGCACCGGCGGGGGGAAATCCGTGAGCGGGCGCCAGGGCGTCGCCGGCAGGCCCATGCGGATGGCAGAATTCGACGACCGGAATAGCCAGGCCGCGACCAGCATCCAGGGCACGACGAAGAAGACGAAAGCAGTGAGTCCCACGACGATCCTCCGGGGCGATGAGCCGTTCCGGGAAACGCGGGACCGGCCGGCATCGATCCGGCGCCTTCACGCGCCGGGCGCAGGCCGCCCGCCTGGGGAGCCGCCCCGGCCGCCGTTTCGAGGACGGTCCGCCACGCGCCCTGGCTATCCGCGCGGGGCCGTGCCATGGGCAACGCGGTGATCGATCATCCCGCCCCCGTCCCTGCGATGTCCCCGACAGGCCTGGGATGGTCCGCGTTCTTCGAGGAGCAGCGCGAGCCCCAGGAGGCCGCGCTGGCGGCCATGCGGATCGCCACGGTCCACCGCGCGCGCCTGACCGCCCTGTCCTCCGCCGGCCCCGTCGAGCTGGCGCTCCCGATCCACACGAAGACCAGCGCGTTCGCGGTGGGCGATTGGGTCCTGGTCGATCCCGAGACCCTGACCGTGCAGCGTCGGCTGGACCGCAAGACCGTCCTGGAACGGCGCGTCGAGGGCAGCGCGACCCTTCAGGCCGCCGCGGCCAATGTCGACACCCTGTTCGTGGTCACCTCCTGCAACGCCGATTTCAACCCCGCCCGGCTCGAACGCTATCTGGCGCTGGCCAACCAGGGGGGCGCCGATCCGGTCATCCTGCTCACCAAGGCGGACATGACCGCCGATCCGGGCGACTTCGAGCGCCAGGCCGCCGCCCTGCAGCGCGGGCTGACCGTGCTGGCCGTCAATCCCCGCGTCCCGGAGGCGGCGGGCCTCCTGGCCCCGTGGTGCGGCGTCGGGCAGACCATCGCGCTGGTCGGTTCCTCCGGGGTCGGCAAATCGACCCTGGTCAACACCCTGACCGGCCCGGGCCGGGACGCGCCCCAGCAGACCGGCGGCATCCGCGAGCACGACGCGAAGGGGCGCCACACCACGACGGCGCGGTCGCTGCACGCCATCGCGGGCGGCGGCTGGGTCATCGACACGCCGGGCATGCGCACGCTCCAGGTCAGCGACGCCGCCGACGGCATCGCGACCCTGTTCGCCGAGATCACCGAGCTCGCCCCGTCCTGCCGCTTCCGGGACTGCACCCACGCGCATGAGCCGGGCTGCGCCGTGCAGGCCGCCATCGCGGACGGCCGGCTGGATCCGGAGCGCCTGACCCGCTGGCGCAAGCTGCTCACCGAAAGCCGCGGGCCCGCCTCGGTCCCCGCCGGGCCGCGCGGCCGCAGACGGCCGCATTCCTGATCAAGCCGCGCGTCCGGCCCGGTCACGCCGCCCTGGCGCGCGATCACCGCGCGACGCAAGGCCCGTCACTGCAAGACCCGGCGCTGCACGGTGGCCGGATCCCCTTTGCCAGCAAAAGTTCGGGTTTCCTCCGTGCCGCCAAGGTCGCCGGAAGGTCGATCGCAACATAGGTTTATCTTGGCCGTCCGTCTCGGAAGCTTGGGCGTGCTGTCGATTAACATAGTTTGGTTTTCGCGCAATTTTGTGGGCGAACTAGGCTGAAAATGGCCTGCCGACCTTAAAGAATACTGAACCAATAGCCCGAAGCGCGGTTGGTCGAGGAGCAAGGCGGGATGCCCTGACGGGACATCGCGTTCCTGAAAGCGCGCGCGGTGAACTCCCGTGCCGTGCCTCCAGCAAGGACCGGACAGCATGTATTACCTCGACAAGCGTCTCCAATACCCCGTGAAGGTCGACAAGCCCGATCCGATCTACGCGCGCATGCTTCAGCAGGCGATCGGCGGGATCGAGGGCGAGATCCGCGTGTGTATGCAGTACTTCTTCCAAGCCTGGGGCAATCGTGCGCCGACCACGAAGTATCGCGACATGCTGCTCAACACCGCCACGGAAGAGCTGGGCCATATCGAGATGCTCGCCACCGCGGTGGCGATGAACCTCGAGACCGCCCCCACCAAGGTGCAGGAGGCCGGCGCCGCCGACGCGATCGTCGGGGCCGTGATGGGCGGCGAGAATCCGCGCCACATCGCCGAGGGCATGCTGCACAAGACGCTGCTGTCCACCGGCATGGCGGCCTTCCCGGGCAATTCCGACGGGCTGCCCTTCGACATGAGCCACATCTACGCCAGCGGCAACATCGCGGCCGACATGTACTGCAACGTCGCCGCCGAGAGCACCGGCCGGGTCCTGGCCGTGCGCCTCTACAACGCGACCAACGATGCCGGCATGCGCGACATGTGGAGCTTCCTGATCGCGCGCGACACGATGCACCAGCAGCAATGGCTGGCCGTGATCGAGGAGCTGGGCGGCCATCAGGGCAACCTGCCGATCCCGAATTCCTTCCCGCAGGAGAAGGAGAACCAGAAGTTCAACTACAACTTCTTCTCGTCCTCGGCCGACGGCTCGCCGCCGCCCGAAGGCCGCTGGACCCAGGGCCCGTCGCTCGACGGCAAGGGCGAATACAGCATCGTCCAGAACCAGCCGATGGGGCAGGAGCCGGTGCTCGGCCCGGCCCGTCCCGACAGCGCCGCCCAGTCCGAACAGATCGGCTGAGCCCGCGGCGTTCCGGCGGTCGGCCCGCGGGCCGGCCCCGGAGCGCCGTTTTGCCGTGCGGACAGAACAATCCTCCCGAGTGTTGGTTGGTCTCCGGACAACCACCCGTGGAATGACAGCCGGAACATCGCTCCCATGAAGGCACTCGTCTGGCACGGCACCCGTGACGTTCGCTGCGACACGGTCCCGGATCCGGAGATCGAGGATGGCCGCGACGCCATCATCAAGGTGACGAGCTGCGCGATCTGCGGCTCGGACCTCCACCTCTACGATCACTTCATGCCGGGCATGAAGTCGGGCGACGTGCTGGGCCACGAGGCCATGGGCGAGGTCGTGGAAGTCGGCAAGGACAACAAGGCGCTCAAGGTCGGCGACCGGATCGTCGTCCCGTTCACCATCACCTGCGGCCAGTGCGAGCAGTGCCGGCGCGGCAATTTCTCGGTGTGCGAGCGCTCGAACCGCAACAAGGCGCTGGGCGATACCGCGTTCGGGCACACGACCGCCGGCCTGTTCGGCTACACCCACCTGACCGGCGGCTATGCGGGCGGCCAGGCCGAGTTCCTGCGCGTGCCGTTCGCGGACTCGACCCACATCAAGGTCCCCGAGGGCATCTCGGACGAGAAGCTGCTGTTCCTGTCGGACGTGTTCCCGACCGGCTGGCAGGGCGCGGTCCAGTGCGACATCCAGCCGACCGACACGGTGGCGATCTGGGGCTGCGGCGCGGTCGGCCAGATGGCGATCCGCTCGGCGCTGCTCCTCGGGGCCAAGCGCGTGATCGCGATCGACCGCGTGCCCGAACGCCTGCAGATGGCCGAGGCCGGCGGTGCCGAGGTGATCGACTACGACGCGGAACCCAACATCGTCGGCCGCCTCAACGACATGACCGACGGCCGCGGCCCGGAGAAGTGCATCGACGCGGTCGGGCTCGAGGCGCACGCCATGGGCGCCGTGGACGCCGTCTACGACCGGGCCAAGCAGGCGATGCTGCTGGAGACCGACCGCGCCCACGTGCTGCGCCAGATGATCATGGTCTGCCGCCCGGCCGGCGTGCTCTCGGTCCCCGGCGTGTATGGCGGCCTGATCGACAAGTTCCCGATCGGCGCCCTGATGAACAAGGGCCTGACGGTCCGCACCGGCCAGACCCACGTCAACCGCTGGACCCCCGACCTGCTCAAGCGGATCGAGGACGGCCAGATCGATCCGTCCTTCGTCATCACCCACACGATCGGGCTGGAGGACGGCCCGGAAATGTATCGGGTGTTCCGCGACAAGCAGGACGGCTGCATCAAGGTGGTGATCCGGCCATGAGCATCAGCACGCATCAACCCCCCGCTCCCCGCACCGCCCCCCGCGGGGCCCCCGGCGGCGGCGCCTATACCCGCCACGACGAGCTGGCCCGGGGCCTCGGCTGGTTCTCGATCGGGTTGGGCCTCCTGGAACTGACCGCCGCCCACGGCCTGTGTCGCGCGCTGGGGCTCAAGGGCCGCGAGACCCTGGTGCAGGCCTACGGCGTCCGCGAGGTGGCGACCGGCGTCGCGATCCTCATGAGCCACGATCCGACCCCCTGGATCCTGGCTCGCGTCGGCGGCGACGCCCTCGATCTCGCCACCTTGGCGACCGGCTTCGAGGACGACAACCCGAAGCAGTCCAACCTCGCCGCCGCCACCGCCGCGGTCGCGGGCGTCACCGTCCTCGACGTGGTCTGTGCGCAGGGGCTGATCGGCCAGAAGCGCCTCTCGCGGCCCGGCGCCTTCGATTACAGCGACCGGAGCGGCTTCGCGCGGCCCGCGCGAACCATGCGGGGCGCCGCCTCCGACTTCGCCACGCCGGAGGATTTCCGTATCCCCGGGCCGCTGCGGCCCTGGACGGAGACGCGGGCCTAGCGACCCCGGCGAAGGATCGGGCCGCCCGCGCCGTCGCGCGCGGGCGGCCTCAGCCGTCGATCACGTGGGGCACGAACCGCGCCCGGTCGGTGGTGATGCGGGACGGGCCCTCGCGCATGCACAGGCCGGCAGGCTCGTCGCCGACGATCCAGCTGCCCACCAGGGCATGGCGGCCGGCGAAGACCGGAAGCTCGGCCAGCGCCTGCCGCACGAAGCCTTCGCGCCCGTAGGGGCCCGCGTCGCGCTCCAGGAGCACGCCGTCGCGCACGAGCATGATGTTGGCCCCCTCCCGCGAGACGAGCGGCTTGCGCACGAAGGATTTGCCCAGCGCCGCCTTGGCGGGATCGCCCTCGAAATAGGCCGGGAGCAGGTTCGGATGGCCGGGCGCCATCGCCCAGAGATGGGCGAGCAGGCCCTTGTTGGACAGCACGGCCTTCCAGGGCGGCTCGACGAAGCGGGTCGGCGTGGCGCCGACCGCCGCCCCGAAGGCGTCGCCGAACATCCACTCCCAGGGATAGAGCTTGAACAGGGCGGCGAGGGGCCGGCCGCCGCCGTCGAGGAAGTGCCCGTCCTCGGACAGGCCGATCGCCTCCAGCGGCACGAACGGGGCGGCGAGCCCGGCCTGCACGGCGCAGTCCTGGAGGTAGGCCACCGTGCCCCGGTCCTCGGGCGCGTCGGGATAGCAGGTGAAGGAAAGGGTGCCGGGAAGCCCCATCGCGGCGAGGCGGGCGATCAGCCGCTCGTGGAGCGCGTTGAACTGGTCCGTCCCCGCGGGCAGGATTCCGCGAGCCAGCCCATCCTCCAGCCAGAGCCACTGGAACACGGCGCTCTCGTAGAGGGCGGTCGGCGTGTCGGCGTTATATTCGAGGAGCTTGGCCGGCCCGCTCCCGGCGCCGCCGTAGCGAAGGTCCATCCGGCCGTAGAGGGACGGGTCGCGCCGCCGGAAACTGTCCGCGACGGCGTCCCAGGCCAGTTCGGGGATCGCCAGGGAGGCGAGGATCGCGCCATCCGTCACGGCCCGCTCGACGAAGGCGAGGCAGAGGGCGTGGAGCTCCCGGGTCGGCGCCTCGATGTCGTCCTCGATCTCGGCCAGGGTGAAGGCGTAATAGGCGCTCTCGTCCCAGTAGGGTTCGTCGTCGAAGGTGTGGAAGGTGAAGCCGGCCCGGGCCGCGTGATCGCGCCAATCGGGCCGTTCCGGCAGGGACACCCGGCGCATCAGCCGCCTCCGAACCCGCCCGAACGGCTGCCGGCGGACGCGATCGCCCGCCCGGTCGCCCCGAACCCGCCCTGGGAGACCATCCGGGGCGCGGACGCGGTCGTGCGCGCCACGCTGGAGGCGACGCGGGTCGCCGGGCGGCCCGCCGACGCGTAGACCCGGCCGCCCGAACCGGTGCAATAGCCGCCGCCCCCACCGCCGCTTCCGCCGGAGGCCGGAATCTCCTCCGCGTGCCGGTAGAGCGGCTGGGCCGGCAGGCCCTGCTCCAGCGTGCGCCCGATCATGAAGCCGGCCATCAGGGGCACGAAGGACCCCGCCGCGTCCGGGGCGATCGTCTCCCCGGCCACGCAGCCATCGGCACCGTGATGCGCCCAGCAGGCCTCCGCGGTGGCGTAGCGCGGCGCGGTGGCGGCATAGGCCGACTGGGCCGCCGCGTAATCGGTCGTGCAGGCATCCTCCGTGCGCAAGCCCTGGCCGATGCAGGCGGCGAGGCTGTCGTAGACGAGGGCGTCCTCCTCCTTCTGGGAGGGATCGAGCCAGCCCAGCCCCAGCGCCGCGGCGCCCGCCCCCGTGACCAGGACCAGGGAGATGGCGGCCGAGCGCTTGCGGCGGCCTCTCTCGGCGGGGTCTTCCCCGGCGCCGACCGGGCGCGCCTCCGCCATGTCAGGCGGTCATCGAGGCGGCGTTGACGAGGCCGCCCGCGAAGGAGGCCGCGCCCAGGAGCACGGCGGCGGCCATCCGCCCGTCCTCGATGCGCCGGGAGAGATCGGGCACCGCGAGGCGCACGAGCCAGTAGATCAGGATCTGCACGACGAGGGCGACGAGGCCCCAGACGATGCAATCGAGGATCGATTGGGCGTTGTAGATCGCCACCGCGAGCGGCAGCGCGAAGCCGACCAGGCTGAAGCCGAGGGCCACCGCCGCCGCCGCCACGTCCCGGCGGATCAGCGCGAGCTCGTTGTGGGCGGTGGCGAGGGTATAGACGAGCAGATAGAGGCCGATCAGGCCCCCGGCCGTCACGACGTAGAGCAGGAAGGCCGGCAGGCCCGAGATCGAGATCACGTCGCGCTCCCTGTGCCGGAAGCCGGCGTGGAGCCCGGTGATGCGTCGGTCGGGTCGTCCATTGAGGCGTATCCGTCGCGTCTCGCACAGCCGATGGTTGTGGAACCGGCCGTTCCGCAAGGCGTAACACGCGCTCGGGGACGCTCACAAACCGGGCGCCGGTCGGCTCCACCGCGCGGGCCGCCCGGGAGGAGGGCGGTCGCCGCAGGCAGGTGCCGCCCTCGACCTCGCCGCCGCGACGGTCGATATCCGGTCCCGCAGGCAGCGGTCACGACGAGAGCGGCGGTGCCGCGTCCCGATGCTTCTTAGAAGCAATGAAAAACATAGCGCTAGAAGTTCGGCGCGCGCTTCGTATGATCCGTAAGCACAGCAGAGGTCTCTCATGGATAATGGATCGACGTTCGTCCAGGCCTTCACGATCCTGTTCAGGGAGGGGCTCGAAGCTTTGCTGGTGGTCGCCGCGCTCGCAGCCTTCATGCGGCGGGCCGATGCCGGTCACCGGATCGCCCCGATCTATCTCGGCGCCGGGGCCGCGGTGCTGGCCAGTCTCGGCATGGCCTGGGTGTTCGAGACCTATTACGACGGCAACCACAACGACCTGATCGAGGCCGGCGTCATGCTGCTGGCCGCCGCCCTGATGTTCTACATGAGCGGCTGGCTGTTCCTGCGGCAGGATCCGAAGGCCTGGCAGGCGGACCTCAACCGCCTGGCCGGGCAGGCGCTCGGGGCCGGGACCGTGCTGTCCCTGGCCGGCATCGCCTTCCTGGCCGTGTTCCGCGAGGGGGCGGAGACGGTGCTGTTCCTGCACGCGCTCGCCCGGACCGCCGGCGGCTGGGACGGGTCGCTGTTCGGCGGGCTCGGCGCGGCGGCGCTCGCGCTGATCGCCCTGTACGCGGCGATGCAATGGCTCGCGCTGCGCCTGCCGCTGCGGCCGATCTTCGTGCTGACCTCGGCGTTCCTGTTCGTGATGGGGCTGAAGCTCGTCGGGGCCGCGATCCAGGAATTGCAGGAGCAGGGGCTGGTCGCCGTGCACGATGACGGCGTGCCGGGCTTCGTGGCGGATATCGGCTTCAACGGGAGCTGGGAGGCGCTGGGAATCCAGGGCGCCCTGGTCCTGACGGCCCTCGCCGGCCTGCTCGTGGTCCGGGCCCGGCGAGCCGAGCCGGCGAGCCGGACCAGCCCGGCCGTGTCGCGCTGAAGCCGCCCCGATCCTGAGCGCATCGGGAAGAGCCTGACCCGGCCGCGGCATTCGCCGAGCGAGCCGGGCCGACTACAGATTTTGGTCCTGCGAAGGAGGTTATGGCGCCGCCGATCCGGGCGGCCCGCATTTGACGCGCATTCGTGAGCGCACCGCTCGATCGTCGTCCCGGCCCGGGTCCGAGTCCCGGCCCCCGCACCGTGAACCCGTCGCAACGCCGCAGGCGGGATAGGTTTCCGGATCCGGGTGGTTTGCGAGACGACATCACGAGTGCACGATGGACGTCCGCAACACGACGACGCCGGCGGCCCTGGGCCACCACGCGGAACTGACCCTGCGCGGCATCGTGCTCGGGGCGGCGATCACGGTCATCTTCATGGCCGCCAACCTCTACATGGGCCTGAAGACCGGGATGACGTTCTCGTCGTCGATCCCGGCCGCCATGATCTCGATGGGCGCGTTCCGGCTGATGGGCGGGGCCGGCATCCTCGAGAACAACATCGTCCAGACCCAGGCCTCGGCCGCCGGCACCCTGTGCAACGTCGTGCTGGCGCTGCCCGGCCTCGTGCTGATCGGGCATTGGAGCGGCTTCCCGTTCTGGCAGACGACGGCGGTCTGCGCGCTGGGCGGCCTGCTCGGCGTGGCGTTCTCGATCCCCCTGCGCCGGGCGCTCGTCTCCGGCAGCGACCTGCCGTACCCGGAGGGCGTCGCCGCCGCCGAGGTCCTGAAGACCGGCCAGGAGGATGCCGGCGGCCACGGCCTGCGCGACCTGCTGGCGGCGGCGGGAATCGCCGGCACGATCGGGCTCGCCACGACCGGGCTGAAGCTGCTGGGCGACGGGCTCTCCGGCGCGATCAGCCTCGGCGGCGCCGCCTTCCGCACCGGCACCGGGTTCTCCCTGGCGCTGGTCGGCGTCGGCTACCTGGTCGGGATCGGGGCGTGCCTCGCCCTGCTCACCGGCGTCGTGATCGCCTGGGGAATCGCGGTGCCGATCCTGACCGCGCTCGCGCCCGATGCGGGCAAGACCGCCGGGCAGGCGGCCGAGGCGGTCTGGTCCGAGCAGGTGCGGCTGATGGGGGCCGGCATCATCGCGGTGGGCGGCCTCTGGACGGTGGCCTCGCTCGCCCGGCCGATCGCGGCCAGCATCCGCACCGCCCTGTCGACCACCGGCAGCAGCCTGGGCTCCGACCACCCGCGCGAGGAGCGTGACCTGCCGATCGCCTGGGTCGGGGCCGGGGCGCTCGCCCTGTGCGTGCCGCTGGCGCTCCTGTTCGGCGCGTTCGCCGGGCCGGCCGGGCTCGGCGGGACCATGATCGCCCTGGCGCTCGCCGCGACCCTGTTCACGGTCCTGTTCGGCTTCCTGATGGCCGCCGCCTGCGGCTACCTCGCGGGGCTGCTCGGCTCCTCGTCGAGCCCGATCTCGGGGATCGGGATCCTCACCACCATGGCGACCGCGCTGCTCCTGCCGCTGTTCCTCGGCCAGGTCGGCGGGCCGGACGGCGACCGGTTCGTCACCGCCATGGCGCTGCTGCTCACCGCGGTCATCGTCACCACCGCGTCGATCGCCAACGACAATCTGCAGGATCTCAAGACCGGGCAGGTGGTCGGCGCCACCCCCTGGCACCAGCAGGTCGCGCTGATCATCGGGGTCTCGGTCGGCTCGCTGGTGATCGCGCCGCTGCTCGAGCTGCTCTACCAGGCCTACGGCTTCATCGGCGCGCCTTCGCGCGAGGGGCTCGATCCGGCAAGCGCCATGGCGGCGCCCCAGGCCGCCCTGATGACCCAGATCGCCAAGGGCATCACCGAGGGCGCGCTGCCCTGGACGATGGTGCTGATCGGCGCCGGGCTCGGCGTGGTGCTGGTGGCCGTGGAGGCCTGGCTGCGGCGGCGCAACCTCACCTTCCCGGCGCTCACGGTCGGGATCGGCATGTACCTGCCGCTCTCCGTCGAGATGACCATCGCGATCGGCGGCATCCTCGGCTGGATCGCCGAGCGCCGGCTGCGCGGCCGGGTCCAGGGGCCCCGGCGAGAAGCGGTGCTGGGCGCCGCCCGCCGCCGCGGCGTGCTCCTGGCCTCGGGCTTCCTGGTCGGCGAGAGCTGCGTCGGCGTGCTGCTGGCGGCCGCCGACCTGATGGCCGGGCATAGCGGAGCGCTTGCCATCGCCGGGCCGGGCTTTGCCTCGACGGCGACCTGGCTCGGGCTGGCGGTGTTTCTGGCCGGCCTCGGGGTTTATCTGCGGCTGGTCTCCACGGTCGACGACGCGGCGCGCGTGACCCAAGTCGCATCCAAGACCGCGTGATGAACCGCGCCGTCATTGCGCGCGCAGCGAAGCAACCGAGGGATACGCTACGGTTGGAGAACGCGCGCCGCACTGGCTTGCTTCGCTGCGCTCGCAATGACGGGTTATGAAACAGGGGCCGTTGTCCAATCCCCGCGCCGGGAGATCACCATGAGAACGGCCGTATCCGAGACCCGCGCGTTCCCGCTGAGCGCCGGCATCCTGTTCGGTCTGGGGCTCGGCGGGTTCTTCGACGGGATCGTGCTGCACCAGGTCCTGCAATGGCATCACATGCTGAGCAGCTGGTACCCGGTCGATTCCATTCCCAATCTCGAGCTGAACACCCGCTGGGACGGGATCTTCCACAGCGCCACCTACGTGTTCGTGGTGCTCGGGCTGTTCATCCTCTGGCGCGCGGCGCATCGCGGGCACCTGTCCTGGTCGAACAAGCTGCTGGCCGGCTCGCTGCTCATGGGCTGGGGTCTGTTCAACACCGTCGAGGGCGTGATCGACCACCAGATCCTCGGGGTGCACCACGTCAACGAGACGATGCCCCGGGACCAGTGGGTGTTCTGGGATTCCGGCTTCCTGCTCTGGGGTCTCGCCATGCTGATCGTGGGCTGGCTGCTGGTCCGGGCCGGCCGCCGGGAGCGGGCGGCGTGAGGCTTCAGCGCGCCGCCCTGCCGGCATTCGTCCCCTGGCTCGTCCTCGGGGCGGCCTTGGTCCTGGCGACGATGCCGGCCTGGCGGCCCCTGGTCTTCGGCACCGCGCTCACCCTCGACGACCTGTTGAGCCTGCGCTGCCTCTCCGGCTGAGCCTCAGGCGCCGACCTCGCCGAGCAGCGTCTGGACGAAGCGGCGGGTGCGGGGATCGGCGGGCCGGGCGAACAGCTCGGCCGGCGGTCCCTGCTCCACGACGGTGCCGCCGTCGAGGAACACCACCGCGTCGGCGACCCGGCGGGCGAGGCGCAGGTCGTGGGTCGCCATCAGCATGGTCATGCCCTCCCGGGCGAGGCCGGCCAGCACGTCCACCACCTCGGCGGCGAGCTCGGGATCGAGCGCCGAGGTCGGCTCGTCGCAGAGCAGCAGGCGCGGGGAGGGGGCCAGCGCCCGGGCGATCGCCACGCGCTGCTGCTGGCCACCGGAGAGGCTCGCCGGCCAGGCCTCGGCCTTCTGGGCGAGGCCGACCCGGTCGAGCAGCTCCAGCGCCCGGACCCGGGCCGCCTCCTTGGGCCATTTGCCCACGGTGATCAGACCCTCGGTGATGTTCTCGATCACCGTGCGGTGGGGAAACAGCTGGAAGTTCTGGAACACCATGCCGGTCTGGCGGCGCGCCGCGAGCACGTCCCGCCGGGCCGGCGGCGCGCCGGGCCGGAAATCGAGCCGCTGGTCGCCGAGCACCAGCGTGCCGGCCTGCGGGATCTCCAGCAGGTTCACGCAGCGCAGCAGCGTCGACTTGCCCGAGCCCGACGGGCCGATCAGCGCCGTGACCTTGCCCTCCGGCACCGTGAGGTCGACGCCGCGCAGGATCGGGTTGTCGCCGAAGCGTTTTTCGATTTTCTGGAGGGCGATCATGCCCGGGCCTCCAGGTAGCCGCCGTAACGCCCGAGGCGCCGCTCCAGCCCGCTCTGGAGCCAGGACAGGGCTGAGCAGAGCACGAGGTAGATGAGCGCCGCCTCGACGTAGAGGATCAGCGGCTCGTAGGTGACCGCGACGATGCGCTGGGCCGCCTGGAACATCTCCGGCACCGTGATCGCGGCGGCGAGCGAGGTGTCCTTCACCAGGGCGATGAAGGTGTTGGACAGGGACGGCACCGCCACTCGGGCCGCCTGGGGCAGGATCGTGCGCCGCATCGCCTGGGCCGGGGTCATGCCGGTGGCGTAGGCGGCCTCCCACTGCCCCTTCGGGATCGACGCGATGGCGGCGCGCACGATCTCGGACGCGTAGGCGCCGATATTGAGGGTGAAGCCGATCACCGCGGCCGGAAACGCGTCGATCAGGATGCCGACGCTCGGCAGGCCGTAGAAGATCACGAACAGCTGCACGAGGAGCGGCGTGCCCCGGAAGATCCAGACATAGGTCCAGGCGAGCGCCGCCAGCGGCCGGGGCCCGAACAGGCGCGCGAGGGCGATCACCAGCGCCAGGCTCAGCCCGAGCGCGAAGGCGATCAGCGTCAGCGGCACGGTGAACCGGAGACAGGCTGCGAGCAGCGGCCCGAGCGACTGGAGCATGAGGTCGGGCCAGTGCGGCACGGGTCGGTGTTTCCTGCGGGATCGGGCGACGGTCTATACGGCTTTGCGCCGCGGATCGCGCGGGGGATTTTTCGGGTTGGTTTCGGATCACCCGCGCCTTGAGGGGAATGCGGTTCGGTGACCGAACCCGCCCGGCGGGGGCTGACGGGCTCACACCTTTCCGGACGAGGCGCGGGTCCCCTCTCCCGTGCGGGAGAGGGACAGGGTGAGGGATGCGACCTCTCCGGAGAAACTGGGTCTTTCACCCCAACCCTCTCCCGCACGGGAGAGGGGGTGCGTCGCGGCCTGCGCGGACCGGAAGGGGGAGGGCGGCTATCTACCGCGAAACGTCCGCCCCGAAATACGTCTGCGCGATCGCCGCGTAGCTGCCGTCGGCCTTGATCTCGGCGAGCGCCTTGTCGATCGCCGCCTTCAGGGCGGGGTTGTTCTTGCGCAGGAGGATGCCGGAGGCGTCGGCGTCGTCCTTCTGGGCGACGATCTTCACGGGGGCGTTCGGCTGCTTCTTGTGGAAGTCGAGGAAGGACAGGTTGTCGTTGACGGTGGCGTCGGCGCGGCCGGTGACGACCAGCTGGATCGACTGGTCGAACCCGTCGGTGCCGACCGGCTCGGCCCCGGCCTCGGTGGCCAGCCGGGCGAAGTTGCTGCTCAGGCTCTGCGCGGACTTCTTGCCCTTCAGGTCGGCGAAGGACTTGATCGTGCCGTTGTCGGCCCGGGTGATCAGCACGGCCCGGGAGCGGATATAGGGCTCGGAGAAGTCGAACTTCGCCTGGCGCTCCTTGGTGATGCTGACCTGGTTGATCACCACGTCGTAGCGCTTGGCATCGAGCCCGGCGATCAGGCCGTCCCACTTGCCCTCGACGAACTGGGGCGTGACGCCCAGCTTCTCGGCCACCTTGCGGCCGATCTCCACGTCGAACCCGGCCAGCGCCCCGGAGGCGTCGTGGAAGCTGAACGGCGCGTAGGTCCCCTCGGTGCCGATCCGCAGGGTCTTGGCGGCCCGGATCGCGTCGAGGTCGTCGGCCCGCGCGGACGCGCCCATGAGAAGCGCCGCGGCGGCGAAGACGGCCACGCGGGCGGCGGAGACAAGACGCATCACGGGGAACTCCAGGGCTGGATGATCGGGTGCTTCGGGGCCGGCCCGTCACCGCCGGCGTCAGGCCTGAACTCCTATACCAAGCGGCCCCGGCGGCGCCTACGCCGCGCCGGAGTGGGGTTTCGCCCGGGAGCAGGGTCTTTCCGGAGGCGCCGGATTTCGGGCCGATCCGTTCTCCGCTCCGGCCCGCGCGGTTTCAGGCCCGGACGTGCCCGAACACGGGCCGCCGGCGCCGCAAGGCTCTGAGCGGGCCAGCCTTTCCGCCCCCCGGCCCCGTCGCGCGGCCCCGGGATGGCGGAGCGGGGACCGAGCGTCGATCGGGCCCTCAAGCTGTGGATGGGGGAGAAAATTTTCCGAGGTTGCGGCGGGCCGGCGCCACGGCGAGCCGCTTCGCCGCCCACAAGGCCGGAACCCGCGAGATCTTCCATATCCTGTCGGGACGCCTGGAGATCCAGACGACCCGGGAAGTCATCACCCTGGACGGCGGCGACACGGCGACGATCCGGGTCGATGTCGCGTACGGGTTCGTGAGTGTCGGCTCCGTGGTGAGCAAGCTCATCCGGCTGATCCTGTCGGCGTAAGGCTTGCGGCACCCGGGCCGGCGCCGCGCAAACACATCGCGGCTTTTGTCGAGCCCGCGCCGGGACGGGCGTTGATCTCGGATGATCCTTCGGCACAGTGCCGGCGTGTCGCCGCTCCGGGGTGGCCGCGCGGCCCCGGAGCGGCCCGGACCGGTCTCTTCCTGTGAGCCGGGGCGCGCGGCCCGCCCCGGCGGAGGATCGCGCATGAGCTCGCCCGCCCAGCCCTACCGGGGCGTCTTCCCGGTCGCCCCCACGGTGTTCGACGCCTCGGGCGCCCTCGATCTCGACGGGCAGCGCCGGGCGATCGACTTCATGATCGAGGCCGGCAGCCACGGCATCTGCATCCTTGCGAACTTTTCCGAGCAGTTCGTCCTCACCGATGCCGAGCGCGAGACCGTGATGCACGCGGTGCTCGACCACGTCGCCGGCCGGGTGCCGGTGATCGTGACGACCACCCACTTCGCCACGCAGGTCTGCGCCGAGCGCTCGCGCCGGGCGCAAGAGGCCGGGGCCGCCATGGTGATGGTCATGCCGCCCTATCACGGCGCTACGATCCGGGTGCCGGAACTCGGCATCTACGATTTCTTCCGCGGCGTCTCGGACGCGATCTCGATCCCGATCATGATCCAGGACGCGCCGGTGGCGGGCACGCCGCTCTCGGCCGCGTTCCTGGCCCGCATGGCCCGGGAGATCGAGAACGTCTCCTACTTCAAGATCGAGACCCCCGGGGCGGCGGGCAAGCTGCGCGAGCTGATCGCGCTCGGCGGCGATGCGGTTGTCGGGCCCTGGGACGGCGAGGAGGCGATCACCCTGATGGCCGATCTCGATGCCGGTGCCACCGGGGCGATGACCGGCGGCGCCTATCCGGACGGCATCCGCCAGATCACCGACGCCTACGCGGCCGGCCGCCGGAACGACGCGCTCGACGCCTACGCGCGCTGGCTGCCGCTGATCAACCACGAGAACCGGCAATGCGGGCTCTTGGCCTGCAAGGCGCTGATGGCCGAGGGCGGCATCATCGCCCACGAGACCGCCCGCCTGCCGCTCCAGCCGCTCCATCCCGACACCCGCGCGGCGCTGATCGAGCTGGCGCGGCGCAACGATGCGCTGGTGCTGCGCTGGGGGCGGTGAGGGGTATCGGGCGCGTGGCGGTCTGACAGACGCCCGGCTTTCCCTCACTGTGAGGCTCACATCGGGGTCCAGAAGGCGCGACGGACTCCCTCTCCCGTGCGGGAGAGGGTTGGGGTGAGGGATCAGGTCTTTCCGGACAGGGCGCATCCCTCACCCTGTCCCTCTCCCGCACGGGAGAGGGGACCTGCGCGTCATCCGGCAATGTGGGGACCCTACTCTTGCGCCAAAGCTGAAACCGCAGGCCCCCGGATCAGTTCGCCCGCCCGGACGAACCCGTCCCCAACACCCCCGACATCCGCCGCACCGCCTCCCGCGCCAGCTCCGGGCTGATCGCGAAGCAGATGCGGATCAGGCCTTCGCCCGCGGGGCCGAAGGCGGTGCCCGGGGCGACGCCGACCTTGGCGTCGCGCAGCAGGCGGTAGGCGAGGTCGAGGCTCGGCTCGTCGCCGGCGATCCGGGGCATCAGGTAGAAGGCGCCGTCCGGCGGCGCCACCGTCACGCCCGGCAGGCGGGCCAGCCCCTCCACCAGGATCGCCCGGGCCTCGGCGCAGCGGTCGACCATGGTGCGGATGAAGCCGTCGCCCTCGTCGAGGGCCGCGATGCAGGCATGCTGGATGAAGGTCGGGATCGAGGTGGTGCTGTACTGGCCGAGCTTGGCGAAGGTCGGCGCCAGGCCCCGGGGGAAGATCACCCAGCCGGCGCGCCAGCCGGTCATCGCCCAGTTCTTCGAGAAGGTGTTGGTGACGATCAGGCGGTCGTCCTCCGTGCAGATCTGCAGGAAGGACGGGGCGATCTGGTTGCCGTAGGTGAAGTGCGCGTAGACCTCGTCGGAGAGGATCCACAGGCCGCGCGCGCGGGCGAGGTCGCGCAGCGCCGTCATCTCGGCGAGCGGCATGGTCCAGCCGGTCGGGTTCGAGGGCGAGTTGACCATGATCACCCGGGTGCGCGGGGTCAGGGCCGCCTCGATGTCGGAGAGCGGCAGCGTGAAGCGCCCGTCGGGCTGGATCCGGTAGGGCACCGTCACCGGCACGCCGCCGGTGATGCGGACCGCCTCGGCGAGGTTCGGCCAGGCCGGGGCGGGGATGATGATCTCGTCGCCCGGCTCCAGCAGCGCCTGCGCGGCCTGCATGATCGCGTTCATGCCCCCGGCCGTGACGGCGAACCGATCCGCCGGGACGTCCACGCCCCAGTGCCGGGCGTGATAGGCGCCGAGCGCCGCCCGCAGGGCCGGCAGGCCGAGCGAGGTGGTGTAGCGGGTATGCCCGGCCTGCATCGCCCGGTGTGCCGCCTCGACGATGAAGGGCGGCGTCGGCAGGTCGCCCTCGCCGATCCAGAGCTTGACCACGTCGGGATCGTCCCGGCCGCGATCCGCCACCAGGCCGATCTGGCTCGTGCCGATGCCGCGGATGCGCTCCGAGAGGAGGGCGGCGAGGTCGACGGGCGCGTCGAGGGCGGCAACGGCAACGGGTTCGGCCATGGGCGACGGGTCTCGTGGTGTTCGGGGAACGGCGCGCCGCGCGGCGCGGCGGCAAGCGGGCGGGCGCCATGCCTGCAAGGTCCCGGCCGTTCGGGGAATCGGCCCGAGCCTGCCGTGTCCGGCCGCGCGCGTCCAGGGCCAGGACAGCCCCGGCACAGGTTCAGCGATTTTCGGCTTTTCAGAAATTTCTGAAATTGATATACGTCAAGGCATAGATCCCGAGCCGGAGATTCGTCGTGCTCGACACCCTCGACCCCCTGATCCTCGCCCGCATCCAGTTCGGCTTCACGGTGGCGTTCCACATCGTGTTCCCGGCCTTCTCGATCGGGCTGGCCAGCTTCCTCGCCGTGCTGGAGGGCCTGTGGCTCGCCACCGGCCGGCAGGTCTTCATGGACCTGTTCAAGTACTGGCTGAAGATCTTCGCCATCGCCTTCGCCATGGGCGTCGTCTCCGGCCTGGTGATGTCCTACCAGTTCGGCACCAACTGGTCGGTCTTCTCCGACAAGACCGGCCCGGTCCTCGGCCCGATGATGGCCTACGAGGTGCTCTCGGCCTTCTTCCTGGAGGCCGGCTTCCTCGGCGTCATGCTGTTCGGGATGAGCAAGGTCGGGCCGCGCCTGCACTTCGCCGCGACCCTGATGGTGGCGTTCGGGACCTTCTTCTCGGCCTTCTGGATCCTGTCGGTGAATTCCTGGATGCAGACGCCGACGGGCTACGGCACCAACGCCGCGGGCCAGTTCGTGCCGCTGGACTGGTGGGCGATCGTGTTCAACCCGTCCTTCCCGTACCGCCTCGTCCACATGGTGCTGGCGGCCTACCTGACCACGGCGCTCGTGGTCGGCGCGGTCGGCGCCTGGCACCTGCTGCGCGACCGGGCCAACCCGGCGGCGCGGACGATGTTCTCGATGGCGATGTGGATGGCCGCCCTGGTGGCGCCGGTGCAGATCCTCGCGGGCGACGCCCACGGGCTCAACACCCTCGAGCACCAGCCCGCCAAGGTCATGGCCATGGAGGGCCACTTCCAGAGCCATCCGGACGGGGCGCCCCTGGTCCTGTTCGGCCTGCCCGACCAGGAAGCCGGCACGATCCGCTACGCGGTGGAGATCCCGAAGCTGTCCTCGCTCGTGCTCAAGCACAGCTTCGACGCGCCGCTCGCCGGCCTCGACAGCCTGCCGCGCACGGACTGGCCGCCGGTGCCGATCGTGTTCTGGTCGTTCCGAATCATGGTCGGGCTCGGCATGCTGATGCTGCTGCTCGGGACCCTGAGCCTGCTCGCGCGCTGGCGCGGGGCGCTCTACCGATGGAGCCCGCTGCACCGCTTCGCCGTCGCCATGGGGCCGGCCGGGTTCGTGGCGGTGCTGGCCGGCTGGATCACCACCGAGGTCGGGCGCCAGCCCTATACGGTCTACGGCCTGCTGCGGACCGCGCAATCGGCTTCGCCGCTCCACGGCCCGGCGGTGGCCGCCTCGCTCACCGCCTTCGTGGTGATCTACTTCTCGGTGTTTGCCATGGGGGTGTTCTACATCCTGCGCCTGATGGCCCAGCCGCCCCATGCCGGCGAGACCGGGATCGAGCCCGGCGCGCCGATCCGCACTGCCGGCATCACCCCCGCCCCGTCGGTCGATCCCGACCGCGCCCTCCAGCCGGCCGAGTGAGGCAGCCATGCTCTACAGCGTCGATCTCACCGTGATCTGGGCGTTCGTGATCGCCTTCGCGGTCTTCGCCTACATCGTCATGGACGGTTTCGATCTCGGCATCGGCATCCTGTTCCCGGCCCTGCGGCTGGGGCCGGAGCGCGACACCGCGATGAACTCGGTCGCCCCGGTCTGGGACGGCAACGAGACCTGGCTGGTTCTGGGCGGCGGCGGCCTGTTCGCGGCCTTCCCGCTGGCCTACGCGGTGATCCTGCCGGCGCTCTACGCGCCGATCATCGCCATGCTGCTCGGGCTGATCTTCCGGGGCGTCGCGTTCGAGTTCCGCTGGCGCGATCCCCGTCACCGGGCGGCCTGGGACGTCGCCTTCACGGGCGGCTCGGTGGTGGCGGCGCTCGCCCAGGGGATCGCGCTCGGCGCGCTCCTGCAGGGCATCGCGGTCGAGGGCCGGGCCTATGCCGGCGGCTGGTGGGGCTGGCTGACCCCGTTCAGCCTGCTGGTCGGCGCGAGCCTCGTGGTCGCCTACGCGCTGCTCGGGGCGACCTGGCTGGTGATGCGCACCGAAGGGCTGCTCCAGCTCCAGGCCCGCCGGCTGGCGCAGCGCCTCACGCTCGCCACGGTAGCGGCGATCGCCCTGGTCAGCGCCGCGACGCCGTTCCTGCAGGGGCGCTACTTCGAGCGGTGGCTGGCGATGCCGAACGTCTTGGTCTCCGCGCAGGTGCCGCTGCTCGTGGCGCTCGCCGCCTACGCCCTGTGGCGGACCCTGCGGGACGGGGGCGAGCGGGCGCCGTTCCTGATCGCGCTCGGCCTGTTCGCCCTGTCGTTCCTCGGGCTCGGGATCAGCATCTTCCCCGACGTGGTGCCGGGCCGGATCACGATCTGGCAGGCCGCCGCCCCCGAGGCGAGCCAGATCTTCATGCTGGTCGGCGCCGCGATCCTGATCCCGATCATCCTGATCTACACCGCGTATTCCTACTGGGTGTTCCGCGGCAAAGTCGACGCGCACGGGTATCACTGATGGCGCCTGCAACCCCGCTCCCTCTGTGGAAACGGCTCGCCTGGTTCGCCGCGATCTGGGCCGGGAGCATCCTTGGCCTCGGCGCCGTGGCGACGCTCCTCCGGTTCTGGCTCAAGAGCTGATAAGCCGGCAACGCCCCCCGCTTTCCCGGGGGCCCAAACCGTTCGACGGATCGCCGCCGTGCACCTGCCTCCCCTGATCCAGACCTTCGTGCTGCATTTCGGCGAGATGGGCTCGCGCTGGGGCATCAACCGGACGGTGGGGCAGATCTACGCCCTGCTATTCGTGGCCGAGCGGCCGCTCAACGCCGACGAGATCGTCGAGCGGCTGGGCGTCTCGCGCTCCAATGTCAGCATGGGGCTCAAGGAGCTGCAGGCCTGGAACCTCGTGCGGCTCCAGCACATGCCCGGGGATCGGCGGGACTATTTCGCCACCCCGGAGGATATCTGGCAGATCGTCCGCACCCTGGTCGAGGAGCGCAAGAAGCGCGAGATCGACCCGACCCTGACCCTGCTGCGCGAGCTGCTGATGGTCGAGGCCGGAACCGAGGCGGAGCGCCACGCCCAGGCCCGGCTGCGGGAGATGCACGACCTGTTCGAGCTGTTCGCCGGCTGGTACGCCGACGTGCGCCGGCTCGACACCGAGCGCCTGGTCCAGCTCCTCACCCTTGGCTCGAAGGTCCAGAAGGTGCTGGCGATGAAGGACCACCTGACCGGCCTGCCCGGCCGCCTCGTGCGGCGGACCGACAAGGGGGAGTGAGGGGCCGGGATATCCGCGGGGCGGGTCGCACCCGCCGGCTCACGCGCTGAGCGCGCGCCGGTAGATCGCGATCAGCGATTGCGCCGCGTTCTCGATATGGCGGCGCAGGAGGTCGGCGGCCGCGTCGATCTTTCCGGCCTCGCACAGGCCCAGGATCTCCCGGTGCTCCCGGTCGGCGCGGGCGACGTCCCCGGAGGCCGAGAGCTGGAGCCGGGTCGGGCGGTCGCAATCCTGCAGCAGGCCGGCGACGATGCTCAGCGAGCGCGGGCGCTCGGCGTGCTGCAGCAGATCGAGGTGGAAACGCCGGTTCAGCTCGCCCCAGCGCAGGATCTCGCCGGCCGCGAGGGCGGCGCTGTAATCCTCGGTGAGGCCGTGCAGCGCCTCGAAATCCGCCTGCGACAGGCGCCGCGCCGAGAGGGCCAGCAGCTCCGGCTCGAGCTGGACCCGGAGGGTAAAGATGTCCTCCACCTCCTCCACCGACAGGCCCGAGACCACGGCGCCGCGATGCGGCATGATCTTGATCAGGCCGGTGGCCTCGAGCTGCAGCAGGGCCTCCCGGATCGGGATCCGGCTGATCCCGAACTCCTCCGCCAGCGCGTCCTGGCGCAGCTGGGTGCCGGCCGGGAACTCGCCGGTCAGGATCCGCTGCCGCAGCGACTCGGCGACGGCGGCAGCCACGGTCTTGTGGACGAGCCGGTCGGGCGCGGGTCGAAGGTGTGCCGCAGGGGACATCAGGGCCTCAGGGACAGGATCGGATCGCCCGGCACCGGAAGCCGCGCGTGCAATCGCAAGGCCAATGCCTGAATCGCGGGCGGGCTCGGGGAACAGGCCGAACCGCGCTCCGCGGGGCCCGCATGGCCGGCCTCATCGGGCGGCTGCGAACACGCGCAACGGCGGGCCGGCCTTCGAGACGGTCCCGTCGTCGGTCGGACGCGCACCGGCCCGGATAGAGCGCCCACACACAACCTGAGGGGCGCCGGGACCGGGCATAGATGGGCCGCTGACAGACGTCGAAACCCTCAAGGACACAAGGGTATCTAAGCTTTATCGACCACGCCAGATACGATCATGCAAGTCAAGAATATTTGTATAAAATCATCCACAGGGTAAGTTTTGTACGATTCCGACATTCACGCCCCGGGCCGGGCCGCCATCCGGCTCGGCTGGTGCGGTGCCGTCCCGGCCCAGGGTGCCTGGGCGAGCCTCTGCCCGAGATAGCCGATCAGCGCCGTGATCCGGGCCGGCCGCGGGTCACCGGGGGGCGTCACGAGGTGGAGCGCGATCGGCGGCGGCGACCAGCCGGGCAGGACCCGCTCGAGGCGCCCGGCTTCGAGGTCGTCCCAGATCATGAAATCGGGCTGCAGGGCGAGGCCGAGGCCGGCCCGGAGCGCCGGCGCCAGCGCCTCGGCGTTGTTCGCGCGCAGCGGCCCGCCCGGCACGATCACGGCCTCGGCGCCCGAGTCGTCGATGAACCGCCAGCGGTCGGGGGTCGGCAGGTAGGCGTAGCCCAGGCAGGCGTGGCGGGCGAGGTCGTCCGGATGCACGGGCCGTCCGTGCCGGTCGAGATAGGCGGGCGTCGCCACCAGCGAGCGCCGGATCGCGCAGAGCCGCCGGGCGCGCAAGGAGGAATCGGGCAGGGCCGCGATCCGCAGCCCGATATCGAAGCCGCCGCCCACGAGGTCGACCACGGCGTCGGACAGGTGCAGGTCCACCGAGACGGCCGGGTGCTGCCGCAGGAAATCCGGCAGGAGCGGCGCGACATGCATCACCCCGAAGGTCATCGGCGCGGCCAGGCGCACGAGGCCGCGCGGCTCGGCGGCGCCCGCGATGGCCAGCGCCTCCGCAGCCTCGCCCTCCGCCAGGATCCGGGCGGCGCTGGCCTTGGCGGCGTGGCCGGCCTCCGTCAGGGCGAGCTTGCGCGAGGTGCGGTTGAACAGCCGCGCACCGATCCGCGCCTCCAGCCGGCCGACCGCCTTCGAGACGGTGCCCTTCGACAGGCCCAGATCCTCCGCGGCCCGGCCGAAGGAGCCGACCTCCACCACCTTGGCGAAGACCGCCCAGGCCTCGAAATCGGGGAGCCGCATGAGTCGCATTCCGGAAACGATGGGTTTCCATCGTTTCTATTTTAAGGCGCCTTCGCAAGGGCCAGATTGCCGTCATCGCAAACGCCCCGCGCAACGCAGGGCGGCTTCTCGGGAGATAGCGTCATGGTGCAGTCCGGCCTCCACCACGTCACGGCCTTTTCCGGCCCGGCCCTCCGCAACCTCGACTTCCACACCCGCGTGCTCGGCCAGCGGCTGGTGAAGAAGACCGTCAACTTCGACGATCCGGGCACCTACCACCTGTATTACGGCGACGCGGCCGGGCAGCCCGGCACGATCCTGACCTTCTTCCCGATCGCGCATGCGGCCCCCGGCCGGGTCGGGATCGGCGAGACCCAGGAGACCGCGTTCCGGGTGCCCCGCGGCGCGATCGGCTGGTGGACCCACCGGCTGATCGAGAAGGGCGTCGCCCATGAGCCGCTGGTCCAGGTGTTCGGTGCGCCGACCCTGCGGTTCCGCGACCCGGACGGGATGATGCTGGCGCTCGTCGGCGTCGACGGCGCCGAGGCGGAGGCCGCCTGGGCCTCGGCCGAGGTTCCGGCCGAGCACGCGATCCGCGGTCTGCACGGGGTCACGCTCCTCCTGGAGAGGGCTGAGGCCACGGCCGCGATCCTCACGGAGGTGCTGGGCCTGCGCGAGGAGGCCCGCGAGGGCAACCTGATCCGGTTCGCCGGCAGCGCGGCGCTCGGCAGCTTCGTGACCCTCCGGGCGGTCGGCGGCTTCCTGCCCGGCCGTCAGGGGGCGGGCTCGGTCCACCACATCGCGTTCCGGGCGGCGGACGATGCCGCGCAGGCCGCGATGGCGGACAAGCTCGCCGGGCTCGGGCTCCAGGTCACCGAGCAGCGGGACCGCCAGTATTTCCGGTCGGTCTACTTCCGCGAGCCCGGCGGCGTGCTGTTCGAGATCGCCACCGACGCCCCCGGCTTCGCCGTGGACGAGCCGATGGATGCCCTCGGCACCGCCCTGAAGCTGCCCGCCGGGCTGGAGCCGCACCGGGCCCAGATCGAGGCAGTGCTGCCGAAGGTCGCCTGAACCAGATCTCCGCCCCGGACGAACGGGGCGGAGGTGCAAATATACTCATCAGCGAGGTCGCCATGACCCAAGACGTCCGCACGCCCAATGCCCTCGGCCTGATCCATCACTTCGAGCCCGGCGCCACCGAGGCGCGGCCGCTGCTGCTCCTGCACGGGACCGGCGGCAACGAGCACGATCTCCTGCCGCTCGGCCGGATCGTGGCCCCGGGCGCCGCCCTGCTGTCGCCCCGTGGGGCGGTGTCGGAGAACGGCATGCCGCGCTTCTTCCGGCGGCTGGCCGAGGGGGTGTTCGACGAGGCCGACCTGCGCCGCCGCACCGCGGATCTCGCGGCCTTCGTGGCGGCGGCGCGGGCGCGCTACGGCCTGGCCGCGCCGCTGGCCCTCGGCTTCTCGAACGGCGCCAACATCGCCGCCGCGCTGCTGATGCTGCACCCGGAGGTGCTGGCGGGCGCGGTGCTGATCCGGCCGATGGTGCCGCTGGCCGAGCCGCCCGCCGCCGACCTCGCGGGCAAGCCGGTGCTGATGCTCTCCGGGGCGATGGACCCGATCGTCCCGGCCGAGAATGCCGGCCGGCTGGCCCGGCAGCTCACAGCCGCCGGCGCGGCGGTCGCGCACCGGATCCTGCCGGTCAGCCACGGCCTGTCGCAGGCCGATGTCAGCCTCGCGGCCGACTGGGTCCGCGGCCTCGCCCAGCCGGGCTCGGCCTGATCCTCGCAAGACATCCCACGTTGAACCGGAGTATTGCCATGGCCACCCCGATCGCCTCCGCCACCGCCCTGCTGCCGGTGACCGGCCGGGTCCTGATGAGCGCGCTGTTCCTGGTGAGCGGGGTCGGCAAGCTCGCCGCCCCGGCCGCGACGCTCGCCACGATCCGGTCCGCCGGCCTGCCGCTGCCGGAGGTGTCGTTCGCGGCCGCCGCCCTGGTGGAGGTGCTGGGCGGCCTGCTGCTAATTACCGGCTACCGGACCCGGCTCGTCGCCCTGGCGCTCGCGGGATTCGCGGTGGCCACCGCCCTGACCTTCCACACGGCCCTGGCGGACCCGAACCAGATGTTCCACTTCCTCAAGAACCTCGCCGTGGCGGGCGGCTTGCTTCAGGTCGCGGCCTTCGGGGCCGGCCCGTTCAGCCTCGACGCCCGTCGGGGCCGGGCCTGACCGGGCGTCGTCACACAGGGAACCGGGATGACCACAACCGACCAGCCGCTCGCCCTCGGGATCATCGGCGCCGGCATCATGGGCGAGCGCCTGATCGGCGTGCTCCACGGCGCGTCGGATTCGCCGGTCCGGGTCGCCGCCCTGTGGGACCCGTCCCCGGAGGCCCTGGCCCGGGTCGGCGCCGCCTTCCCGGCGGTGCCGCTCGTTGCCGGTTCCGACGCCGTCGTGGCGGCCAGCGCCTGCGTCTACGTCGCCTCGCCGCCGGCCTCGCATCTCGGCTACGCCCGCGCGGCGCTGGCCGCCGGCCGGACCGTCTTCTGCGAGAAGCCCCTGGCGATCAACCTTGCCGACGCCCGAGCCTTCGTGGCCGAGGCCGGGGCGGCCGGGGCGGTGAATTTCCCGTTCGCCTCCTCGCCCGGCGTCGCGGCGCTGGAGCGCTGGATCGCCGAGGGCGCGGTCGGGACGCCCCGCCGGCTCAGCATCGCGGTGGCCTTCGCCCGCTGGCCGCGCCCCTGGCAGGCCGACGCGGCGCGCTGGCTCGACGCCCGGGCCGAGGGCGGCTTCACCCGCGAGGTCGTCTCGCATTTCCTGTTCCTCGCCCGCCGCCTGTGCGGGCCGCTGGACGGGCTCGCCGGCACGGTCGCCTTCCCGGAGGCCGGCCGATCCGAGCGGGCGATCGACGTGACGCTGAGGGCCGGCGGCATTCCCGTGACCCTGACCGGCCGGGTCGGCGGCGTCGCCGAGGACGATCACAACACCTGCACGCTGGAGGGCGATGCCGGCGCCATCCGCCTGCGCGACTGGGCCATCGCCGAGCGCCGCGGCTCGGACGGGACCTTCACCCCGGCCCCCGATGCGCTCCCCAACGCAGAGGTGCGCCCGATCGCGCTGCGCCGCCAGCTCGCGGGCGTCGTCCGCATGACGCGCGGCGAGCCCCACCACCTCGCCACCCTCGCCGAAGCGCTCGCCGTGCAGGAGGCGGTGGAGGGGATTCTGGCGCTGTGAGGTTTCGGGTGCCGCCGCCCCGATATCCCCGGAGGGGCGGCATGTTCCCCACTCCGCCCCCCGTTGGCGGATGAGGGCGGCAGCCCGTCATGGGCGCCTCTCCCTTCCCCCGTCGCGGGCTACGAGGTTCATATATCTCCGCTGAGCACCGCCGCCGGCGAAGCGGCGCGACGTGCCCCCCTCTCCCGTGCGGGAGAGGGTTGGGGTGAGGGGCGAGACGGTTCAGGGCCAAGCGTAACCCTGGCCGCACCGCCAGGGCGCGCCTCTTCCGGGACGTCCTGGTCCCTCACCCTGTCCCTCTCCCGAACGGGAGAGGGGACCCGCGCCCCGTCCCGGCGCCGGGTCTTCGCAAATCTGTGTAGCCAGCAGCCCGCAGAGGGGGAGGAGGCGCGTGCCCTGTACGGACCGGGTATCCCACGCCGTCACCCATTTGCGGCGTGCAAGGACGGCGATAGCCCTCCGCTCCGGGCTCCGATCAGCTCCCCAGCAGCTCGACCAGGAACGGGATCAGCGGCGCGTCGGCCGGGGGCATGGCGAGGTCGCGCAGGGCCTTGGGGCGGACCCATTTGAGCGCCTGGCCCTCCATCGGGCGCGGCGTGCCCGACCAGCGCCGGCAGACGTAGAGCGGCATCAGCAGGTGGAAATCCGGATAGGCGTGGCTCGCGAAGGTCAGGGGCGCCAGGCACGGCTCCTCGACCCGGATGCCGAGCTCCTCGGACAGCTCCCGGATCAGGGTCTCCTCCGGGCGCTCGCCCGCCTCGACCTTGCCGCCGGGAAATTCCCACAGGCCGGCGAGCTGCTTGCCCGCCGGGCGCTCGCTCACCAGGACGCGGCCGTCGACATCGACCAGCGCCACCGCGACCACCAGCAACAGGCGCAGCGGCTGGCTCACGGCGCCACCGCGAAGCTGGCCGAGACCTCGGAGGAGAGCTGGATCGTGCCGGCCTCGATCGGGACGCGCCGGCCCTTGGCCGCCATCGGGGCCGCCAGCGCCCGGCTGTAGACCGGCGGCGGCGGGACCGCGGCACCCGCGTTGCCCAGGGTGCAGAGCGGCCCGAGCTTGGCACCCACCGCCTCGGCCAGGGCCTCGGCCCGGCTCCGGGCATCCCGGGCGGCCGCGACCTGGAGCGCCGATTCGGCGGTGTCGGGATCGCGCAGGCCGAAGCTGACCCCGTCGATCCGGTTCGCGCCCGAATCGAGCGCCTGGCGCAGCAGGTCGCCCAGGCGGTCCATGTCGGCCAGCCGGACCGTCACGCGGTTGCCGGCCCGGTAGCCGTCGGGCTCCTCGGTGACCGCGCCGCCCGGCCGGGTCACGCTGCGCGAGCCGGCCTGGAGCGTCACAGCAGCGGTGCCGATATCGGCCGGCGGCACGCCGAGCGCCCGCGCCTGCGCCGAGATGCCGGCCACGGCCTTCGAGGCGGCGTCGAGGGCGGCGGCCGGGGTCGCGCCCCGGGCCTCGATCCCGACGGTGATTTCGGCGAAGTCCGGCGCCCGCGTCTCCGCGGCCCGCCCGACGACGCTGATGTGGCGCTTGCACGCCGAATCGTCGGCCTGCGCCCCGGCGGGCAGCAGGGCCAGCAGGAGCAGGCCGGCGAGGCGCGCCCTCACGAGCGGTAATCCCCGTTGATCTCGATGTAGGCCTTGGTCAGGTCGCAGGTCCAGACGCGGGCCTGGCCCTCGCCCAGGCCGAGATCGACCCGGATCCCGATCTCGGGCTCGCGCATCACGGCGCTGGCGGCGTCCTCGCTGTAATCCGGGTCGCGGGCGCCCTGGACGGCCACGCGCACGTCGCCGAACCAGATCGCCAGGCGATCCCGGTCGGCGGGCTCGCCGGCCTTGCCGACCGCCATCACCACCCGGCCCCAATTGGCGTCCTCGCCGGCCACCGCGGTCTTCACCAGGGGCGAGTTGGCGATCGACATGGCGATCCTGTGGGCGGAGGCGTCGCTCTCGGCCCCGGTGACCCGCACGGTGACGAACTTGCGCGCGCCCTCGCCATCCTTGGCGACGAGCTGCGCGAGCTCGATCAGCAGGCTGTCGAGCGCCGCCTTGAAGCCCGCGAGACGCGGGTCGGCCGCGTCGGCGATCTCGGCATTGCCGGCCTTGGCGGTGGAAAACAGCAGCAGGGTGTCGGAGGTCGAGGTGTCGCCGTCCACCGTCACGCAGTTGAAGCTGGTCTGGGTGCCGGCCGCGAGCAGGGCCTGGAGCGCCGCCTGGGGCAGGGCGGCGTCGGTGAACACGAAGGCCAGCATCGTCGCCATGTCGGGGGCGATCATGCCGGCGCCCTTGGCGATGCCGTTGATGGTCACGCGCACGCCGTCGATCTCGGCGGTGCGGGTCGCGAGCTTGGGGAAGGTGTCGGTGGTCATGATCGCCCGGGCGGCCTCGGCCCAGGCGGCCGGCCCGTCCGTGGCCCGGGCGGCGCAATCGTCCAGCACCCCCTCGAATCGCTCGGCCGGCAGCGGCTCGCCGATCACGCCCGTGGAGGCGACGTAGACCTCCCGGTCGCTGCAGCCGGCCGCCTGCGCGGCGATCTGCACGGTCTTGGCGACGGCCTCCCGGCCGAGCTGGCCCGTGAAGGCGTTGGCGTTGCCCGAATTGACCACCACGGCCCGGGCCGCGCCGTGCGACAGGGCCTCGCGGCACCAATCCACCGGCGCCGAGGGACATTTCGAGCGGGTGAACACCCCGGCCGCCCGGGTGCCGGGGGCGAGATCGACGTAGAGCACGTCGGTGCGGCCGCTGTAGCGGATGCCGGCCTGGGCGGTGGCGATCCGCACGCCCGGCAGCGGCGGCAGCTCCGGCACCGTAGCGGGCGCCAGCGGAGAGACGGGAGGGGATTTCGCGGACGACATCGGCTCAAGCTCCGGCAGCGCGCGGGGCCTCCCGCGGCGGCCCGGTGTTGCCCGCGCGACCCCGGCGCCGTCAACCGCAAGCCTACGCTATGACCACGCTTCGGGCTGCATGCGCTTTGGGCAACAGCGGCGCGGAATGCGGCGCCTTCGCGGCCACAGGCTTGCGCGTGGCTTGGTTCCCGGCTTAGCATGATGCATCGCAAAGCCAGAGCGAGGTCGAGTGCGGACGATGCCCACAACCGACGTCGAGACGGCCTCCGGCAGGCTGCCCCAGGGCGTTTGTTACCGGATCCAGGTGCTGGTCGTCGGCCGCCACAAGCGCTGGCGCGACGAGATTTCCGCCGAGATCCGGATGCTGGGCTACCAGGTGACCGCCTGCGACCGGGGCGTCGACGCCATGACGGTCCTGGCCCTCGGGCTGCCCGTGGACGTGATGGTGGTGGACGCGGCCCTGCAGGGCGGCCTGTGCTGCGCGCAGCTCGCGGTCGAGGCGCGGGCCCTGCGCCCGGGCCTGCGTATCGTCCTCTCCAGCGATCCAGTCGACCCGCCGGAGCAGGACGCCTCGGTGCTGGTTCCGGACGCGCTGTTCATCCAGCGCGAGCAGTTCCAGGACGGGATGGTCGCCAGCCTGATGCGCGAGGCCCTGGCGAATCGCGTGGCCTGACGCGCGTCGTCGCGCGCACATCCTCGTCGCCACGTCTGCCCCCGGCCCGTCGCCCGCCCGACAGACGCGCGCCGAATCGGTCGTGCGGGCTTCGCCTGGAATCTCCCAACCGGGCTCCCCGAGCCGAAATCCGGGCCTCGGAGCATCGGTCCGAATGCCCGCGGCCGGACGGCGCTTCGGGTCTCCGACAAGCGGCTGTCCGCGCAGGGCATCGGGATCCCAGGAGATGATAGACTCTTGGTTGTTGGTCCGAGGAGCCCTGTCAGCTCGGCATCGTCCGCGGAAACTTGATCTCAGCGGGTATAAAATAGGATTGTCATAAAAATTCCTCGAATATGATCGTGAATTCAAAAGTGTCGATCGAGCTCTGAATTGGCCGGGCGGATTGCCCCCATCCGACCGCCGCGAATCTTTACTCTCGCGTCCTGTGCGCGACTGTAAGGTAAAGTCCAATATTAAAACAATAACAACTTTGAAAATGCCTGAGATTGAGGTGCGAATGCTGACACAATAGTGTCATCGATCCGACTTTTATCGGCGTCGTGCCCGATGCGGGCATGCTCTTTGGAAAGTCGTCCACCCGTGAAGTTGGGAATTCGCCACCGGCTCTATGCCGGCTTCGCCATGCTCGTGCTGATTGCCGGCGGCATCGGTGCGTATTCGCTCTATCAACAGAGCTTCATCACCGACCAATACGAGATGCGCGCTCGGTTCGACGTCGGCGTACGGTCGATTCTCACGATCAACAGCCTGGCGGCCCGCCTGACCGGCGCCGCAGAGCATTACCGCCTCGCCCCGAGCGCCGAGCAGATCACCGCGATGGAGCAGTCGCGGCGCGCCATCGAGGAGACGAGCGAGATGCATTTCGCCCGGGCCATGCATACCGAGCGCCGTCCGCTCTACGGGCAGATGCGCGACGATGCCCGCGCCCTGAAGCCGGGGCTGGAGCGGCTCGCGACGGCCGGCCTGCGCGTGAACGAGACCCGGACGACCATGTTCAAGGCCGGTGACGCGCTCGCCCGCGCCCTGGATGCGCTGGTCGTCGCGGTTCGCGAGCGCACGAGCGCCGCGATGTCCGATCGCGTTCAGAAGATCGAGAACACCATCCTGCGGGCCCGGCTCGAGGCCGCGCGCTTCACCATGCGGCTTTCGGCGGAGGATCGGGCCGGGTTCCTGGCGGCGGTCGAGCAGGCGCGCGGCGCCCTGAAGGCCTTCGGCGCGGTGGAGGGCGGCGCGATCGTCGCGCCGGAGATCAAGGCGGTCGCCGAGGGGCTGGACGCCTACGCGGCGACCTTGACGGCCTGGGACGGCGCGATGAGCGTCGCCAATGACGCGTTCGAGACGGGCATCAAGCCGTTCGCGGCGTCGATCGAACGGGTCGGCGAGACCGCGCGCGACAAGATCTTCGTCGCCGTGAACGAGCTCACCGAGGCGACCACCGCGTCGGTGGAGAACGCCCGGCGCATCCAGATCGGCCTGATCACCCTGGCGGTGGTGCTCGGCGGCGCGCTGGCCTTCCTGATCGCCCGCAGCATCATCCGGCCGATCGTCGGCATGACCAACGCGATGAAGCGCCTGGCCGAGGGCGACACCAACGTGGCGGTGCCGCAGCCAAAGGTGCGTGACGAGATGCGCGAGATGGCCAAGGCGGTGGACGTGTTCCGCCAGAACGCCATCGCCCGGGCCGAGCTGGAGGCCGCCCAGGCCGCCGAGCAGGCCGCCCGCCTCAGCCGGGTCGAGCGGGTCGACCAATTGGTCAGGGCCTTCCAGCAGAACGTGGCGGCCTCGCTCGAGGTGGTCACCGGGGCCGCCACCGAGCTCGACGCCACGGCGCGCTCGATGACCCAGGTCGCCGACGACACCAACACCCAGGCGGTGGCCTCCAGCGCCGCCGCCGAGCAGGCCTCGACCAACGTCCAGACCGTGGCGGCGGCCGCCGAGGAGATGGTCGCGTCGCTGCAGGAGATCGAGCGGCAGGTGATCCGCTCCAACGAGGTCGCGGGTGCCGCCGCCCATGAGGCGCAGGCGACCAACGCCGCCATGGCCAGCCTGCGGGTGGCCGCCGAGCAGATCGGCGCGGCGGTGACGATGATCTCCGGGATCGCCGGGCAGACCAACCTGCTGGCGCTCAACGCGACCATCGAGGCGGCGCGCGCCGGCGACGCGGGGCGCGGTTTCGCCGTGGTGGCGGCCGAGGTGAAGGAACTCGCCGGCCAGACGGCGCGCGCCACGGAGGAGATCGGCGGCCAGATCGCCGCGATCCAGTCCGCCACGGGCCAGGCCGCGGACGCGATCGAGCAGATCGCCCGCACCATCGCGGCGGTGAACGAGATCAGCGGGGCGATCGCCTCGACGGTGGTGCAGCAGACCGCCGCGACCAGCGAGATCTCGCGCAATGCCGGCGAGGCGGCCCGGGGCACCCGGGACGTGTCGGCCAACGTGGTCCAGGTCTTGGCCTCGTCCAGCGAGACCGGCAGCGCCGCGACCCAGGTGCTGCACGCGGCCTCCCAACTGGCGACCCAGTCCCAGAAGGTCCGGCAGGAGGTCGATAGCTTCCTGCGGGACATCCAGGCCGCCTGAGGCGGGCGACGGCGCGCTCCGACGGAAGCGCGCCGTTCCGGCCGGGTCTGTCCCGCCTTCGGCCTCATCCCGGGACGACCGGCATTCGGGGATCGCCGGCACCCCGGACTTCGTGAACCGGTCAGACCTTGATCGCCTGTGCGGCACCCGAGCCTCTGGCCCGATCACGGTCGGAAGGGCGACCGAGAGCCCGTGACCTGCCGGGGTGAGAGCGCGGTGGGCGCTCCCGGCTCTCTGCTCTCACGCTCGCCACAGCCGCAACCGCCCGTGATCCGGCCCGGTCGCCTCCCGGGCCAGGCCGTAATGCTCGGCGAGGCGCCCCAGGGCGATGCGGGCCACGACCTTGGCCGAGCGGGCCGGCCAGCGGCGCTCGGCCTCGATCCGCTCCAGGCCCTTGAGGAAGCCGCAGAGGTCGATCAGCAGGCCCGACAGGTCGCTGCCGACCGCGTCAAGGGCGCCGCGTACCCGCTGGCGGGCCGCGATCACCTGGTCGGCCGCGGCGGCCGGATCGCGGGCGCCGCCGCCATCGACCCGGGGCGCGCCGAGGTCGGACCCCATCCGGGGCAGCATCGCCGCCTTCGTCATGTCCCGGCGCAGCCGCTCGCCGGCCTCGAACGCGGCCGGATCGATCAGCGGCGTGCCGTCCGGGTTCCGGCGCCGGACCATCCAGGCCAGGGGATTTTCGGACGCGTTCCGGATGGCCGGCTCCGCGCCGCCGCCGTCGATCACGGTCAGATCCTGGTGCTGGGCGCGATAGGCCATCCCGTCCGGGGCCTGCCTGCGCCGCAGCCGCGCCTGCCCGGCCGGCCCGATCGTCAGCCGGGTGCCCGTGGGATCCCAGGCGGCGAGGTCGGCTTCGACCAGCGCCCGCCCGGCGGCCTGCGCGAAACGCCCGCTGCCCACCGAGACCCCGTCGCCGCCGCGCCGGACCAGCAGCCCGTCCTCGGTCAGAGGATCGGGCCGCGCGTAGGCCCCGGGCTCGCCGAGCCGCGCCAGCAGGCGCGTGGCCTCCGCCGACAGGGCGACCGGCTCCGGTACGCCCCGCCTCGCCCCCGCCCTGGCCCGTCCGGCCCTCGAGTTTTTGTTCATGATTTGTTCCTACCATGGTACGCAGGCTCGACCGGCCGCGACCCTTGCAGGGCGCCTTTACGAAGTCAAGGATTTTTTGCCTATCAAAAGAATCAGGTCCGGCGCGGTCGACTCGGTGGCTGGCGCAGGATCTCGGCGATCTCGTCCTCGGACTTGCCGCGGACCGGGTAGCCCAACTCTTCGAAGCGATCGATCAGGGCGGCGCTGTCGGTGGCGGACCGCGCGGCCCATTCGGAGAGAAGGGTGTTCATCCGCTCGAGATCTTTCGCAGGATCACCATCCCGCGGGTCGGGAAACGCGTTCATGCACAGCACCTCGGCGCCGGACGGGGTCTCGACCGCATCGCACAAACGAGCGATCGCAACCCAACGTCCGACATCGGTTCCGTATCCCTCGCCCGTATCCCCCGGTTGTGCCGAGAGTCCGGGCCGGGTCCGGCTCAGGCGGCGTCGCGCAGCGCGTCGGTCCGGCCCAGCCCGATCGCCTTGGCGAGCTCGGAGCGGGTCTTGGCGTAATTCGGCGCGACCATCGGGTAGTCGGCGGGCAAATTCCACTTCGCGCGGTATTGCTCGGGGCTCATGTTGTACATCGCCCGGAGATGCCGCTTGAGCGACTTGAACTTCCGGCCGTCCTCCAGACAGACGATGTGATCCGGCGTCACCGACGCCTCAACCGGCACGGCCGGCTCCGATACCGTGACCGCATGGCTGTCGGCGACGCGCTTCAGGGCCGCGTAGACGTTGCCGAACAGCGGGCGGAGCTCGCTCACCGGAATGGAATTGTTACGCACATAGGCAGCCACGACCTCGGCCGTCGCGCCGACAAGATCTAAGGGTTTCCCGTTTTCGCTTATCATGATACCCCCGATGTATTGCGAGGCTCTGTATTCGCCAGCGCAATGACAGTTTCGTGCGTGTTTCTGATCACACGCCGGGACGTACGGGTACACGACGCGAACGTGCTGGCCCCAAGCCGCGCGTGCACCAATCGATCCCTTGTACCAAGGTACAACAAGAAGTTTTAGGCCACAAGATCGAATGAGATTACCAAGTTCTGTTCGATACGTCCGATCCCGGACACTATTGGATCAGATTGTCCATCCAGAAGTAGATACGCTCTTGCTTCGATCGAACTTAAAGTTGGCGGCGGCGGGCTCCGGCGTCGCGGCGGCTTGCGTCGCGGCCCCGGGCGCGACACATGCCAGGACCGGGCGCCCGGACCGGGCGGACAGGACCCGGCGGGAGATACGATGACGGAGATCGGGCGCGGCTTTCATGCTCACCGGACCGAAGCGCCGGTGGCCGAACCCCGGCCGCGGCGCTTCAGCGTCCACGGACGGGAGATCGTCGACGACTACGCGTGGTTGAAGGCGGAGAACTGGCAGGCGGTCCTCAAGGACCCGGCCGCGCTCCCCGAGGACATCGCCGCCTACCTCAAGGCCGAGAACGCCTACGCGGAAGCCGCGCTCGCCGGCAGCGCCGACCTGCGCAAGATCCTGGTCTCCGAGATGCGCGGCCGCATCCAGGAGGACGAGAGCGGCGTGCCCGATCCCGACGGGCCCTATGCCTATTACACCCGCCACCGCGAGGGCGGGCAGCACCCGCTGGTCTGCCGGCGGCCGTCCACGTCGCCGAACGTGCCGGAGTCAGGCCCCGATCCGGACGAGACGATCCTGATCGACGGCGACCGCGAGGGCGAGGGCCTGCCGTTCTTCGAGATCGCCGCCGCGGTCCATTCCGACGACCATCGGCTGCTCGCCTGGAGCGCCGACACCAAGGGCTCGGAACTCTACACGATCAAGGTCCGCGACCTCGCCACCGGCCTCGACCGCGAGGACCGGGTCGAGGCGACCTCCGGCGAGGCCGTCTGGGCCGCGGACGGGCACAGCTTCTGGTACGTGGCCCTCGACGCCAATCACCGGCCCGCCAAGGTCATGCGCCACCGCCTCGGCACCGCGCAATCGGCCGACGAGACCCTCTACACCGAGCCGGATGCCGGCTACTTCGTCCATATCGGCCGCACCCAGTCCGGCGCCTTCCTGGACGTGACCGCGAGCGACCACGAGACCTCCGAAATCCGGCTCCTCGACCGGCACGCGCCCTCGGGCTCCTTGAGGCTGGTCCAGCCCCGCGAGCCGCTGCTGATCTACGACGTCGAGCATCGCGGCGACCGGCTCTACATCCGGACCAACGCGGACGGCGCCGAGGACTTCAAGATCGTCACCGCCCCCCTGGACGATCCCGGCCGGGCGAACTGGACCGACCTCGTGCCCCACCGGCCCGGGGTGATGATCCGCCACCTGCACCTGCTGGCCGGCCACCTGATCCGCCTCGAGGTCGAGAACGCCCGGCCGCGGATCATCGTGCGCGATCTCGCCGACGAGTCCGAGCACAGCGTCGCCTTCCCCGAGGAGGCCTACGCGCTGGGCCTGCGGGGCGGGCACGAATTCGACACGGCGACGATCCGCTTCGTCTACTCGTCCATGACGACGCCGTCCGAGACCTGGGATTACGCCTGCGACAGCCGCGACCGGACCCTGCGCAAGCGCCAGCACGTCCCGAGCGGGCACGATCCGGCCGCCTACGTCACCCGCCGGCTGTTCGCCACCGCGCCGGACGGCGAGCAGGTACCGATCTCGCTCCTGCACCGCCGGGACCTTGCGCTCGACGGCTCCGCGCCGCTCCTGCTCTACGGCTACGGCTCCTACGGGACGCTGATGCCGGCGGGCTTCCGGACCAACCTCTTGAGCCTAGTCGATCGCGGCTTCGTCTACGCCATCGCGCATGTCCGCGGCGGCACCGAGAAGGGCTGGCGCTGGTATCTCGACGGCAAGCGCGAGAAGAAGCCCAACACCTTCACGGATTTCATCGCCTGCGGGCGGGCGCTGATCGCGGCCGGCTACACGGCGGAGAAGCGCATCGTCGCCCACGGGGGATCGGCCGGCGGCATGCTGATGGGCGCGGTCGCCAACCTGGCCCCGGAGCTGTTCGCCGGCATCGTCGCCGACGTGCCGTTCGTGGACGTGCTCAACACCATGCTGGACGCGGAATTGCCGCTCACCCCGCCGGAATGGCCCGAATGGGGCAACCCGGCCGAGAGCGTCGCCGCGTTCGAGACGATTCTGTCGTACTCGCCCTACGACAACGTCGCCGCCAAGGACTACCCGGCGATCCTCGCGCTCGGCGGCCTCACCGACCCGCGGGTGACCTACTGGGAGCCGGCGAAATGGGTCGCCCGCCTGCGCGCCACCATGACCGGCGGCGGCCCGATCCTCCTGCGCATCAATATGGAAGCCGGCCACGGCGGCGCCGCCGGCCGCTTCGACCGGCTGGAGGAGGTGGCGCTGATCTACGCCTTCGCGCTGATGGCGGTGGAGCGGGCGTAGGGAGCGTCGAGGGGCGGATAAACAATCGGCACCGGCGGCCTTGCGTCCCGTCTGATCGGCCCTTCCCACCCCCTTGCCTCATCCTGCGGTGCCGCGCAGCGGCCTCGAGCGAGCCCTCCAGGGATCGCACGATTGGCTGGAGGCTCCTGCGAGGCCTCCGCTGCGCTCCGGCACCTCGGGATGAGGGGCTACGATGTTCCACATCGCTGCCGGACGAGAACCAAGGCCAACCCCAAGCGCGCCTCCCTCCCCCCTTTGCGGGGGAGGGTGGGCCGGCCGTCAGGTCGGGTCGGGAGAGGGGAGCCCGGGTTCAGCAGAGGGCGCGACCGGCATGACGGGCAAAGCCCTGTTCTGCCACGTCGCTCCCCTCTCCCGACCCCCTTCGGGGGCCACCCTCCCCCGCAGAGGGGGGAGGGAAGCGCGTGTCGGCCTCGGACAGACGTCTCTTTCAGCCGAGAATCATTCGGACCGTGTTCCGTGAATTCGCTAGGGATGAGGGGAGAGCGACTGTCTGTCGGGTCAAGGGGCGATTGCGAGGTCGCGTCGGATATCGCGGGCCTTTGCGTTGAGGCGCACGAGCAGCTTGCGGGCGAGCGCGACGCGGATGAGCTTTTTGGGCTTTCCGGCCTGGCTCAACCGATGGTGGAGGTCGGCGAAGTCAGGCTCGTACCGGCGCACGATCTCGGCGACGACGAACAGGACGCCGCGCACGCCCGCGCGGCCGCCGCGCACCGGGCGCTTGCCGGCGCGCCGGCCGCTGTCGTTGGCGATGGGCGCCAGCCCGGCGAGCTTGGCCACGGCCTTGTTGGACAGGGTGCCGATCTCGGGCATCTCGGCCATGAGATG
>NZ_FOQW01000029.1:0-37060 GCF_900113845.1 Methylobacterium brachiatum | reverse complement strand
CGGCGTAGCCACCGAACGAGCGGTCAGCGCTGCCCGAGCCGTAGGCGAAGCCGCCGGTGCCGTACACGAGGGTGCGGTCGAAGGCGTAGCCGAGGCGGCCGCGCACGGTGCCGAAGTAGTCGAGGCTCGACAGGCCGCGCGGGTCGGTGACGTAGTAGCCCGGGGCCACGGCGCCGCTCACGAAGGCGTTGTTCCGGCCGCGGCCGAAGTCGAGGTACTGGGCGTCGGCCTCGATGCCGACGACCACGCCCGAGCCCGGGGTGAACTGGACGTTGTAGCCGACCTGGGCACCGCCGGAGAAGCCGTCCTGGCTGCGGTCGCGGAACGTCGCGGTGGTGCCGGGGGCGGCGTAGGGGAAGGGCACGCCGAAGGTGGAGTTGTTCGAGCGGCTGCTGGCGTCGAACGCGTAGCCGGCGTTGATACCGAAATAGGCGCCGGTCCAGGTGAACACCGGGACGGGGGTGAAGACGGGCGGCGGGGCGGCGCGGCGCGGCAGGTCGGCGGCCGAGGCGGCGCCGGTCAGGAGGGCCGTGGCGGCGCTCGCGAGAAGAAGCTTCTTGATCATCTGGTCCTCTGTCTCCCGTTCGGCGGGATGTGTGCCCGGCAACAGAGACGGCAGGTTGAGGACACGCGATAGTGCAGCGCTGCAACAGCGCTCCTGGGCGCCTCGGACCGGTGGTTGGGCGCGTGCGCTTGAGCACATCCCGCGCCCAAGAAGGCCGATTTCGGCCCGAAGATTTGTATCTCGACGTTTCCGGCAGCAAAAAACCCCGCCGCACGGGGCTGACGGGGCTTTAGTTTGCTCGAGAACATTCCCAGGACCAACCAGGAAGCTTCATCCTCTGTTAGATCCGAGTAGCCGGCGGCCCGCAAGCCCATCCGGGACTGTTGATCGCAGTTAAGATTAATTAACGCTCCCGGCCCCTGCATACCGGCCGTCGGTGCGGGCATCGGGTTGCGCTCGGCCGGCATCCTGTGGTGACGCTCCCGGCATGCTGGATCCCAGATCATCCGCCGCCGCGGGGAACGGTGCCGAAGGCCGGGCGGTCGCGTCCGGCGCGCGAGCCTAGCGCGCCCATGTTCGGCTTCTCCCTGAGCTCCACCGAGCCCGACAGCATCGCGCACATCATCCAGGTGGCGCTCGCGCCGGCCTTCCTCCTCTCGGCGCTCGCGACCCTGCTGAACGTGTTCTCCACCCGGCTCGGCCGGATCTCCGACAAGGTCGATACCCTCTCGGGGGAGATCGCCCGGGCGACGGAGGCGGAGGCCGTGCGCCTGTCCCGCCGGCTGACGTTCCTGCGGCGGCGCTCCCTCGTCCTCGACGTGGCGGTCGTCCTCGCCTCGCTCGCCGGCTGCCTGATCGGGTTGGCGGTGCTGACCCTGTTCGTCGGGGCGATGCGCGATGCGGCGACCGCCTCGATCCTGTTCGCCTGCTTCGGCGCGGCCCTGATCTGCACCGTGGCGGCGATCGGGGCGTTCATGACCGAGATCCTGATGGCCGGTCACGGCGTGCGCGACGAGGTCGAGCACCAGCAGGACAAGGTCCCGGCGCGGTCGTGACCCGGTCACGTTTCGCGTTGCATGCCTAAGGAACTTCGTCTTAATCTTGATGCGGCTTGATTCCGCTCGCCTGCTGCGCCCGAGTGTTCCGCCATGAGTGTCGCGATTCTGGTTGCCCTCATCGCGGGAGCCTTGTGCCTCGGGATGCTCTCCTCTCTCCTGCCGTTCGGCCGGCGGGACGAGGAGGAGGAACTGACCCTGCCCGGCGAGGGCGAGTTCTTCGATGTCGACGGCCCGATCATCGACCTGGAACCGCTGATTCCGCTGCTCGATATGCAGGCGCTCGAGGCGAAGCGGTAAACGGGACGCATCCTATAAGAGAGGGCCGCCGGCCCGGGCGTATCCCGGCGGCGGCCCCGGAGGCCTGCCTCAGGCGGCTTCCTCTTCCGAATCGTCCGCGTCCAGGATGGTCTCCAGGTCGCCGACCAGGGCGTCGAGCTGATCGGCGGTGGCCTTGAGCTTCAGCGTGGTGCCGTCCTCGGCCTCCACGGCGATCTCGATATGGTCGTCGACCTTGGCGGCCAGGGCCTGCTTGATGGTGTAGGTGATCACGTCAGCCTTGTCGGCCATGCCTGTCTCCTCGGGTGGCTGCGGGCAACGCGGCATGTCCGGCATCGGCCCTGCGGCAGAAGCTCGCGTCGCGGACTCGTCGCGGGTTGCGCGAGCGGGCGGCCGCGACGGCGCGTCTCTTCGACGGATCGGCCTGTCCGCGCGCCAAGTCTTCGACGGGTGCGACAAGGCCCTACCGCCGGCCGCGCGTGCGCCGCTCGGTTACCCGAAGGCGACGGCTCGGAACCTCCGGAAGTTGTGTCGGGCGCACCGCGATCGCCTGGCGGTCCGGGCGCGGTGGGGCCGGCAGCAGTTCCGGCCGGGACCGGGGCGTCTCGACGACGACCGCCTCCAGCACCATCGGGCGCGACGGCTTGGTCAGGGCGAGCGTCCGGCCGGGCTTGGCCGCCAGGGTGCCCAGCGCCCAGAGGGCGAGGCAGGCCAGGCCGACCAGAACCCCCGTCCAGGATGGCTCCGAGCGGAGCATCAGGAAGGCGGCGCCGGTCAGGGCGGCCGCGGCTGCGAGCAGCCGGGGTGTGGGATCGCCGGACATCACCGCGCCAGCCTCGACGATGCGGGCTGACGGCCCGTGAAGATCATCGCTCGAATGCGCGTCAATCCGCGAGGCTCGAGGGCGTCTGCCATGTTGTGCCGGGATGCTCGCGGATGTCGCCGGCCCGGGCGCCGGTATCGGCGTCGCTGGTCCAGTCGCTCGGCTCGGTGACGCTGGCGATCTCCGCCTCCGGGTAGGCGGCGGCCAGGAACAGGCGCGCCTCGCCCTCGGCCTCGGCCCGCACCGTCACGAGCGGCTTGTCTCCGTCCGCGTCGCGGATCTGAGCGATGAACAGCTTGGTCATGGGGGGCCTCCGCTACCGTGGAGCGCCAACGGGCCGGCGGCGGGATGGTTCGCGGCCGGAGCCCGGATCGGGCGATCTTTGGCTTCCGCCACACCTGTGGCAGCGGCGATACAGCTTGAGTGTGGAAAACCGGGTAATTTCGCGCTCGATAGGAACATTCGCTGGGGAAAGACCAGTCATGAAGACGCTTCTGGCCTCGTTGGCCGCCTTTACCGCCCTGACCGCCGCCGCTTCGGCCGCCGACCTGCCGCGTCGCGCCGCCCCGCCGCCCGTCTTCACCCCCGTCCCGGTGTTCACCTGGACCGGCGCCTATTTCGGTATCAACGCCGGCTACGCGTTCGACGCCAGCAGCAACAACACCTCGAGCTTCGCCGTCCCGGCCCCGTACGGCGCCGGCACCACGGCCTATTTCAGCCAGCGGAACCAGGAAGGTTTCTCCGGCGGTGGCCAGGTCGGCTACAACTTCCAGTTCACCCCGGGCTCGGGCGTGGTGGTCGGCGTCGAGGCCGACGCCCAGTACCTCGATTTCGGCCGCAGCCGGAACAACGCCTTTGTGGTCGGCCCGCTGGCCCCCGGCGTCTACCTGACCGATCCGCGCGGCCTGTCGAGCCTCGACTTCTTCGGCACCGTGCGCGGCCGTCTCGGCTACGCCTTCGACCGCGTCCTGGTGTACGGCACCGGCGGTTTCGCCTACGGCTCGGGCAGCGCTGACCGCTCGTTCGGCGGCTTCGCCGGCAACGACAGCTTCCGCACCGGTTGGACCGTCGGCGGCGGCATGGAATACGCCCTCCCGGTCGACTCGTTCCTGAACTTCTTCCGGTCCTCGGCCGTGACGCTCAAGATCGAAGGCCTGTACGTCAACCTCGACCGCAACACCCGCAACCAGGGTGCGTTTGTGATCAACGCCGCCAACAACTTCCCGGTGGTCTACAACAACATCGGCCGCCGCGACGACGAGTTCGCCGTGGTCCGCGCCGGCCTGAACTACAAGTTCGGCTCGTACTAAGACCAGCACCGCCCGGCCGGATCGGCCGGGCCTTGCTGAGATCGGTAAACGCCTCGGGTGCCCCCGCGCCCGGGGCGTTTGTCATTGGAATGGGTCGGAACGGCACGGAAACACATCGGTTGAGGCTCCAACTCGCAATCGCCGCCCGGAGCGACCCGACCCATGGCCCCGTTCACCCGCTACACCCCCGACCTGGAGACGCCGCAGCCCGACGAGGACGCGATCCACGCCGGCATGATCGCGCAATTCGCCAAGATCCAGACGACGACGCTGAAGGATTACGGCCACGCGGTGCGCGGCGTGCACGCCAAGGCCCATGGCCTGCTCCTGGGCCGGCTCGAAGTGCTGCCGGACCTGCCGCCCGAGCTCGCCCAGGGCGCTTTCGCGACGCCGGGGACGCACGACGTGGTGCTGCGGCTCTCGACCAATCCCGGCGACATCCTCGACGACAGCGTCTCGACCCCCCGGGGCCTCGCCCTCAAGATCCTGGGCGTGGCCGGCGAGCGCCTGCCCGGGTCGAAGGGCACGACGCAGGATTTCGTGATGGCCAACGCCCCGGCCTTCACGGCCAAGGACGGCGCCGCCTTCCTGAAGACCCTCAAGCTCCTGGCCGCCACCACCGACACCCCGCAGGTGTTCAAGAAGGGGCTCTCGGCCCTGCTGCGCGGCGTCGAGACGGTGCTGGAGGGGCTGGGCACCCAGAGCCCGGCGGTGATCGCCCTGGGCGGCCATCCGGAGACCCATATCCTCGGCGAGACCTTCTACAGCCAGGTGCCCGTGCGCTGGGGCGATTACGTCGCCAAGGTCTCGGTGGCGCCGGTCTCCCCGGAGCTGACCGCGCTCACCCGCGCGCCGCTCAACGTCAACGGCAAGCCGAACGGCCTGCGCGAGGCGGTGGCGGCCCACTTCGCCGCCCATGACGGGGTCTGGGAGCTGCGGGCGCAGCTCATGACCGATCCGGCGACGATGCCGGTGGAGGATGCCTCGGTGCCGTGGCCCGAGACCGAGAGCCCCTACCGGGTGGTGGCGCGGATCACCGTGCCGCGCCAGGCGGCCTGGAGCGAGGCCAAGGCCGCGGCGCTGGACGACGGCCTCGCCTTCAGCCCGTGGCACGGCCTGGCGGCGCACCGGCCGCTCGGCTCGATCATGCGGGCGCGCCGGGCGGTCTACCCGAAATCGGCGGGGTTCCGGGCCGAGCACAATGGCTGCCCGCTGCACGAACCCGCCAGCGCCGCCGCCCTTTCGGTGTAACCCGCGGCCGGGAACAGCCCCGGTGCCCGGGCTGTTATCGGGGGCATGCCGGCTGGGGCCGGCCTTTGGGAAGTCGAGCGTATCATGACCAGCCGTACCCTTCAGACCACGCTTCTCGCCCTCGCCCTCGTCGCCGGCAGCGCCGGGATGGCGGCCGCCCAGAGCACGCCGAACGGCAACACCTCGACCTCCGGTTCGCCGGCCGGCAGCAACAGCACCGGCAACGGCGCCACCGGCAGCGGCGCGGCCCCCAGCGGCAAGTAAGCCCGCGGTAACCCGGCCTTAACCATAACGGCCGAGAGACCGGTCGATCCAGGAGCCCCGCGCTCCGACGACCGTGCAGCCTTTTAGCCCCGCGTCCCACCTGGGACGCGGGGTTTTTGTGCCGTGCCCGGTCGAAATGGCGGGTTCACGGGTGGGGGCCCGGCTGCGCAGACGGCAGGCATCCGCCCTCCCCGGGGGCCCGTCCGTCACCGCACGCCGCGGACGATCCCGCGCGGGCCGTCGGCCCCCTGCCCGCTCGCGACGGGTCTTGTGCGTCCGAGGCCGGATCGCCCATAACGGCCGCCATGGAATCTCGGGTTCGGCAGGGGCGCTCGACGCGCGGCTGGTGGGCGATCGCCGCCCGCAGGCTCGCGCTCGTCCTGGCCCTGTGCCTGGCCGGTCCGGGCGTCGGCCTGGCGGCGGATCTGGCGTTCCATGCCGGTGGCCATCATGAGCGGAGCGTCGGGCAGTCCGTCGCGGAGGCCGGCGGCGCCGTCGATCCCGGCATGGGCGCGCATCTCCATTGCGGCTGCCATCAGGCCGCGCCCCTGGAGACCGGGTTCTCGGGCCCGGCGGCGATCCCCGGCCGGCCGGTCGCGATCCGGGTCGCTCGCCCCCTCCCCTCCATCGCCCCCGACCGCCTGCCCCGGCCTCCCCGCGCCTGAGCCGACGCGGCCGCGCGTCGGCCCGCGTCCTCGCCGGGCCGCCCATGCGGCGCCCGGCTCGCCCTCACGCGTCCCCTGAACGGGAATCCCCGGAGCCGCCGCACGGCCGCTCCGCGGTCCCGGCCGAGCAGGCTCACCATGCGCATCCTCGTCTCCGCGGCCGTCCTGGCCGTCGGCATCGTCATCGGCGCTGCCGTTCCCGCCGCGTCCGGGCTCGTCCGGGACGGCCTCGCGGCGCTCGGCCTGGCCGGGCCCGCCGCCGGCCCCGCGCCCGAGAAGGCCGGGCACGACCATGACCACGATCACGCGGAGCAGGCCGAGGCGGGGGTGATCCGGATGAGCCCCGAGCAGGTCGCGGCGCAGGACATCACGGTGGCACCGGTCACCGGCGGGATCCTGGCACGCCACCTCCTCGTGCCCGGCACCATCACCCCCGACACCGACCGGATCGCCCGGGTCCCCGCCCGGGTGGTCGGGACCGTGGTGGAGATGCGCAAGCGCCTGGGCGATTCCGTCCGGAAGGACGAGGTCGTCGCCGTGCTCGACAGCCGGGAGGTCGCCGACGCCAAGAGCGAGTACCTGACCGCCCTGGTCCAGGTCGAACTCCAGACCATCAACTTCGAGCGCCAGCAGAAGCTGCTGGCCTCGCGCTCGGCCTCGGAATCCGCCTTCCAGAGCGCCCGGGCGGCGTATCTCGAGACCCGGCTGCGGGCCGACCTCGCCCGCCAGAAGCTGTCGGCGCTGGGGCTCGACGCCGCCGAGGTCGCGGCCGCGCAGAGGCGCGACGAGGCGACCCCGACCCTCTCGACCCTGCGCCGCTACGAGCTGCGCGCGCCGCTCGCCGGCCGCGTGGTCGAGCGCCGGGTCGATGTCGGCTCGGCGGTGGGCAAGGAGGGCGACCCGGCCGACCTCTACCTGCTGGCCGACCTCACCACGGTCTGGATCGAGCTGTCGGTGCCGACCCTCGTCCTCGCCCAGGTCCAGGAGGGCGCGCGGGTCACCGTCGCCCCGATCCGCGAGGGCGGCGAAAGTCGCGCCGAGGGGCGGGTGATCTTCGTGAGCCCGTTCCTCAACCCGGAGACCCGCTCGGCCCGGGTCGTGGTCGCCCTGCCCAATGCCGACCTCGCCTGGCGGCCCGGCACCTTCGTCACCGCCGAGCTGGAGATCGCCCGGGACGACGTGCCGGTCCGGGTGCCCAAGGCCGCGCTCCAGACCGTCGCGGGCGCGCGGGTTGTGTTCGTCCGGACCCCGGAAGGCTTCGCGATGCGCCCGGTGGAGCTGGGGCGCTCCGACGATGAATCCTACGCGGTCAAAGCCGGGCTCGCCCCCGGCGAGGCGATCGCGGTCGGCAATACCTTCCTGCTGAAGGCCGAGCTCGGCAAGGCCGAAGCCGGCCACGACGATTGAGGCGCCGGACATGCTCAGCCGCATCCTCGACGTTTCGATCCGCCAGCGCTGGCTGGTCCTGCTCCTCGTGCTGCTGGCTTCGGGCTTCGGCGCCACGGCGCTGACCCGGCTGCCGATCGACGCGGTGCCGGACATCACCAACAACCAGGTGCAGATCAACACGCTCGCGCCGTCGCTGTCGCCGGTCGATATCGAGCGCCAGGTGACCTACCCGGTCGAGACCGCGCTGGCCGGCATCAAGGGGCTCGATCACACCCGCTCGCTCTCGCGCAACGGCTTCTCGCAGGTCACCGCGATCTTCGACGAGCGGCTCGACATCTACTTCGCCCGCCAGCAGGTCGCCGAGCGCCTGGCCCAGGTGAAGGGCGACCTGCCCCCCGGCGCCGAGCCACATATGGGCCCGATCTCGACCGGCTTGGGCGAGATCACCATGTGGTCGGTCCGCTACGCGGAGCCGGATGAGCGGAATGTCGTGCCCGTCGGCAGCCCGGGCTGGCAGCCGGACGGCAGCTTCCGCACCCGGGAGGGCCAGAGCCTCGCCACGGAGCTGGAACGGAACGCCTATCTGCGCACCGTCCAGGACTGGATCATCCGGCCCCAGATCCGGACCGTGCCGGGGGTGGCCGGGGTCGACGGCATCGGCGGCTACGAGAAGCAGTACCATGTCCAGCCGGACCCGACGAAGCTGACCGCCCTCGACCTGTCCTTCGGGGACGTGGTCCGGGCGCTCCAGGCCAACAACGCCAACCAGGGCGCCCGCTACCTCGAGGACAATGGCGAGGGCTACGTGGTCCGCGCCGCCGGTCGCCTGGAGAGCATGGAGGCGATTGCCGACGTGGTGGTCGCCACCCGCGGCGGCGTGCCGGTTCGGGTCCGGGACGTCGCGGCCCTGCGCTTCGGGCGCGAGTTGCGCACCGGCTCGGGCAGCGCGGACGGCCGGGAGGCCGTGATCGGCACCGCCCTGATGCGGATCGGCGAGAACAGCCGCACGGTCGCGGCCGCGGTCGACGCGCGCATGGCCCAGCTCCGCCGCACCCTGCCCCCCGGGATCGTGGTGCAGACGGTGCTCGACCGGACGGTCCTGGTCGAGGCCACGATCCGCACGGTGGCCCGGAACCTCGCCGAGGGCGCGGCCCTGGTGATCGCGGTGCTGGTCCTGCTGCTCGGCAACGTCCGGGCCGCCCTGGTCGCGGCCCTGGTGATCCCGGTCGCCATGCTGATGACCGTCACCGGCATGGTCGAGGCCAGAATCTCGGCCAACCTGATGAGCCTCGGCGCCCTGGATTTCGGGCTGATCGTCGACGGGGCGGTGATCATCACCGAGAATGCGCTCCGCCACCTCGCCGAGCGCCAGCACGCCCTGGGGCGCCGGCTCGACCTGGCGGAGCGCCTGGAGACGGTCCGGGCCTCGGCCGAGGAGATGATCCGCCCGTCGCTCTACGGGCAGGCGATCATCATCCTGGTCTACGCGCCGCTCCTCACCTTCACGGGGGTCGAGGGCAAGATGTTCGAGCCCATGGCGCTGACCGTGATCCTCGCGCTGGCCTGCGCGTTCCTGCTGTCGCTGACCTTCGTGCCGGCCCTGATCGCCATCGTGATCACCGGCCGGGTCACCGAGGCCGACAACCGGCTGATCCGGGGGCTCAAGGCCGCCTACCGGCCGTTGCTCGCCGGGGCGATCCGGGCGCCGGCGCCGGTCCTCGGGGCGGCGCTGCTGCTGCTCGCCGGGGCCGGCCTGCTGGCGACCCGGCTCGGGACCGAGTTCATCCCGCTCCTCGATGAGAAGAGCATCGCGCTCAACGCCAGCCGGATCCCCTCGACCGCCCTGACCCAGTCGCAGGCCATGCAGCTCAAGGTCGAGCAGGCGGTCGCGGCCTTCCCGCAGGTGGCCACCGTCTTCTCGAAGACCGGCACCGCCGAGATCGCCTCCGACCCGATGCCGCCCAGCGCGTCGGACACCTTCGTGATCCTGAAGCCCCAGGCGGAATGGCCCGATCCCGCGCTGACCAAGGCGGCGCTCCAGGCGCAGATCGAGGCGGCCGTGGGCGCGCTCGCCGGCAACGTCTACGAGTTCTCCCAGCCGATCCAGCTGCGCTTCAACGAGCTGCTCGCCGGGACAAGGGGCGACCTCGCCGTCAAGGTGTTCGGCGATGCCTTCGAGCCGATGCTGAAGACCGCCAACCAGATCGCCGCGATCCTGCGCGGCATCGACGGGGCGGACGACGTGAAGGTCGAGCAGATCGCCGGCCTGCCGGTCTTCGAGATCGGCATCGACCGGACCGAGGCGGCGCGGCTGGGTCTCAGTACCGGGGCGATCCAGGAGGTGATCGGGGCCGCGATCGGCGGCCGGGAGGCGGGCTTCGTGTTCGAGGGCGACCGGCGCTTCCCGATCGTGGTGCGCCTGACCGACGCCGTCCGGGAGGACCGCGAGGCCCTGGAGAACCTGCCGGTCCCCCTGCCCCCGGGGGCCAACGGCAAGGTCGCCTCCGTGCTGCTGCGGCAGGTCGCGCGCTTCTCGGTGACCGAGGGGCCCAACCAGATCTCGCGGGAGAACGGCCAGCGGCGCGTCGTCGTCACCGCCAATGTCCGCGGCCGGGATATCGGCTCGCTGGTGACGGAGGCGCAAGCCAAGGTCGCCGGGCAGGTCGCGCTTCCGGCGGGCTCCTACGTGACCTGGGGCGGCCAGTTCGAGAACCTCGCCTCGGCCCGGCGGCGCCTGACCCTGGTCGTGCCGGCCTGCTTCGTCCTGATCCTGCTGCTGCTGACCTCGGCGCTGGGCAGCGTCCGCGACGCGCTCCTGGTGTTCTCCGCCGTGCCGCTGGCGCTCACCGGCGGCATCGCGGCCCTGTGGCTGCGGGGGATGCCGCTGTCGGTGCCGGCCGCGGTCGGGTTCATCGCGCTCTCGGGGGTGGCGGTGCTGAACGGCCTCGTGATGCTGAGCTTCATCAAGCAGCTGGTCGCCGAGGGCCGGCCCCTGCGGGCGGCGATCCTGGAGGGGGCCCTGACCCGGCTTCGGCCCGTGGCCATGACGGCGCTGGTCGCCTCGCTCGGCTTCGTCCCGATGGCGCTTGCCACCGGCACCGGCGCGGAGGTGCAGCGGCCGCTCGCCACCGTGGTGATCGGCGGCCTGATCAGCGCGACCCTGCTGACCCTGGTGGTGCTGCCGGCGCTCTACGCGCGGTTCGGGAAAGCCGGTCCCGCCGCGGCGCCGGCGCAGGATCGGCCCCGGCGGGCGGCCTGAGCCGCGGCGGCCTCGGCCGATCGGATCCCGGAAGATCCGCGGCGCGCCTGCGATCCAGGATCCGGCCTTCGGGCGGAGGTGTAACGGCCGCTCGGTCGGTCCCCTGCTCCCGATGCGCTTCGCGGCTGCGCAACCGCGGGCGGATGCTGGAAAAGCCGCCCGATGATCTGGAGCTGCAGAACGAATAGAGCAGATGCTCCATATTTCGCTGATTGTCGTAATATAGTAAAATCATGTTAAAGATAAGAATAGTATGTTGACATTGATGCGATACGGTAGGAAGTTAAGGATGGAATTTGAAGGCATGGTCTGCTTTGTCCGCGGGATATTTGCGATGAATTTCAGTATAAGTTTCCGGATCTATGCCGGATTTATTCTTCTTATGTTACTCGGTGGGATCGTTGGCATCTACTCGTTCTATCAGCAGGGCGTCGTCAACGATCAATACGCGCTGCGGGGCCGGCTGGATACGATCGCCCGCCAGGTCTTCACATTGAACAGCCTGGCGGCAAAACTGGCCGGCGAAGTTGAGCAGAACCAGGTCACGCCCAAGCCCGAGCGGATCGCCGCCCTTGAGCCCGTTCGGCGCGAGGCCGAGGACATCGCTGACCAGTTGAGCGCCCTGGCGATCTCGGACGAGGGGCGACGGCTCTACATGGGAACGCGCGATCACGCCCGGGCGCTGAAGCCGGAGCTGGATCGCCTGGCTGCCGCCGGCGCCAGCCTGAGCGCGGCCAAGGACGCCCTGTTCACGGGCGGCGACACCCTGACCCAGGCGACGAAAGTCCTGGTCGCGGCGGTGCGCGCGCAAGCCGGGGGCGCGACGCTCGGCGAGGCCCAGAGCGCCGAGAGCGCCATCCTGCTGGTCCGCGTCGCCAACTGGCGGTTCCTCGCCACCTTCGACCCGAAGGGACCGGCCACCTTCGCCACGAATGTCGGGAAGGCCAAGGCCGCGCTTGCGGCGTTCAAGGCGGCCGAAGGGGCCACCGCCTTCGCGCCGCAGGTCCAGGCCGTCGCCGAGGCGCTCGAGGCCTATGCCCGCAATTTCGACGTGACCGTCCGGGCGATGGAGGCCGCGAGGACGGTGTTCGAGACCGGCATCAAGCCGCACATGGAGGCGATCGATCAGACCGTCGGCAAGGTGCGCGAGATGATTAACGTCATGGTCGACAAGATCGCCCGCGAGACGGCGACCACAGTGGCGTATGCCTGGTGGGTGCAGATCGGCCTGATCGGCGTGGCCGGTCTGATCGGCGGCGTGCTGGCCCTCCTGATCGCCCGCAGCATCGTCCGGCCGATCGTCGGCATGACCAACGCGATGAAGCGCTTGGCCGAGGGTGACACCGATGTCGTGGTGCCGTCCCGGGACGCCACTGACGAGATCGGTGCCATGGCCAAGGCGGTGGACGTATTCCGCCAGAACGCCATCGCCCGGGCCGAGCTGGAGGCCGCCCAGGCCGCCGAGCAGGCCGCCCGCCTCAGCCGGGTCGAGCGGGTCGACCAACTGGTCAGGGCCTTCGAGCAGAACGTCGCGGCCTCGCTCGACATCGTCACCGGGGCCGCCAACGAACTCGACGCCACGGCGCGCTCGATGACCCAGGTCGCCGACGACACCAACAATCAGGCGGTGGCCTCCAGCGCCTCCGCCGAGCAGGCCTCGAACAATGTCCAGACCGTGGCGGCGGCCGCCGAGGAAATGGTCTCGTCGCTGCAGGAAATCGAGCGGCAGGTGCTCCGCTCCAACGAGGTCGCCGGTCATGCGTCCCACGAGGCCGAGACCACGAACGCCGCCATGGCCAGCCTGCGGATGGCCGCCGAGCAGATCGGCGCGGCGGTGACGACGATCTCCGGGATCGCCGGGCAGACCAACCTGCTGGCCTTGAACGCCACGATCGAGGCGGCGCGCGCCGGCGAGGCCGGGCGCGGCTTCGCGGTGGTCGCCGCCGAGGTCAAGGAGCTCGCCGGCCAGACCGCCAAGGCCACGGAGGAGATCGGCGGCCAGATCGCGGCGATCCAGATGGCCACCGGCCAGGCCGCGGAGGCGATCGAGCAGATCGCCCGGACCATCGCGACGGTGAACGAGATCAGCGGGGCGATCGCCTCGACGATCGTGGAGCAGACCGCTGCGACCAGCGAGATCTCGCGCAATGCCGGCGAGGCGGCCCGGGGCACGCAGGACGTGTCGTCCAACGTGGCGCGGGTGCTGGCCTCCTCGGGCGAGACCGGCAGCGCCGCCGCGCAGGTGCTGAACGCCGCCGCCGAGCTGGCCGCGCAATCCCTGAAGGTCAAGCGGGAGGTCGACGACTTCCTGCGGGACATCCAGGCGGCCTGAAGGCCGGCGTCTTCATCCGGCGGGCCGTTCCAGATTAGGTCACTGAAACATCACGCCTTTCCCCGCCCCTCTGTCGGCTGCGATGTCCACACATGGCGCGGGGCGAGGCGCCGCCTTCCCGCCTCCGCTTTGCCGGGAGGGGAAAGCGCGGTGTGCTTCACAGGCTGGCGGCCGGACCCGATGTGTGACGCCGCGGGCCTGCAGGGGGAGACGCGTCGGGCTCCGGCCCCCACTCCGCTTGCATCGCGGTCACGCCGCGGCCCGGACCGGCTCCGCAACCGCCAGCTCGGCCTCCGCGGGCAGACCTCGGCCCTTGATCAGGGCGTAGACCGCCGGGATCACGATCAGGGTCAGGAGGGTCGAGGAGGCCATGCCGCCGATCATCGGCACGGCGATCCGCTGCATCACCTCGGACCCCGCGCCGGTGCTCCACAGGATCGGCACCAGGCCGGCCATGATCGCCACCACGGTCATCATCTTCGGGCGGACCCGCTCCACTGCCCCGACCATGATGGCGGCGCGCAGGTCCTCCCGGGTGAGGGGGCGCCCGGCCCGCGCGGCCTCGCCGCGCCGCTCGGCGAGCGCCTGGTCGAGATAGACCAGCATCAGGATCCCGGTCTCGGCGGCGACGCCGGCCAGGGCGATGAAGCCCACCGCCACCGCGACCGAGAGGTGGAAGCCCATCGCCCACATCAGCCAGACGCCGCCCACCAGCGCGAAGGGCAGCGACAGCAGGACGATCAGCGTCTCGGTCACCCGGCGGAACACCAGGTAGAGCAGCAGGACGATCACCATCAGGGTCGCCGGCACGACGAGCCGAAGCCTGGCCTCGGCCCGCTCCAGGGCCTCGAACTGGCCGCTCCACTGCAGCGTCATCCCCTCCGGCAGCGGCACGGCGCGCGCCACCACGTCCCGCGCCTCCCCGACATAGCCGCCGAGGTCGCGCCCGGCGATGTCGACGTAGAGGTAGAGGACGGGCCGTCCGTTCTCGGTGCGGATCGCGGTCGGCCCGCGCGCGAGCTGGATCGACGCGACCGCGCCCAGCGGCACGGTCCCGCCGGCGGGCAGCGCCACCTGGACGTCGTTGGCGATGGCCTGGGGGTCGGACCGGAGGGCGCGCGGGTAGCGCGCGGTGACGCCGTAGCGCTCGCGGCCCTCCACGGTGGTGGTGACGGTCGCCGCGCCGAGCGCCGTGGCGACCACGTCCTGGACGTCGCCGACGGAGAGTCCGTAGCGGCCGAGCGCCTCCCGGTCCGGGGTGACGTCGAGGAAGGTGCCGCCCATGACGCGCTCGGCATAGGCGCTCGTCGTGCCCGGAACCGTGCGGATCGCCGCCTCCACGGCCCGGGCGACCGGCTCCAGGGCGGCGAGATCGGGGCCGAACAGCTTGACGCCCACGGGGGTGCGGATGCCGGTGGCGAGCATGTCGATCCGGGCGCGGATCGGCTGGGTCCAGGCGTTGGACACACCGGGAAATTGCAGCGCCTTGTCCATCTCGGCCCGCAGGCTCGCCAGCGTCACGCCGGGCCGCCACGCCTCCGGGGGCTTCAGGCGGATGATCGTCTCGAACATCTCGAGCGGCGCCGGATCGGTCGCGGTGCCGGCACGGCCCGCCTTGCCGTAGACCGAGGCGACCTCCGGAAACGTCTTGATGATCCGGTCCTGGGTCGCCAGCAGCTCGGCCGCCTTGGTGACGGACAGGCCCGGCAGCGTGGTGGGCATGTAGAGCAGCGTGCCCTCGTTGAGCTCGGGCATGAATTCCGAGCCGAGCTGGCGGGCCGGCCAGATCGTGGCGGCGAGAACCCCGAGCGCCAGGAGGAGCGTCAGGATCCGGGCCCGCAGCACCGCGGCGATCAGCGGCCGGTAGATCCCGACCAGCAGCCGGTTCACCGGGTTGCGGTGCTCCGGCACGATCCGGCCGCGCACGAACAGGATCATCAGCGCCGGCACCAGGGTCACCGACAGCAGCGCGGCCGCCGCCATCGCGAAGGTCTTGGTGAAAGCGAGCGGCCCGAACAGCCGGCCCTCCTGGCTCTCCAGGGTGAAGATCGGCAGGAACGAGACCGTGATCACCAGGAGCGACAGGAACAGCGACGGCCCGACCTCGGCGGCGGCCCCGACCAGGATCTCGGCCCGGGGCCGATCCGGGGGCGCGCGCTCCAGGTGCTTGTGGGCGTTCTCGATCATCACGATGGCGGCGTCGATCATCGCCCCGACCGCGATGGCGATGCCGCCCAGACTCATGATGTCGGCGCTGAGCCCGAGCGCCCGCATGGCCGAAAACGCCATCAGGATCGCGACCGGCAGCATCAGGATCGCCACCAGCGCGCTGCGCAGGTGCAGCAGGAACACCAGGCAGACCAGGGCGACGATCGCGCATTCCTCGACCAGGGTGTGGGTCAGCGTGGCGATCGCCGCGTCGATGAGCTGCGACCGGTCGTAGACCGGCAGGATCTCGGTTCCCGAGGGCAGGCTCCTGGCGATCTCGGCCAGCCGATCCTTGACGCTCGCGATGACCGCGCGGGCGTTGGCGCCGAAGCGCTGCACGACGATGCCGCCGGCGACCTCGCCCGCCCCGTCGAGCTCGGCGATCCCGCGTCGCTCGTCGGGCCCGATCTCCACCCGGGCGACGTCGCGCACCCGCACCGGCGTGCCGGCATCGGTCTTGAGCACGACGGCGCCGATATCCTGGGTGCTCTTGAGGTAGCCCCGGCCGCGCACCACCACCTCGAACTCGGACAGCTCGACCGTGCGGCCGCCGACATCGGCGTTGCTCGCCCGGATGGCGTCGCGCAGGCGGTTCAGGCTGATGCCCTGCGCGCGCAGGCGGTTCGGGTCGACCACGACGCTGTACTGCTTGACGAAGCCGCCCACCGGGGCGACCTCGGCGACGCCCTCCCCGCGCGAGGCCGCGAACCGGACGACCCAATCCTGCAGGGAGCGCAGCTCGGCCAGCGTCCGCTGCCGGGCCTGGATCACGTATTGGTAGACCCAGCCGATCCCGGTGGCGTCGGGCCCCAGCGTCGGGATCACCCCGGCGGGCAGGCGGCTCGCCGGACCGTTGAGATATTCGAGCACCCGCGAGCGCGCCCAGTACGGGTCGGTGCCGTCCGCGAAGATCACGTAGACGAAGGAGACCCCGAACATCGAGACCCCGCGCACCGCCTTGGCCCGCGGCACGGTCAGCATGGCGGTGGTCAGCGGGTAGGTGACTTGGTCCTCGACCACCTGCGGGGCCTGGCCCGGATACTCGGTGTAGACGATGGTCTGCACGTCCGAGAGGTCCGGGATGGCGTCGAGCGGCAGGGTGCGCAGGGCCTGGAATCCCGCCGCCACCGCGAAGACGGTGCCGATCAGAACGAGCACGCGGTTGCGCGCCGACCAGGCGATCAGCCGGGCGATCATCGGCCGCCCTCCCCGTCCGTCGGCGGGGCGGCGAGGCTCGCCAGCGCCGCCTTCAGGTTGCTCTCGGCGTCGATCAGGAAATTCGCCGCGGTGACGACCCGCTCGCCGGCCCTGAGGCCCGCGCGGATCTCGACATAGCCGTCGCCGCGCCGCCCGATCTCGACCGCCCGGGGCGCGAACCGGCCCTCCCCGCCATCGATCAGCACCGCCTGGCGCGCGCCGGTCTCGAGCACGGCCCCTTCGGGCACCGCCACCACCGGCTCGGTGGCGCCCGTGGCGATCTCCACGTCGGCATACATGTCCGGCAGGAGCAGCCCGTCCGGGTTCGGCAGTTCGATCCGGATGCGGGTCGAGCGGGTCTCCCGATTCACCTGCGGGTAGATCACCTCCACCCGGCCGGTGAGGCTGCGGCCGGGTACCCGCACGGTGGCGGCCTGGCCGACGCGGATGCCGGCGAGGTCGTGCTCCGGCACGTCGGCCAGGACCCAGATCCGCGACAGGTCGGCGATCCGGAACAGGGTGTCGCCGGCCGCGGCCTTCATGCCCTCCACCGCCCTGCGCTCGAGCACCAGCCCGTCGCGGGGCGCGGCCCAGGTGATGGCGCGGGGCACCGTCCGGGTCCGCTCCATCTCGGCGATCACCGCCTCCGAGACGTTGAGGTTGCGGATGCGCCGGCGGGCGCCGTCGAAGCCCGGATTGGCGATGAGCTGCGCGGCGGCGGCGTTGATCTCCGGCGCGTAGACCGAGACCAGGGGCTGCCCCTGCCGGACCCGGTCGCCGGTGGTGACGTCCTCGACATGGTCGACATAGGCGTCGGCCCGGGTCGCCACCACGGTGACCCGGCGCTCGTCGAGGGCCACGGTGCCGGGCACCCGGACCGGCCGGGACACGACCCGGCGCTCGACCACGGCGCTGCGCACGCCGGTGCGCTGGACCCGGCCCGGCGAGACCGTGACGGTGGTCGGGTCCGGATCGTCGCCGTCATAGACGGGGATGTAGTCCATCCCCATCGAGTCCTTCTTGGGCACCGGCGAGGTGTCGGGCAGGCCCATCGGGTTGCGGTAGTAGCGCACCGTCCGGCCGGGATTCTCGGGCCCGTCGCCCGCCCCCGGCCCGGCCTGACCCGAACCGTCCTCCGCGGCGGGCCGGTCGAAGCGCAGATCCTCGCTGGCCTGGACGGCCCGGAACAGGCGCCCGTCCTCGGTCATCATCGGCGACAGCGAGTAGACCGGCTTGCCGTCCGGATCCTGGTAATAGACCACCGGCCCGGTGGCGGCCTCCGGCCCGGCGGCGAAGCCCGCCCAGGCCCGCGCGAAGAGCGGGATCGGATCGGGGCCGCCCATGCGCCCCGCCCCGTAGCCGGCGCCCCCCGCCGCCAGGGCGGCGAGGGTCCCGGCCAGCCAGGCCGCGCGGCTCACGGCACGGCCCGGAAGACGAGCCTGTCGCTCACCGTGCCGGTCTCGCCCTGGACCTTGGCCCCGAGCGACAGCCGCCAGCCGCCCGCCATGGTGAGCTTGGTCTTGAACCGGTAGAGGCCCGGCTCCGTGGACGGGAGCTGCGCCAGGGTCGAGGTCATCTCGTCCATGCTGTCGGGGGCCATGTCGATGCGCTTGGCGAAGATCACCGCATCGGTGACCGGCTGGCCGCTGCGCGTGTCGACCAGGCGGACCGTCAGGACGGCCTCGCCGACCTTGGCCTCCTGGGTGACGAGCTCGAACCGGTAATCCGCGGGCGCGGCCCGGGCCGGGACCGTCAAGGCGACGCCGACGAGCGCGGCCGCGCAGGCGCGCGCCCAGGATTGGGCAACAGAATGAAGGGTCACGCAGAATCTCCTGAACACGATGGCCGGCCGCACGGGCGTGCGGCCTCACGCGGGCGCGGCGGCCCGCTTCATCGGGTTCAGGCTCGGGGCGGCTCGGGCGGCGGCGTCCCGGTGACGCTGGCGAACCCCTCGGCGCTGAGCGCGAAGGCGGTCGCCCCGGCGGCGCGGGGCACCGGCAGTCCGATCCCGGAGGGCGGCAGGGAGGCGAGGCTGCCCAGGCACATGGCCATCAGCGGGCAGCCCTTGAGGCAGCCCCCCTTGGCGCCATCCGCCGGCTGATCGGCCGGCGCCGCCTCGGGCGGGCAGCACGGCATGGCCGCCATGGCATCCTCGGCCATGGCCATCGCGTGGTCGTGCCCATGCGGCGCCGCCGCCTGGGCCATCGGCGCATGCATGCCGGCGACCGCCGCGGGCGCGGCGACCGGCGTCAGGGCAAGGCTCAGAACCGCCAGAAGCGGAAGCAGCCGCCGAAGGGCCAACCAGAGGATCACGGGCCTAGGATGCCAGCTTTCGCGGTGGTGTGGAAGCGGTTAGCGGCAGACGCGTCCCGACCGGGCCGGGGCAGATCGCAGCGGCCCGGGGCGAGGGCGGGATCCGGCGGGCGCTGCCGTTATCCTTCGTTGAAGAAGTCGACGTTGCCCGTGTCCAGGCTGTAGGCGGCGCCGACCACGCGCAGCTTGCCGCTCTTCTGCGGGTCGGTGAGGAGTGGCTCGGCGGCCGACCGCAGGCGCGCCACCGTGCGGTCGACATTGGCGCGGACGGAGTTTTCCACGAGGTCCCCCGGCTTGTCCCGGACTGTTAGGACCGCCGGCACGATCGGCTCGATCATCTGGCCGATGGCGCCCGGGAAGGTGGTGTTGTTCCGGACCACGCTCACGGCGGCCTCGACGGCCCCGCAGCGACTGTGGCCCATCACCAGGATCAGGGGCACGCCGAGCTGTGCCACGGCATACTCGATCGAGCCGAGCGCCGTCGTGTCGACAGTGTTGCCGGCATTGCGCACGATGAACAGTTCGCCGAGACCGCGACCGAACAGGATCTCCGGCGAGACGCGGCTGTCGGAACAGCTGACCAGCACACAGAAGGGCGTCTGCCCCAGCGCGATCTCGATGCGGCGCTCACGGCCCTGGGCGGAGCGCACGGGCGAGTCGGTGAGGTAGCTGGAATTGCCGTCCTTGAGGGCCTTCAGCGCCTGATCCGGCGTCATTTCCGTCTTCTTGGTGCTCGGCACGGCAGCCAGGGCCGGGTGCCGCATCGCCCCTGCGGCGATCATCCCCGCGCCGAGATGGCAGCCGCATCCGAGAAGGTGCCGACGGCTCAGCATCTGCGTCATCGCGTGTCTCCAGGCCATCCACATGACGCGACCGGCGTGCGGCCAAAGCCACCTCGGTAACGATCTAGCCTCGACGGCCAATCCGGTAAGGACCACGCTCATTCACATCTTCGGCGTTTGTTACGCGGTCGCTTCGGCTTGAGGCCTCGTCGACGGCCGTAGCGGTCTCACCCGTGCGCCCAAGCCATTCGGATGCCGCCAGAGTGGCCCGGAGATCCGATCCGCGTTCCCGGTGTGGCCGTCCGAGCAGGGCGCAGGGGCAGCTCAGCGGCGCCGGCGCGCGATCAGCCGTGCCAGGCGTGGCCGTAAGGGCAGCGACAGCCGGTAGGCCGCCTCAGCCAGCGGCAGGAGGGGCCGCAGCCCGAAGACGCGCAGGTCGAGGAGACGGCCGAGCCAATGCCAATGCGGCAGGAAACGCCACAGGCGGGCGAATGCCGCAGCACCCGACACGAGCTGGCCGTCGGCGCCCCGCACGTGGAAGCGTCGCAGCGCGTCGGCCCGATCGAGATCCGGTCCGAGGCCGACCTGTGGCGCGGTGTGGCCGACGTCGACGAAGGCGATCCGCTCGGCTCCACGGCATCGGCGATAGTGGCCGATCTCGGCTCGGCAGAGCGGGCAGCCGCCATCGTAGTAGACAGTCAGGTCGGAACTCATCGGATCAGCGCTCAGGGGTTGCAAGGCCGGTCCCCGTGCCTTTGGGCAGGACCGATGAGGCAGGCCGTGACCAGAATCGGATGTGGGTTTCGGGTAAACGCTCCAGCCCCGTGATCGCCCCCGGGCAGACGCGGTCTCAGCGTCGCAGATGATCCGGCCCGTGAATTCGGGAGGCTGGACTGATGCCGTGCAAGGCGGCGGGAGTGGGGTACGGGACCAAGCCGAACTTACCGAGCGACAACAACGATCTAAAAAAACACGCAGCGGATCCGGAAAGTCAGAAATTTAGCAATAAAAATCCAAAACTTAACCCCGATTGGTGGAACAAGAATGCCTTCCAATTGTAAGATATATTTCGTATGGTCTCCCGTAATGTATGTATCTACTGTTTTTCTCGCAGGGTAGGAGTGAGGAGTTTTCAAGGGATTCTGAGGTCTCCCGACTTCCTTAAGCACCGACCTCGGCCCGCTCCGCGAGAGTTTCTTCGGAGGTAGGGTTCCAGATCTCAGCCATACGGTCCGATGACCCGTTGAAAACGGTGATGTAGCCCATACCCGTAAGGCTCCGGTAGACGATATGCGCTCCGGTCTGAGGTTGGCTTAGGCCTTGGTTGTGGCCCGGGAATACCGCGAGGCTATACGGCGTCATGTCATCGACGAGACGGTTATCTGCCAGGGCCCGGTGATCGCCGCCGATGCCCTCGGCGGCGTTAAGCACTTTATCTACGGAAAGGGGCGTCTCAATGTCGATGGGCGCCATGGCCTGGTGAACAGCTTCGTGTCGAATGCTGCGCTGCGCCCGCGATGCGGGACGTGCGGGCGCAAGAGGCCGACGACCGTGCCGGCGTGGCGGCGGATAAGCGAACAGTCGTAGACCAATTGCCTCACGTCAGAGAAAGGGCCGGTGATTGCGAAGGCCTGCGCGCAGGCGTCAGCGGATGCGGTTGGTTCTAACCAACCTTGAGCACGAATTGCGCAACTGATCCCGATCATCGGCGGCGGATAGACCACACATCGCGGACTTCAGCCCATGCCGTGTAACAGGCGTCAGGAATTTGCCCCCCTGCCCCTCGCATTCGATATCATGTTGTGGCATCAGGCACCCCCTGTCGAGCGCGCCTAAGCGCCTGATGTGCCTGTGCGGCGGCTATCGCTGGCGCAATATTTGCACACGGGCGAGCGCATAATTGCCGGGTTTTTGACGAATGTCGCGCCGCCCCACCAAGGAACAATGCCTTGATCTAATCAAGAGCCGGGGGATTGAATTCAAGACTATATTAGATGTCGGGATTCTTACAGGCACGCCGGAGCTGATCAGCGCCTTTCCAGATCGCCATCACGTGCTCTTTGAGCCGGTGGCTGAGTTCAAGCCAGCGATCGATGAGGCATACCGCGGCATCTCCCACGAGTTCATCAATTGCGCCATCTCGAATGCGGACGGTGAGGTGACTCTGGAGACCAAATCGGTCATCGCGGGCGTCGATATCTCCCACAGTTCAATCGTTGACGGGCCCGCGTCTTCCTCGTCGCATCGTACTGTGCCAATGTTCAAGTTGGACTCGTTCCTGTCTGACTACCCACGCCAGGGGCCGTATCTTCTCAAGATCGATATTGACGGCCACGAGCTGAAGGTCATCGAGGGCGCACACCTGACGCTCCAGCAAACGGCAATCGTTATCATCGAAGCTGATCATGCTCGGATCGCAGAGCGCCTGTTCGCGTTACAGCATCATGGTTTTGAGATCTTGGATATTGTCGAGCCATGTTATTATGATGATGCATTCTGGCAATGTGATATTGTAATGATAAAGCCGGATCTGAAGCGCAAGGCGTTTAAGTCGATCAGAGAAAATTTTGATCTAAATCTGTACGTGCCCTATCGCGGATGACGGTATAGCACGAACCTTACTCGCGCGCGCTCATTTATAAGGACTGCAAGGGCACCTGCCATGAAGATTGCGATACAAGATAGCTGGCCCAATCTTGAAGAAAACGCCGAGAAAGAATTCATCGCCCGGTTCATCAGGGCTTGCGGCAACATAGGTGTAGAAGCTGTCCATGTCGTCACAAGCGGAGATATATACGAGTGCGAGCCAGACTTTGTTCTGGTGACACACGAGTTCTCGCGCAAATTAACTCCATTTCCAACGATTGGATTGCAGTGGAGCCCAACTGATTTTTTCAAAAGCGATCCGTATCGGATCAAATCAATACTTTCTTATGATGGGTCGATTCCAGGGAACGATCAAATACGGCGCTTTGTTAAAGACAATATTCAGGGTGTCGCAATCAGAAAACCTGTAGCGCCGTTCATCTTTCTGCCGACGACATATCAGACAGATATCGAGGCGCTGAGAAACAATCGCTGTCCCACGCTCTGCTACGTCGGCGTCCATTGGGACGGAGATCGGCACAAGGGTCTGTTTCAGCACCTCGACAAGCGTGGTCTGTGTCGCTTCTACGGACCGGAAAAGAGCTGGGACCATGTGCCCGGGTCGTATGGAGGAAAAATTCCCTTCGATGGCCATTCCCTGGTCGAGACGCTGGCAAGTCACGGGGTCGCGCTCTGCCTGCACAAGCAAGAGCACATTCGTGAGAATACGCCCTCCATGCGGATTTTCGAGACGCTGTCGGTCGGCGGCGTCCTCATCTGCGATCGAATCAAGTTCGCGGAAGACAACCTTCAAAACATAGCCTATTTCATTGAGCCTGGGTCAACGGCAAAAGGTCTTGCTGATCAGATCGAACACATCATGGAGGATATCCGAAACAACCCGGATGCTTCTTATGAGAAGGGTCGCGCCGGCAAAGCGTGGTTCGACAAACACTGGTCGCTCGAGAAGAAGCTGGCTGAAGAGATTATACCGTTCGCGCAGACGGTCATCGAGTCGATGACTCCTCTTGCCAAGAATTATTCCGCTCACGATATCGACAAGGATCAGAGGCGAAGCCCGACGCTTCCGAAACCTCGCGCTCCCACTTGTGATGTCATTGTCCGCGCCGGCGGCCGCGACATCGCTATGCTTGACCGCGCCGTGCAGTCGGTGCTGGCCTGCCGCAGCCCGGCGTTGAGGCTTTCCATCATCGTCGTTGATTACAAGGGGCGCTCAGATATCGAGGATTACGCCGCGGGCCTCGCAAGGTCTGGATTGCCGGTCCGATATACCCGCTCTGCTGACACTGGGTTTCGCTCGACTGCGCTGTGGCATGGGATCGAAAAATGCATCAGCGAGTTCGTGTGCCATCTAGATGACGACGACACCGTTTTTCCCAATCATTACGATCAGCTCGTCTACGCGATCGAAAACAATCCCGATTGCGTCATGGCATATACTGGCGTCGTGCGTCGCGAAGATGACCCAGGGGTATATTTTCATTTTGATAACTTTAACGGCCCCCTTGAAAAAGAAATCGAAGAGCAATCAGAGCTTGTATTTCTTGATCGATACAATCTGTCTCGCCTTCTCCACCTCGACAACTTTATTCAGAGTAATGCCTGGATCGCGCGAAGAAGCACCATCCAAAGAGTGATCGGGGATGATCCCGAGCTGGAAGTTGGTGAGGATATCTTCCTCTATACGCTTCTGGCGCAGAGCGGTGATGCGGCTTTTACCGGGAGCGCGACCGCAGTCTGGCATTGGCGCTCCAAGCAATCCGACAACTCTATGCTCGCAGTGAATCAGACCGTCTGGTCCCTCTGCGTCGACCGCATCAAAAGTCGGCTTGGTGGAATGCGGTTCAATGCAAAGCGGTCATACGATGAAGTCGTGGGCAGCTTCGTTCCGAATTCTGTTGGTGGGCTTACAGAGTTGGCTGCGGTGCCAATCAGTGTCGGACAAGAAGTCAGCGGCGGCCCGGAGATATTCGACAAGCTGGCACCGCGCGGATTTTATCCATTCGATACGACCGGCATTTGGTCCAAAAATGACCACGCCACGCTGACGCTCGCAGTCGATGGAGGATCGCGGTCGGAGCAGCTCTTCGTCGAAATCGATATGATGGCCTCCTTCTCTGGCGATGATGACAGGTATGTCTCTGTCAAGGTCGGTAATGGCGAGCCTGTCCACAAAGACGTAAGTTCGTGGGATGAGTTTACTTTGCGCGCGCCCCTGCCGAAGGACCTATCGGCGCCAGTCCTAATCGACATTTACTCGTCAGATTTTATTGAGGCATCCGGGGACGCTCGTCGGCTCGGTGCATTCGTGAAGAAGGTCAGACTCACTGATTAAACGCAGCGAGCGGCTGGCTGAGTAGTGCCTCCGGTGTGGCACTACTATAAGAGGGACAAGAAAGCGCGATGCTAACCGTAATCTGCTGTGGGATTCCGAGATCGGGGAGTACGTGGCTTTACAATGCCACACGTCTCGTCGTTGCCCACGCCTACAAGGATGTGAGAGCTGGTTGGCATAGCGATATCAGCACTCAGGGCGAGGTCGATGCCGTGGTCATGAAAATGCATGACTTCGAGCCCGACACTCCGGCAGATAAAGTCCTGCTGTCGCATCGGGATATTCGCGACATCATTGTGTCCGGGCAGAGCATGGGATGGGCCCCGAACGATGCGGTCCTACTCGATTTCGGCCGGGTCGCGCGCAGGCAGCATGATATGTGGAGCACGCGCGCCGACCTGGATATCGCATACGAGGACATGGTTAGCGACCCGGTCGGTTCGGTTCGGCGCATCGCCCAGACGCTTGGCATCGATCTGTCGGCTGACGAGCTACGCGGCATCGTCGATGCCATCCCGTCGAAGGCGGACGGCGTTAACGACCGTGGCCATAACCCGAAGACGCTGATCCACCAGGGGCACGTCACGGATGGTAGGCCGGGACGGTGGCAGGGGCAGCTTCCCGATCACATCGTTGCCGTCGTGACGGAAGAGCATGGGGATTGGCTGGCCAGGCAGGGCTACAGCGTCGAGCTATCTCAACCTGGCGAGGAGCCGACCTGATAGGCATAGGTCCGATGCGCGTGCCATGGTAAGCCGTTTCACCCGCTGCGGGCTTTGTGACGGATCCACATGCGCTTATTCCTGCTCGCCGCTTCCTTGGCTCTGCTGCCTGTACCCGCCTCGGCCCTGTGCCGCTGCACCTGCGTTCGAGGCGAGATGAAGCCGATCTGTCAGGAGACGGACCTTACGGTTCCGATCTGCCAGGGTTTTTGCGAGACGGCCATTCGACCCGATCGCGTTGTGACGCCCTTGGCCGGCGGGCGGCAGGTCTTCGATCCGGCTCAATCGACGAATCCTTCGCCCGGCGGGCTGGAGTCGCCGGATGTCAACTTGGACACGAACCCGAATGGGAGCCTGATCGGCACCCCGAGCCAACTCTCTGGCAGCGTCGGATCAAGCCTATCGGCCGGCAGTGGGCGCTAGGAAATAAAAAAAGCCCGCCGCGATATAAGCCGGGGAGGCTGGAACGTATGGCCCGCCCCGTCCGCAAGGGGCTTTGGATCCGCTGGTGCGAGCAGTCTGCAGAAACGTATCCGGCCTTCCGGCGATGCCGTTGGCCAAGATGGAGATCTGCGCGTCCTGGTCCTCATAAAGGGGTCGGCGTCGGGCGCCATTTTCCGCCGGAGGCTTACAGAACACCGATCGACTGTTAGGCCATCTTCCTCTCACCGCTCGCAGACATCGGAAGGCCGGCGAAGGCTTCGCCGACCAAGCTCGGTTCAGACAGCCACCGCCGCCGGCTCGTAGACGCGCTCGTGGCGCAGCAGCGCCCAGACGATCCGGGCCATTTTAGCCGCCAGCGCAACGACGGCGGTGTTGGCGAGCGCCCGCGCCAGCAGGCCCCGGAGCCATTGGCCGATCCGCGTATCGCTTTGGCGAAGGGTCGGCATCGCGGCCCGTGCACCCTGGATCAGCATCTTGCGCAGGTGCTTGCTGCCGCGCTTGGTGATGCCGACGCGTTTGGGCCGTCCGCCGGTCGTGACCTGCCGCGGCACGAGGCCGAGCCAGGCTGCCAGATCACGCCCGCGCGCGAAGGTGGCCACGTGACCGATACCGATAGCCGCGACCAGCGCCGTCGCGTTGAGTGCGCCGATGCCCGGGATGGTGGTGAGCCGGCGAGCGCTCTCGTCGGTCCGAGCCTGTTCGGCAAACTCTGCGTCGAGTGCTGCGATGCGCCCGTCGAGGGACTGCCAGCGTTCACGCACGTCCGCCACCAAGCTACGCATCCGTGGCCTGAGGTCTGAGACCGCCTTGGTATCGAGCAGACTTTCCAAGCTGGCTGCGAGCTTGGCGCGTCCCTGCGGGACGATGTGACCGCGCTCCAGAAGGACGGCTCGGATCTGGTTCATCAGGGCGGTGCAGGGTCTGCCTGTCGAGCTGCGCCTCCGACTTCAGCGCGACGAACCGCATGGTCGGACGCGCCGCGGCCTCCGCGATCGCCTCGGCGTCGCGCGCGTCGTTGTCCTGTGCCTTGACGTAGGGCCGCACATATTCTGGCGACATCAGCCGGACGGTGTGGCCTTGAGCGGCCAGCACCCGGCCCATGTGATGCGCGCCACAGCACGCCTCTATGGCGATGACGCAGGCCGGAAGCGTCGCACCGAGGGTGATCACCGTCTCGCGCCGCATCCGGCGTCGCAGGACGACCCGACCGGTCGCATCCTGCCCGACAAGGCTGCAGCTGTTCTTGCCAAGATCGATCCCCAGTACCGGGATGGCCATCGGTCCGCTCCATCTCCCCTGTGAGCCACACTGCAATCCTAGCCGCGCAGCACGGTGAGGGGCGGGCCATCCATAAACGGGGCTGGAGCCAAGCCATCAGCCGCCTCAACCTGAGCCTGTCGAAGGACGCGCGGCGGGTTCACGAGCAAAATCCATGGCCTGGCCGATGGTCGTGGCCGACCGGTTGCGTTCGCCCTGACACCCGGCAACGTGGCCGACATCACCGTGGCGCTGCCTCTGCTGCGCCGCCCAAGCGTCTGATCGCCGACAAGGCCTACGACGCGCGGAGCTTGAGGGATTGGCTCAAGAGCCACCGGGTGATCGCCCTCATCCCGTCCACGGCCGCCCGGACGGTGCCCGACAAGCACAGCCGGATCGCCTACCGACGGCGCAATCAGATCGAGCGCCTGTTCGGCCACATCAAAAACCGGCGCCGCGCCGCGACCCAACACGACCGCTTGGCCGGCAACGATCTCGCCGCAGTCGCGCTCGTTTCCTGTGTCAGCGCAGGGGCTTGAATGGTACCCTACCTAGGGTCTCCCGTTACCTGAATCATGTGGCGTCGCATGCGTTTTGTGCCTAAGCTCTGCGGCGGGATGATCTGAGCGACACACGACGGGCTGGCGCGACCGACTGGTAGCTCAACGCGCCGGTCGGACGGGGCCAGGAAATCACTGTCTCTACGCGGACTGCCAACTGGGCAAAACTGGCTATAGAGGGATCGTGCCCCTCCTCACCCGATAGTCATGTGCGGGCTAAATCCGGAAAAATCGAGCGGGACCAACACCCCGCAAAACAGGCGGTGGGCCCGGCAGGACTCGAACCTGCAACCAGACCGTTATGAGCGGTCGGCTCTAACCATTGAGCTACAGGCCCTGCGCCCGCGGAACGGATAGCCGATCGGGGGGCGTCCGTCACCCGGATTTCGTCGCGGGGCGGGGGCGCCGGGGGCGGGGTGCGGGGCGGGTCGGGGGCTCGGCCGGGGCAGCGTCCTTGATGCGCCACAGGTAGCGGGCGAGGATCGAGCGATAGGGCGCGAAGGGGGCCGCGAGGCTGCGCGTGTCGGTGCCGCCGGTGAGCCGGCGCAGGCAGCCCACCGCCGCCACGTCGCCCTCGGGCCAGATGTCCGGATCGTGGAAATGGAAGATGCCGACCATGTCGGCGGTCCAGGGGCCGACGCCCCGGATGCCGCACAGGATCGCGGCGCGCTCCGCATGTGGCCGGTGGGCGAGGTCGGGGCCGAGCAGGCCCGCCGCCTCGGCGGCGACGATCGCCTGGAGGGCGCGGACCTTGTTGCCCGAGATGCCGCAGGCCCGCAGCAGCGCCGGGTCGCCGGTCTCGAACAGCCCGCGCGGGCTCGAACCGGCCGCCGCCGCGGCGGCCTCGATCCGGGCCCAGATCGCCGCCGCGGCCCGGGTGGAGAGCTGCTGGTTCACGACCTCGACGAACAGCCGGTCGGCCAGGCAGGCCTGCGGCGGCGGATCGATCCGGAGCGGGCCGACCTGCCGGATCGCGGCCTCCAGGGGCGGATGCGCGCGGGCGGCGTCCAGAAGGTGCGCGTAGGCTGTGGGATCGAGCATCGCGACGACGATAGAGGCCCGGTCGCGCGCGGGGCAATCGGGTGCGGCCTCGGGGCTCCGCGGGTGCGTCGGTCGCGATCCCCGCCGGTTGCGGGCACGATGCCGCGCCGGGCTTGCTCGGCGCCGGCCCCGATCCACCTCGCCTCGGCGCCGGATGCGGTGACGGGCTTGAACGGCGACATCTCACGGCATGGCGATCTTCTTCACCGCGGACACGCATTTCGGCGACCCGCACATCCTCCGCCACCGTCAGGCGCGCTACGGCAGCCTCGAGGCGCATGACGCCGCCCTGGTCGCCGGCTGGAACGCCGTGGTCGGGCCCGACGACGCGGTCTGGCATCTCGGCGACTTCGCTGCGGGGGCGAGCCGCGCCCGCTGCGCGGAGCTGTTTGCCGAACTCAACGGCATCAAGCGCCTGGTTCGCGGCAACCACGATTCGAACCGCGTCCTCGACCTGCCCTGGGCGGAGCCGCCCGTCGACAGCGCCCGGATCTCGGTGCCGGACGCGCAGGGCCGGGAGCACCGCCTGTTCCTGTCGCACTACGCGCACCGGGCCTGGCCCGGCCTGTGGCGGGAGACCCGCCATCTCTACGGGCACAGCCATGGCTGGCTACCCGATACCAGCCGCTCCTGCGATGTCGGCGTCGACGCCTGGGACGACCGCCCGGTCGGCCTCGACGCCATCCTGGCGCGCCAGGACGCGGCCGAGCTGGTGCCGGAGGAGATCGCCCGCCACGGGCTGCGCTGACCTCCGGCGCGCGAGCCCTATGTCCGATGGCGGACCCGAGACCCCGCGCGAGGCCGCCATGACCGAACACGGCACGACCGAACCCGCCGCGACAGACACCCCTGCCCCGTCCGCCTGGACCGACGCCGCCACGAACGCCGCCGCGCGCGCCGCGGCCGAGCTCGGCCTCGGCGGCGCCGTCGCCGGCCTGGATACGGAGGCCTGGGCGCGGCTGCGCGACCGGACCGCCGCGCTCCTGGCCGCCGAGGGTCGTCCGCTGCCGCCGGATTGGGAGCGGGCGCTGGCCCAGGCGCTCGGCCGGGCCGATCCGGAGGTGCTGGCCCGCGACGAGGCCGACACGGTGCTGGCCGAGAAGGGCGAGGTGTTCGCGCCCGAGGACGATGCGTAGAATCGGGCGAGGCCTGAGACTGAGACTTCCTGGCGCCGGGTGGTTGCCGTCGCGCCCCTCCAGGCCGATGTAGGCAGCATGCCACAGCCCGATCATCAGCGCGCCGCCCCGAGATCCGCGCCCGGGACCGCCTCCACCACCCTGCGGGTCTTCCCGATCGCGGCCGGCGCTCCGGTCCTCGACGCGCAGACGCGGATGCGGCTCGGCCGCCAGCTGCAGGCGCTCTATGATCCGGTGATCGACGAGGCGCTGGATCCCAGATTGGCGGAGCTGCTGCAGCAGCTCGACGCGGACCGGGGCGACGACGCCGCGCGCTGACGGGCGCGCCCCGAAAGGGGCTCCCGTCGGTGGATCGGGGGGATGTCACACCGACGGGAGCTGAGCCAGGACGACGGATCGACCCAACTCGCCCTATGTCGCCCAGGAATCAGCCCGGGCGCCTTCACTTAAGTCAAATTTGTTGGCGAATACAGAGGGAAGCGCTGCGGATAGGGGTATTCGGCGGTGGAAATCCTCCGGCCTCCGTCAGGCGGAGGTCCCGGTCACCGACAGCATCACCCCATCGCTGCCGATCTCGGCCCCGGTATAGCCGAGCATCCGGGCGAGCTGCTCCCGGGCGCGCCAGACCCGGCTCTTCACGGTGCCGATCTGGCACTTCATGACGGCGGCGGCCTCCTCGTAGCTGAGGTTCTCGATCGCCACGAGGACCAGCGCCTCGCGCATCACCGGCGCGAGCCGGTCGAGGGCGGCGCGCACGTCCTGCAGGTCGAGATGGCCGCCCTGCTCCGGCACGCTGGTCAGCCGTTCGGCATAGCTGCCGTCGGTGTCGGGGATCTCGCGGCCGTGCTTGCGGTGCTGGCTGTAGAACACGTTGCGCAGGATCGTGAACAGCCACGCTTCCAGGTTCGACCCGGGGGTGAAGCCGGCGCGCCCGCGCCAGCCGCGCAGCAGCGTGTCCTGAACGAGGTCGTCGGCCGCGGCCGGGTCGCGGGTCAGCGACACCGCGAAGCGGTGCAGGGCCGGCACCACCTTCAGCAGGCCGGCGCGGAACGCCGCGTCGCGCGCGTCGTCGCCTCGGGTGAGCGCGGCGTCGAGGCGCGCCAGCAGGTCGGCGAAGCGATCCGACGTGGCCCCCGGGGCCGGGCCGACCTGATCGTAGGTAAGGCCGAGCAGCGTTCCGAGGTGCGTGCGGATCGCTTCCGGCAGGCCGTGCCGGATGTCGTGGGACGGATCGAGCAGGGTGCGGCCTTCGATGTCGGGCATAAGGTCCGGGCGTCGCCGAACGGGCTGGTCGCGCCCGTCGAGAACGCTTGTGGCGCGCCCAAGCGGCCTACGCCCCAACATGGGTTAGAACAGGCCGGGCCGAAGATGAAACCGGCCCAATACAAGCAATCCCCGGCACCGGGCGCCGGAACCGTGGCGGATTGCAACCGGGCCGCGAACCGGTCTGCGCGTCGCGGCGTTCCCTGTCGGATCGGCAACCCGTGGGGGGCCGGTTCGAAGGCGTTTTTCGCGAACCCGTGTCGAGGCGTACCGATGGCTTCTCCCGATCCAGACCGCAACGCGGCCCGCGACTCCGGGGGGCAGGCTTCGACCGTCTGGACCCTAGCCCTCGCCACCGCGCTCGTCGGCCTGGTCGCGTTCCCGCGCCGGGCAGCCGCGCCGACCGGACGGCGGGCGGATCCGGGGGCGCAATCCGGCTTCGCGGGCTCGTCGGCGCGCAAGCCGTCGCCCACGCACGAGGGCCGCGAGGCCGAGGCGGTGGCCCGGACCGAGGCGGATCGCGGCCGGGGCGCCAGCCATCCGGCCGAGATCCCCGCCAAGGGCTGGAAGGACATCGCGCTGCGCACCTATCGCGACATCGGCGAGAACCGCCTCTCGCTGATCGCGGCGGGGGTGACCTTCTTCACCCTCCTGGCGATCTTCCCGGCGGTGGCGGCGCTGGTCTCCTGCTACGGCCTCGTGGCCGACGCCTCGACCATCAACGACCAGCTCACCAGCCTCCAGGGCATCCTGCCCCAGGGGGCGCTCGACATCGTCGGCGACCAGGTCAAGCGGCTGAACGAGCAGGGTAACACCGCGCTGGGCTTCAGCCTGCTGATCAGCATCGTCCTGTCGGTCTGGAGCGCCAATGGCGGCGTGAAGCACGTCTTCGACGCGCTCAACATCGTCTATAACGAGCGCGAGAAGCGCAACTTCTTCGTGCTCAACCTCGTCTCCCTGGCCTTCACGGCGGGCGCGCTGGCCTTCCTGATCCTGGCGCTGGGCGCCGTCGTGGTGCTGCCGGTGGTGCTGTCGTATGTCGGGCTCGGCGCCGATGCCTGGTGGCTGACCCTGCTGCGCTGGCCGGCGCTGCTCGTGGCGGTCCTGCTCGGGCTCGCCCTGCTCTACCGCTACGGCCCGAGCCGGGACGCGCCGCGCTGGCGCTGGGTCACCCCGGGGGGAGCCTCCGCGGCGCTGCTGTGGCTCGTCGCCTCGCTGCTGTTCTCCTGGTACGTCGCCCATTTCGGCAGCTACAACAAGACTTACGGCTCCCTCGGCGCCGCCATCGGCTTCATGACCTGGATCTGGATCTCGACCATGATCGTGCTCGCGGGTGCCCAGCTGAATGCTGAGATGGAGCATCAGACCGCCGAGGACACGACGGTGGGCGAGCCCCAGCCCCTCGGCACCCGGCAGGCCCGGATGGCCGATTCGGTGGGCGCCGCCGCCGAGTGAGGTGATGGGCTGGCGCGCGCCGGCCGGCAGGGCGGTCGCTTAACGCAGGTTAGCGCGCGGCTGCGCGGTCGCGGCATAAGCCGTCGAAATTCTCCAGACTTCGACGTTCGGAAGCCGATATATCCCGTGCCGAGACTAGTCTTCGTGCCGCACGCCTTGGCCGGCGGCCTGATCGTGCGTGATGCGGCCGGCGTGGGTCCTCGGCCGGGTGGCCGGCCGGTGCCGGGCCGGGAGCCGCATCGCCGCAGCCGCCTCTGACCGGAGGCGGACGTGACCAACCCCTTCGTGCGGAAGATGGAGCGGCATGTCCGGCTCGCGCCCGAGGACCGCGCGGCCCTCGACGGGCTCGCCCGCCAGCACGTGCGTCCGGTCGCGCCGCGCCAGGACATCGTCGGCCAGCACGACGACCCGTACCACACCCACCTCATCCTCGACGGCTGGGCCTGCCGGTACCGGCAGTTTCCCGACGGGCGGCGCGCGATCGTCTCGCTGCTCCTGCCCGGCGACCTGTGCGACCCCGGCGTCACCCGCCGGGCGCGCATGGACCACGCCATCGGGGCGCTCACATCGGTGACGGTCGCCCGCATCGCGCCGGACCAGATCGGCGCGGCGGTCCGGGCCCGGCCGGCGCTCGAGGAATGCCTGTGGCTGGAGATGCGCGACACCACCGCGCTCCAGCGGGAATGGATCGCCAGCGTCGGGCGCCGCACGGCGATCGAGCGGCTCGCGCACCTGTTCTGCGAGCTGTACCTGCGGCTGGCCCGCGTCGGCCTCGCGGACGGGAACACGATCCCGATGCCGGTGACCCAGCCCGACCTCGCCGACGCCCTGGGCCAGACCAGCGTTCACATCAACCGCACCCTGAAGGCGCTGCGCGGCGCCGGCCTGATCGCCCTGCGCGGCCGGCGCCTGACGATCCACGACCTCGACGGGCTGATGAAGCGCGGCCTGTTCGACCCGGCCTACCTGCACCTGGCCTGATCCCCGCCCGCGACGCGCTTGCCCGGGATGCGAGAATCGGGATAATACTGAATTGGGCCCGGCCTAATTAGGGGCTGGCGATAGGTGGATACGTTGAACGCGCTCCATTTATGGCGATTATATAGCTATTTTGTTCTGATCATATACAATAGATGTCCGAACTTCTACGCCTTCAACGGCGTACGGCGGGCGTTGTTGCGTCATATCGGCGTTCGGGTCGGGACACGATCGCATATTTCAAGTCCCCTCGTGTTCGAGCAGAGTTTCAGCACCGAGACCGTCCGAGGGCTTACGATAGGATATCAGACGTTCGTCAATTCCGAGGTCCGATTTGCATGCCGGGACTCACGGATCGAGATCGGCAATCGGTGCATGATCGGTCCCCGGGTAAGCTTCGAAACATCGACCCACACGCTCGTCGTCGAGGGGTTTCACGAGCGAACAGAGGAAACGAGGCTGACGTTTCATAAGGATATTTGCGTGCGCGACGGCGTCTGGATCGGGGCCGGTGCCCTCATCTTGTGCGGCGTCACGATCGGGGAGCAATCTATAGTTGCTGCCGGATCAGTCGTGACCCGGGATGTGGAGCCGGGAATATTGGTCGGCGGCGTTCCGGCGAAGATGATTAGACGGCTGATCGATTAGGGTTTGAAGTCACTCAGCATGGCCTTGTGATGTCTGAGAAGGGTGGATTTCTGCCGTTCCGGTTTTGAACACGAGAGCATGAAAACGGACCTCGTCCCGTGCTCAATTACGGCCCGCCGGCCAATGTGAGGACGTCTCCATTACAGATTTAAGCCGCCATGGCCGTCGCTTAATTATTCCAAAGTTCCTGTTTAAACCTTATCGATCATCAAGAACGTTCCTACGCCGTGAAACAGCCGCAGAATATATCTTAAGTTGCCGGTTGTTGGATTTTGACACAAAACAATTTCTATCATAAATTAGTATCGCGCGCGCTTTTCATGCAGATGCGGGCATTTTGAATAACACAATATCGCTGTATATAATTGAGCACATGAAGACGCTGTTTTCAACGGAGGGCTTACACCCAAGCAATAAATTCAAGAGCTGGCGCGATGCGATGTCCGAGATGCGCGTGCCAACCGAGTTAAAGCGCCTAACCGACGATCCATTCGACGGTAAGCTGGAATTTGCCAAGATCGGCTCGATCGAAGCGATACGCACCTCGCACAGTGCGTTGCGGGCTGAGGCGACGCCCAATCTAGTCCGGCGCCACGGCCAGGAAAACGCCCTCGGAATATTCCTCCGGCTCGCGGGGGTCGCAAAGACTGGTCAATCCGACAAGACCTCGGTGCAACGTCCTGGCGATCTGATGGTGCTCGATTCCAGTCCGGCTGCACAGGAGTACAGTTCGGGCAGCCAGATGCTCACTCTCCACTTACCCCGTGAGCGACTGGAGTCTTTCCTCGGCCCAGCCCACCTCTACAGCGGGCTGACGATCGGTTCAGACCTCGGTAGCACCGCCTTGGCGACGGGCTTCCTGACCGAGTTGATGCAGGTCAGTCGAAACCTCACGCCAGACGGGGCCGAGCGCATGGCGTCGATCGGCATCGACCTCATCGTGGCCAGCCTCGCCGAACGGATGGCGCAGGAGGTGCCGCGCTCCGTTCATGGCAACGCCACGGTCCAGCGCGCCAAGGCCTATGTCGAGGCCAACCTCGGCGATCCAGGCCTCGACCCGCCCCTGCTCGCCGCCGCGGTCGGCGTGTCGCTGCGCCGGCTGCAGGAACTGTTCCACGAGCGCGGCCGGCACATCTCCAACTACATCTGGGGACGGCGCCTGGAGACGGCAGCCAAGCGCCTGAGCGATCCGGCCTCTGCGCACCTGTCGATTGGCATGCTGGCTTACGGCTGCGGCTTCAGCAGCCAGGCGCATTTCGCCCGCCGCTTCAAGGACCGCTACGACTTAAGCCCCCGTGATTACCGTCAGGCGCGCAGGCAGGACGTGCAACCGGTCGCGTCCGCTTTCGGGCTACCTACCTTGTCAGCTGAGTGACCGGGTTGGGTCGAGGCTGTGTCAAAAGTCCCTTCTGAGATAAACTCGCGGCCTCATCTGCGGAGGCCAGCATGGGTCGGTTTGTCGAAGGGCAGGACCGTAGGCAGTCCTGGTTGCTGCCCAGTTCTCTGGACGACTATGTCACCGCCGACAATCCGGTTCGGGTGATCGAGGTCTTCATCGACGAACTCGATCTAGGCGCTCTCGGATTCACCCGCTTCGAGCCCGCAGCGACCGGGCGGCCTGCTTATGATCCGGCCACGCTTCTGAAGCTCTACCTCTATGGCTATCTCAACCGAGTGCCGTCGAGCCGGCGACTTGAGCGTGAGGCACAGCGCAACATCGAGGTGATGTGGCTGACCGGTCGCTTGGCTCCCGATCACAAGACGATCGCTAACTTCAGGCGCGACAACGGGCCTGCGATCCAGGCGGCCTGTCGGCAGTTTGTGGTGCTGTGCCGGGATCTGCAGCTCTTCGCCGGGGCGACCGTCGCCTTGGATGGGTCAAAGTTCAAGGCGGTCAATAACCGGGACCGCAACTACACCGTGGCCAAGGTCGCCAAGCGCCTGGAACAAGTGGAGGCCAGCATCGCCCGCTACCTCGCAGCGCTCGATCGGGCGGACAGGGAGGGCAGCGACGTCCCCGAGGCACGCACGCAGCGCATCGATGAGAAGATCGCCGCCCTGCGCCGACAGATGGCTTTCCTGCGCGAGATGCAGGCGCAGGTCGAGACCGCGGACGACGGACAGGTCTCATTGACCGACCCGGACGCCCGCTCGATGGCGACGAGCGGGCGTGGCACCGGCATCGTCGGCTACAACGTCCAGATTGCGGTCGATCCCAAGCATCATCTCGTCGTCGCCCATGAGGTCGTCAACGAGGGCCACGACCGCACCCAGCTCGTGCCGATGGGTGATCGGGCCAAGCAGGCCATCGACGCGGGGGAGATCGTGGTCCTGGCCGATCGCGGCTACTACAGCGGCGACGAGGTTCTGGCCTGCGAAGGCACGGGCATCCTACCGGCCATGCCGCGGGCCGACACGTCGGGTCGAGCCAAGAAGGGGCTCTTCGTGCGCGCCGACTACGTCTACGCCGCCGCGGCCGATCACTACGTCTGTCCCGCCGGCGCTGTGCTGACGAAGTCTAACGCGCGCTCCGATCGACACGGTGACATCCATCACTACCGCAACCTGGACGCCTGCCAGGCCTGCGCGATGCGAGCGCGCTGCACGACCGAGAAGTTCAAACGCTTCAAGCGCTGGAAGCACGAGGCGGTGCTGGAGGCCATGCAGAGGCGGCTCGATGCCATGCCGGACGCCATGGCGGTACGGCGCGCCACGGTCGAGCACGTCTTCGGGACGCTGAAAGCTTGGATGGGCAGCACGCCCTTCCTGACGAAGGGCCTGAAAGGCGTGAGAACCGAGATGAGCCTCGCAATCCTCGCCTACAACCTGAAACGGATGATCCGCTTGTTCGGCGCAACCCGGCTCATCCAGGCCATTCGAGCCTGAAGCAGCGCGCCGCGCCGTCGTCATCATCCTGCCGATCGACGCTGGCGGCCATGTTAAATGCGTTTTGACACGGCCTCGGTCGAAAGCAGACGCCCT